>CATPCJ010000095.1 GCA_955652915.1 uncultured Bryobacteraceae bacterium
GATTCGCGAGATCGGAGCCGGCAGCGATTTTCCGGATGCCGACAACAAGACACGGGCAGCCCGAAAAGAAAATCGCCGCGTGGACGTAAAGATCTATAGTTTGGATCTGACCGGCAGCCGGACGCCGCCGACGCAGTCTTCCTTAAACTAACGGTTGGCTGGCCAGCGGCAATCGGTATTTCTAAAGGCTAAATGCGGACCGGTATCGACCTGCCGGTCCCATCTTTATTTCAGTCCTACTTCACTGTGCGCGCAAGGTCGCGCGCGAGCACATCCGCCCGTTCCGCCAGGCTTTTGGCGGCCGTCAAGTTGGTCTTACGTGTACTCTGCGCTTGTTCCATAAAGCTTTGAACCTGAGCCACTATCCCCTTTTGCTCGCTTGAAAGCCGGCGCTTCGAAACCACTGCGATATTAGCCTGCGCGCGCCGCAAGCTCTGATCCATCGCCGCGTTGTACTGGCGTTCTTGTTCCGGTGTGAGCATTTCGCCCAGTCGAAGCGGCTGATTGGATGGTGGAGGGCTGGCGGGAGTGGCAGGCGCCACCGGCCGCGAGGCGCGCTTGGGCTTCTTTGTTTGAACCGGTTCTTCCGCGGGCGGCGTCGCCGCGGCCGTTGGCGGCAGGACAGCGGGAGGTTCGTTTGGTACCTGTGCCGGCGCCGGGGATGATTGCTCAATCGGCGCTGTTGGCGCTGCGGCCGCCGCCGGGGTTGCCGGTGTTGCCAATACTGGTTTACTTTGCTTGCCGCATGCAATTGCAGAAACCGCTAGCAGAAGCACGAGTGAAATGTTGAACGCCTGGCGGTTGGTATGAGCTGGCATGAAAACCGCGGTTTATCAGGAACGGTTCGTCGCAGACTCCGCCGCTTCTTTGAATTGCGCAAACCGGGATTCCGCGATCCCCGGAAAACGCAACCGGAACGTCGTGCCCTTCCCTATGTCGCTTTCAAAGTCGATTGTACCACCGTGTAATTGCACAACCCGAAATGTTGTCGCCAAGCCGATTCCCGTGCCATGCTGCTTCGTAGTGAAGTACAAATTGAAGATTTGATCGCGAACTTCAGGAGCGATGCCCGGACCGTCGTCGCGGATTGTGATCTCACAGTCGGCGCCGTTCCTGTGCATGCCCACGGACAGTTTTCCACCTTCCTGCATCGCTTCCAAGGCATTGTTGACGATGTTCAGAATGGCTTGCTTCAGTAGATCCGCATCGCCGTTGACCCACAGCCGGTCTTCGAGACAGGCTTCGATCGCGATGTGCTTCGCTGTGGCGTCGACTGAAACCAACGCCAGCACCTGATCCACCACTTGCTTCAACTCCAGCGGTTGCGTCCGCGGATCGACCGGCTTGTTGAAATTCAGAAAGGTCTTGACCACCGTGTCGAGACGCCTGATTTCACCCGCGATCACATCCACCTCCGGCTGAGGGCCATCGAGTTTTGCGCGAAGCACCTCCAGATGCAGGGCCATGGCATTCAGCGGGTTCTTGATTTCGTGCGCTACGCCTCCGGTCAGGCGGCCGATGGCTGCCAGGCGCGATGAAACGTCGATCTGCCGTTCCAGTTGGCGGCGGCTCTCTACGTCTCGAAGCGTAATGAGCGTTCCCAGGCCCTCTTGACTTGCATCCTTCCGAATTACGTCGACGCTGACCAATAGCGGTGTGCCTACACCATTGCCGGCCATCGTGACTCGCTGGTCGCGCACGGACTGACTGGACCGAACCGCACTTGCGATCACGCTTCCCAGCGCCGTGGCAGGCGGGAACAGCTCGTCAAGACTATGCCCGGCCATCTCATCGCGCGACTTTCCGAGCAGCCGCTCCGCGGTTTCACCCGACACCACCAGCTTTCCCGAGTTGTCGAACAGGAGCACGGTTTCTTCCAGTCGCTGGAGCAGGTGCTCGACGTTAGTACGCAACTGGCGGGCGCCCCTGAATTGCTCGCCCAGCAAACTCAGCTTGGATTGGACAGCGGCGAACTCGCGGGACTCATTCCGGGCGGGCAAGCTCTTGGTATCGAACTGGCCGGCTCGAATCAGGTCGATGCTGCGGCTGACGCGCTGCAGCGGATCGAGAATGACAATCGGCAAAACGGATCCGAGGAAGATCGCGAAGATCAGAGCCGTGGAGAATGCAATACCGAGATTCGTCAGAACCGGCAGGACCGCGTTCTTGATGAACACCGACTTGGTGACCACCTTGACGTTAAAGAGAACCATCCCGGAACCTGGCACACCCAGCAGGCGCGTGGTCGTATAATCTTCGCTGCGCATCATCAAATCCCACAGGTTCCGAAGCCAGTTGCCGGCCAGCACATCGCGGAAATCGTTACCGGGCCGATGCGTTGTATTCACCTGTTCCGGATTCGATGCAGCCAGGACCGTGCCGCTGTCGTCCGTCACTAGAATCGCCACCACCAGGTCGGCGCTTTCGAGCGCGCGTTTGAGCATCTCGGTGATGCCAGGATCGCGTTGGATTAGCTCCGTCCCCGCTCTTTTCCACTCTTCGAATGAGGTTATGGGAAGGCCTCGGGCGGCAGTCTGCCGGTCCAGACGATCCAGCAGATTTCCCTTTACCTGATCGGCGACCAGGCCGGCGCGGTCCGACGCCGCGCTGAAAGTCATACGGGTGAAGTCGTAGAGGTACAGCGCCGACATCGCGATCACCACCAGCGTGATTAACGCGGCAATGGCGATCCGTAGCCGGGTCTCCAAAGACATTTACGCGCCTGAACCAGCCTCCGCTTCGGCGGCGCCGTATTCTTTCAGCTTGTTGAAGAGAGTCTTCAGACTGATGCCCAGGATCTCGGCGGCGCGCGTCTTGTTGTTCTTGGTGTGTTGCAGCGTAAGTTGAATGAGCGATCTTTCGGCCTCGCTCACGGTGGTGCCCACTGGAAGACGCACCGCATCCGATTCCACCACGTGTTGCGCCGGCCGCGCTCCCGCCGGCGCGCCAAAATCGCGTGGAAGGTGATGTGCCGTGATGGTGCCTTCGCCCGCCAGGATGACCGCCCGTTCCAACACATTCCGAAGCTCGCGGACATTGCCGGGCCAAGTGTAACGCGCGAACTGGTCCACCACGTCACGATGCACATCCACCACGCGGGTTTCATGCTTGCGGTTCAACATCTCGATGAGCGTTTCGGTGAGCAGCGGAAGATCGCCCTCGCGCTGGCGCAACGGCGGCAAGGCAATTTGAAAAACGTTCAGCCGGTAATACAAGTCCTCGCGCAGCTCACCTTTGTGTAAGGCGTCTTCCAGCACTTTGTTGGTGGACGCGATGACACGAACATCCACTGCCAGTTCCGTCTTCCCGCCCAGCCGTCGAACGCAGGAGTCCTCCAAAACACGCAGCAGCTTGGCCTGCGTGCCCACCGGCATTTCGCCCAGCTCGTCCAGCAGCAGCGTGCCATTCTGGGCGAGTTCGAAGCAGCCGGCTCGCCGCTCCACGGCGCCGGTGAAGGCGCCCCTTTCATGCCCGAACAATTCGCTCTCCATCAATGTCTCCGGGAGCGCCGCGCAATTGATGGCGACAAACGGCCCGCTGCGGCGCGGACTTAAATGATGCACCGCGCGCGCCACCAATTCCTTACCGGTCCCGCTCTCGCCGCACACAAATACGGCGGCCTTCGACGGCGCCACCTGACGTATGAGCGAGAACACCTGCTGCATTGGAGCGCATACGCCGACCAGATCCACCAGCACGCCCTTGTAAGTCAGTTGGCGCTGTAAGCGTTCCGTTTCCTCGGCCAATCGGCTTTGCGTGGCCGCCCGCTCGATCAATACTTTTAACGCGCTTGGTTGAATCGGCTTTTCAAAAAACCAGAATGCACCGAGATCGTGCGTGGTCTGCACCGCCGTTTCAATATTGCCGAAGGCAGTGAGCACAATCGCGGCCGGCCCATCGCCCTGCGCCGCCAGCCGCTTCAGAAGCTCGAACCCATCCATGCGCGGCATCATCAAGTCCGTTACCAGAACATGAACCGGCATCTGGTTCAGCTTCTCGAACGCTTCCTGGCCGTCGGCGGCGGTCTCCACCGCGAAGCCCCAGGATTCGATCATCTTGGCCAAGCCGGCGCGTTGATTCTCCTCGTCGTCCGCAATCAGCACGCGAGTCTTTGGTCCGGATGTAACGTTGCCCATCTCTGTTAATTGTATTGTAGCTTGCGTAGGGCTTCATTAGTCTCCGATTGGGAAACGCATCACGCTTTGTTGTTCCGGTGTCAGCGATTGCCAAACCACGCGCGGAAGTGGATTGACCTCGCGGCTGTTGTCGGCATACCAGCGCCGTACGTAGCGGATCGTGACCAGAGGCCGGGGTGCGCCGGCCGTGTTCGGCGTGCCCCGATGCAACGTCCAAGGATGGCGAATAAGCACGTCGCCGATTTCCAGGGGCACTGGCTGCATCTCGATCTTTCCGGGCTTCCTCGGCATCCGGTGCGTGCAGGGCGCAATTTCGATAGAGCCGTGCGCCGGCGTTATCCGAACCAAGCCAAAGCTGACAGCCAACATATAGGTGGGAAGCAAGAGGTCAGGGACTTCGGCAAACAACGGGCGCTGATAATCGACGTGAACTTCCTGATACTCCGAGCCCCGCAGCGGCACATCGCAACCCCATTGGTCGGCGACGACCCTGTCGTCCATTGCGCCGCGCACGATGCTCAGCACCCCGGCGTCGAAGAAGAACTCCGGTGCGAAGCAGGGCGGCTCAAACGGCATGGGGAGAAAATGGCGATAGGTCCGCGGTTAGGCTCTGCAGAATGGTCCTTCAGGTAATCCAGGAGAATGGGCCAAAACGCCTCCCGGCAAGCGTCGAGGAGAGGTTTGGCAAAATGTGCCCTAAGCACGCAATAGCCGTTATTGTGAAGTTCGGCAATTTTGTCCGCGGCGATCATCTGCTTATCCTTCGCGAGATCCCTTCCGCGGCGCCTTACGCGAACGTGGTAGATTTTGTTTACCACGTCGTGGGAATCGCCTTGCCGGCACGCGCTAAGACAAGTGCCTCGACGTTGCTTTTTTCGAGGAATTGTCTATGAATACCATTGTGTCGCACACCGCGGAGATCGACGGCATCAAGCTGCATTACCTTACCGCCGGGCACGGAGCGCCGCTTGTCCTGTTGCACGGCTACGCCGAGACCTCCCTCATGTGGAAGGCGGTCATGCCTCTGCTCGCGGAACGGTTCACAGTCATTGCTCCCGACCTTCCCGGCATTGGAGATTCGGATATTCCGGCCCAGGGTTTGGACATGAAGACTGCCGCCGTGCGCATGCATGCACTCGCGAAATCTCTCGGCTTCGGAAAGGCGCGCGTCGTGGGGCACGATATCGGCCTGATGGTGGCTTACGCCTATGCAGCGCAATTCCCCTCCGAAGTGGAAAAACTGGTGGTGATGGATGCCTTCCTGCCGGGCGTCGACGGTTGGGAGCCTGTATACAACGACCCCGGCTTCTGGCATTTCCGCTTCAACGGGCCGACCCCGGAAGAGTTGGTTCGGGGGCGCGAGCGCGTCTACTTCGAGCACTTCTGGAACGACTTCGCCGCCGACAAAACGCGCTCGATTCCCGAATCGGATCGAACCGTCTACGCGGCCGCTTACGCCCGGCCGGGACGCATGCGGGCAGGCTGGGAATATTTCGTTTCCTTCCAACAGGCGGCCAAAGATTTCGCTCTCCTTGCACAGACTAAGCTGACGATGCCGGTTCTTGCGATCGGCGGCGACAAGGCATTAGGAGAGTTGCTGGGGCAACAGATGAAGCTGGTGGCGTCGAATGTGACGGTGGTCATACTGAAGGACACCGGACACTGGTTAATGGAGGAGCGGCCCAAAGAGACGGCCGATGCGTTGGTGAAATTTCTCTGACGCCTATCGAAACCGTACCCACCGGTTCCGAGCCACCGCCAAGTTAGCCCGGCGGCGTCTCGACCGATCGAACAGCAACTGGCAGCGTCCCAGGCTTCGGGCTTTTCTCGGGCGCTGGCACGGGAGTTGCCAGCCAGCGTTTTATGACCGGCATCGCTTCCATCGCGGCCTGCTCGCCCGCGGCGA
>CATPCJ010000096.1 GCA_955652915.1 uncultured Bryobacteraceae bacterium
GTCTGCACCGTTACTCCCGATATGCTGTTTCCCGCCACGGCCTGCCTCGTCCAAAATCGGCTGGGCGCAAAAGGGGCCTGGGGATTCGACCTCTCGGCCGCATGCTCCGGCTTCATCTACGGACTCACCACGGCCGCCCATCTGGTTTCCGCCGGCTCCCACCAGAAAGTTTTGGTGATTGGCGCCGATACCATGTCGCGCATCATCGATTATCAGGATCGCTCCACTTGCATCTTGTTCGGCGATGGAGCGGGCGCCATGCTGATCGAGCCTACCGAAGAGGGGGAGGTGGGTTTTGTCGACTTCTCCAACGAAATCGATGGCTCGGGTGGCGACGATCTCAAGCAGCCCGCCGGAGGCAGCCGCCTGCCCGCCAGCGCCGAAACCGTGGAAAAACGACTGCATTTCGTCAAGCAGCAGGGATCGCAGGTATTCAAGTACGCGGTTAAGAAAATGGAAGAGTCCTCCCGCAATCTGCTCGCGCGCAACAATCTGAAAGTGAGCGACCTTGCGGCGTTCATTCCTCACCAGGCAAATCGCCGCATCATCATGGCTGCCGCGGAGCGATTGGGGATTGGCGGCGATCGAGTCAGTATCAATATCCACCGCTACGGCAACACCACCGCCGCCACCATCCCGCTCGCCATGCGCGACGCGTTGGAAGGGGGCATGGTGAAGAAGGGCGACCTCGTCCTTTTCGCCGCTGTGGGCGCAGGCTATACAGTCGGGACGAATTTGTGGCGCTGGGAGATATAGACCGGCAAACCGCCGGCTGGGTGTCCGTACTTACCGTGAGCAGTCCGTTTCGGCGCCACCTTTCGATCGAGAGACGGCCTTCGGGTTGAAGACTGGGATTTGGTGGTGAAACCAGAGCTAATCGTCCATTGCGACTGGAGCACGAGCGCCACCAAGCGATGGCTTGCCGCTGCACAATTGTCGACGAACGGATGCTATAAAGCAACGGGACCAATACCCGTGGGAAGCACGGATTCGTTCTTCGCTCGATTGCGCGAGAAGTCGCCAAGAGGAGCCATCCTGGCGGGCTTCGATTTCCCTATCGGAGTGCCGCGAGCCTACGCTGAGAGAGCCGGTTTCGGGCGCCTGCCCGAGATGTTGCTGCATCTAGGAAACGGCGCATGGGCCGACTTCTACAATCCGGCTGAGCGGCCGGACGAAATCTCATTGGCCCGGCCGTTCTATCCAAGGACGGTTGGGGGCACCCGCAAACAACAACTTTTGGACGGTCTTGGTCTATGCAGTGCGGACGAACTCCGGCGGCAGTGTGACCGCCGGACCGCGGCGCGAGGTAACGCCTGCGAGATCTTTTGGACGCTTGGGGCAAATCAAGTTGGACGCGCGGCGATCCAGGGCTGGCGGGACCTGCTGGCGCCCGCGGTTCGCAGCCGGTCCATCTCGATCTGGCCGTTTGACGGGGAACTCCCGGTGCTTATGGCATCCGGTGGGATTATTGTAGTGGAAGCTTACCCAGCCGAGACGTACGGCCACCTTGGTCTCTCACGCGGTTTCGGAAAGCGCAGCCGTGAAGGCAGAACTAGCCAGGCGCGGACGATCCTCTCCTGGTGTGAACGTAACGGCGTTGTGCTGCAGCCAGAGTTAGCGGCGAACATCAAGGACGGCTTTGGTAATTCAGCGACGGGCGAAGATGTCTTCGATGCATTGATTGGCCTGCTGGGAATGATTGAGGCAGTTTGCGATCCGTCGAAATGCGTAGCCCCGCAAGATCCTGCCGTGCGAGATATCGAGGGCTGGATTCTAGGAACCGATCCTGCAAGCACGGGCCCAACGAACGTCATGCGGAGACGTAGCGCGCGCCGCCAAGCCAAGCAGGAATTCCGGCGAAAGACAGGGGTTGCCACGACTCCGGCACAAGAGGGTCGCGATCGATTGTGCCCGGCGTGCCGGCAGAAAAGATTCGTGCGTTGGCCTTCAGGATGGGACAGCCATGCCGCGCATCGTTGTACGGGCATTCAGGGGGACACTCCCGAGGAGCGAAAGCGGGCTTTCCGGGAGCGTTATCTCTGCTAGATTCATCGGCAATGTCGAGTGTGCTGTAATTAGTGCGACAGGTGAAGATATGTCGAGGCCGCATCTCTTTCTCTATTTTGCAGCGTCTGTTCTCATCGCCCAGCCCTTGCGCCAACTTTCCGACCAGCGCGGTATCAGGCTAGGCACCGCGGCCGAGCCGTCGCACTTCAGCGAGGCGCCTTACGCCGATACTCTGGCGCGAGAGTTCAGTCAAATCGAGCCCGAGAATGTCATGAAGTTCGGCCCTATCCATCCGGGGCCTGCTACCTATAATTTCGGCCCCGCGGACGCGCTGGTTTCATTTGGACTCGGACACAACATGGCGGTGCGCGGCCACACACTGGTTTGGCATAACCAGCTTCCCTCCTGGGTCACGAGTGGCAATTATTCCACTACGCAGCTTTCCGGGATTCTTCACGATCACATCAGCGCCGTGATCGGCCGCTACGCCGGTCAGGTTTACGCCTGGGACGTTATCAATGAAGCCTTCAACGATGACGGCACGCTCCGCGGCACGATCTGGTTGGATTCGCCCGGCATCGGCATGCAGGGCACTGGCTATATGGAGCAGTCCTTGCGCTGGGCCCACGAGGCCGACCCTCAGGCGCTGCTCTTCTATAACGACTACAGCGCGGAATCGGTCAACACCAAATCCAACGCAATCTATAAAATGGCGCAGGACTTTGTAGCGCGCGGCGTTCCATTGCATGGCATCGGCATGCAAATGCACTTCACCACTAACAATGGCTCGCTGGCAAGCATCGAATCGAATCTCAAGCGCATAACCGACCTCGGGTTACAGGTTCACATCACCGAACTGGACGTCCGGCTCCCCGTGGATTCATCCGGCAACGCCAGCCCCGCCGACCTCGCCGCGCAGGCGCAGGTTTACCACGATGTCTTCACCCTCTGCCTCAAATTCCCGCTTTGCGCCGCCATTCAAAGTTGGGGATTTACGGACAAGTATTCCTGGATCCCAGGCGCATTTCCAGGACGGGGAGCAGCGCTGGAATTCGACGCTTCGTACCAACCTAAGCCTGCTTATCAGTCAATCCAGATGGCGCTCCAGGCATCGCCCCCGGTGATCTCCGCCGACGGGCTCACGAACGGAGCCAGCTATGCCAAGAACGCCGTTGCGCCTGGAGAAATCGTGGTGCTCTTTGGGGCCACCTTCGGCCCGGCGTCTCTGGCGCTATCTCAGGCCGGGGCCGACGGCCGGATACCGTCACAACTCTCGGACGCGCGCCTGCTATTCGATGGCGTTCCCGCTCCGATGCTCTATGCGCGCGTCGGCCAAACGGCCGCGGTTGTTCCCTTCGCCGTTGGGAACCAAGCCGCCACGAAGGTTGAATACGAATATAAAGGTGTCCGCTCCAATGCGGTCACCATGAATGTCGTGCGGACGATGCCCGGCCTTTTCACGTTGGACAGTTCCGGTCAGGGCGCCGGCGCGATTCTCGACGCTTCTTTCCGCCCGATCTCCCAGATCAATCCGGCGCGCATCGGCGACGTAATTCTTCTGTACGGCACCGGTGGAGGTCTTACCACGCCAGTAAGCATGGACGGTGAGATTCCAGTCGTAGCGCCTTTCCCACTGGTGGCTGCCGCCGTGTCCGCCAAAATCGGTGGCGTCGATTGCCCGGTGCAATACTCGGGCGGCGCTTCTGGACTGGTGGCGGGAGTGATTCAAGTCAATGTTCAACTGGCCCGCGGCATCGCTTCCGGCGAGCAGCCGATTGCGCTCAAGATCGGTGACGCCACGAGTCAATCCGGCGTGACCGTCTGGGTTCAGTGATGGCGGCAAATTGTGGCGCAGGCATTCCTGCCTGTGTGGATCTTAGAGCTATTTTTTCACAGCTTCTCACGGTCGTGGTTCTATCCGGCACTGAACATGGCGCTGATCTCCCGGGGGCTCACGGCCTCATTCGCGAAAGTAAAGGTGCCGTGCTGGCGCATCTCCCGGGCGGCACGCAGAAACGCGCCAAGAGCGGCCCGGCAGAGAGCGCTGCCGACGCTGACTCGCCTGACTCCGATCGCCGAGAGAGCTGCCAGACTCAGTTGAACGCCTTGCAGTCCCATTACCACGTTCACTGGGCGATCTAAAGAGCTGACAACAGCGGCAATATCTTCCTTACTGGTAAGACCCGGCGCATAGAGAACATCGGCGCCCGCTTCCTGATAGGCCTGCAGACGCGCGATCGTATCTTTCAGGTCCGGCCTGCCGTGCAAGTAGTTCTCCGCGCGGCCGGTCAGCATGAACGTGAATGGCAGGGCGTGCACTACCTCCGCCGCGGCGCGGACTCGCTCGATGGAATGCTCTTTTTCATAGATCGGATGGTCCGGGCGCCCGGTGGCATCCTCGATTGAGCCGCCGGCTAGTCCCGCGGCGGCCGCAAGCCTGATAGTTTCCGCGACCACTTCCGGGGCGTCTCCAAAGCCGTTCTCAAGGTCGGCGCTGACGGGCAGGTCAGTGGCTGAAACGATCTCGGACACGTGCGCGATCATCCGGTCGCGGCCAATCGTATTGTCCCGCTGACCGGCGGAGAAGGCATAGCCCATGCTGGTGGTGGCCAGCGCCTCGAAGCCCAGGTGCGCCAGCAGCCGCGCGGTGCCGATGTCCCACGGATTGGGAATGATGAAAGCGCTGCCGCGCTCATGGAGCGCGCGAAAGGCCCGTCCCTTTTCAGCTTGCGTCAACATAGGCGATCACCTGGTCCTTTCGAGCGTCGAGGGAAGCCCGAGTGTTCCATCGACCACTTCCACGAAGTTTCTCTCTTCGCGGACCATCAAGCGCTTTCTCTGAGCCATGTTGAAATTCTCGCGCGCTCCCGGATCCGCCTACAAGCGTGCACTGTAGGCCTCATAGGCGGCGAGGCTCTCGAATGCAATCAATCCCCATGCGACGTCATTCGTTCCTTCGTGGGGAAGGAAGTACCCGATCAGGTGTCCGCCGCATCGAGGAATGATGCGGCCCCAATTCTCGGCGTGCTTCTTGAAGGCGTCTCGCTGGAACGGATCGATCTGGTAGCGGATGACGCAGGTAATCTTCATCAATATTCTCCTGGTGGCGGGCGGGCCGGCCGCTGCATCGCAACCAAGACTCAACAAGGCACAAATCGCCGCGCCGGTCCCAATGGCTTGGCGGCGGTCTAGCTGCCCGGCTGAGAAGTGGTTGGTACGCACATTGGAGAATATACAACTTGCGAGGCAGTGACACTTCGTCTACCATCAAAGTATGGATGTCGAGCACCGGGCTGACGACGCGGTTTCGAGAATCGCGGCCGCTATTGGCGAACCGGCACGAGCGCGGATACTCTATTGCCTGATGGACAACCATGCGCGAACCAGCACCGAGCTGGCAGCGGTCGCCGGCGTGAGTCCGTCAACCGCCAGCGTACACCTGAATCGGCTGAAGACAGAGCGTCTGGTGAAAGTGCTGGTCCAGGGCAGGCATCGTTACTACAGTCTCGAGGGGGCCGATGTAGCCAGCGTACTGGAAGGGCTGAGCGTCCTGGCCGGCGGTTCTCGCGACACGTTCGTGCCAAGCACCCCGAACCGCCTGCGGGCCGCGCGGACTTGTTACGACCACATGGCGGGCACACTCGGCGTCGCGCTCCACGACCGGCTCATGACCCTGGGATGGCTGTCAACGGATTCGAGAAGCAGCGACAATTCATACGATCTCACCCTGAAAGGAAGCAAGGCGTTCGAGGCTCTTGGCATCGACCTCGCGGCATCTCGGACGCTTCGGCGCCGGCTTGCCTTCGCGTGCCTGGATTGGAGTGAGCGGAGATCTCATGTGGGCGGGGCGATAGGCGCCGCACTGCTGAAATTTGCACTTAAGAAAAAATGGGTAGTCCAGGATCTCGACAGTAGGGCCCTGCGCGTAACAAGTCTGGAGCGGCGCGAGATACTGACTCAATTCGGACTTCATGTTTGAGATGACGATAGCTATCTGGAGCCGTGCATTTTCGGGTTCTTCCGGCCCATTCTATCGTCACCGGAAGGCATCATCGAGCACGAATCGAGCACGAATTGTGCCATGTACACCGGCGTGATAACCTCGATGCCAGCGTCCCCATGCTGGTGGAGACGAAGAATCGATGCGATCATGAAAAATCCAATCGGGCACAAGTTGAATTTTGGCCGGAAGCTACCGCTGGCCCCCGCCGCATTGCTGGCCGTGGCCGGGCCGCTGGTCATTGGCCTGATGAATGGGCCCGCCCTCCTCAGAGCTCAGTCCCCTCCGGCCTTCGAAGTGGCTTCGGTGAAGCCGCACAAACCTGGGGACCGCCACTTCGGTTTCCCGCAGTTTCTGCCGGGCGGGAGGTTCACCGTCGCGGGCGCCCCTCTGCAAATCGTCATCGCTGTCGCTTATAACCTCCCGTTTCAGGGAACGCAGCTTTCCGGAGGCCCCGAGTGGATTCGTTCCATGGACAGCCTCTACGACATCGAAGCCAAGGCGGACGCGGACGCTCTGAAAGGTTTATCTTCCAAGGATTACGCAGGCAAGATGCGGCTGATGCTTCAGGCCCTGCTGGCCGAGCGATTCAAGTTGACTATTCGACGCGACATCAAAGAGCAGCCGGTCTACGTGCTGGCCGTGGGCAAGAACGGACCCAAACTTCAAAAGTCGAAGCTCGAAGAAAAAGATTGCGCCGACCCGGCGAATCAGTGTCACTTCGGCGGCGGCCAGGGACGAGGGATTCACGTGAAAGCATTCGACATGGCGGAGTTGGTGGTCTCCGTCTCGAATTTCACGGATCGTCCCCTGATCGACCGCACCGGACTGACCGGCCTCTACGACATCGATACGGAAGGCTGGGTGCCGATGCGCCAGAGACCGGCGCCGCCCGGCGACGATCCCACGCCGGAAAGCATCGCCATGGCCGATCCCGCTCGGCCCACGCTTTATATGATCTTCGAGAAGCTCGGCCTGAAAATGGAATCTTCCAAGGCTCCGGTGGAGCTGTTCGTGATCGACCACGTGGAGAAACCCACCGGGAATTGACGGACGAACCGAGCCGCCTGGCGCAAGCGCGCGAAGCGCCGATGCTGTGGAAGAATGAGAATTATGAAGCGACCGTTCGCCGCTACCGTTTGGCGCGAGGGTAAGTGGTATGTCTCCCAATGCCTGGAAGTCGATGTCGCCAGCCAGGGAGAGACGGAAGACGAGGCCCTCGCCAATTTGAAGGAAGCCTTAGAACTCCACTTCGAACCACCGCATGCGACGCGGCCGCCTGATGTCCGCATGATCGAGGTCGAGGTTGGGCGGCTTTAGCCCCAACCGTTCCGCGAGATCAAGCGACGACTTGGAGGCGGCTGGTTTCGCCGAAGTCAGCCAGAAAGCAGCCACGTCAAATTTGTCCGTCGACGCGGCGACATGGTCGACACTGCCATCGTTCCGAAGAAATCAGAAATTCTGGCGGGCACGTTCCGTAGCATTCTGAATCAAGCACACATCGACCCGGAGGAGTAGGACAAGCTCGGCTGACCAGTTAGACCCACGCCACCTACCCCTTGACTTTCTGTCAAGTCTATGACCATATAGTTTGAAGAAACAACAATTTGCTTCTGGCCACGGCCCCAGGCCGAGCCAACCAACCGGGTCGTTGGGATAAAAAATCCAGGGAGATACAATGAGGACCAGAAAGATCGTCCATACGCTATTTTCGTCGCGCGCGCTCCTAGTCGCGGCCTTCGCGTTCGTGCTGTTGTTTCAGACACAAGCGCAAACTATCAGCGGCTCCATATCAGGCCGCGTGATTGACCAACAAGGGGCGGCTATTCCAAACGCCAACGTAACTGTAACCGATCCGGCTAAGAACGTTACCACCACCCAGCGGACATCCGCCGGAGGCGATTTTTCGGTGAATGGCTTGAATCCCGGAAACTACTCAATTTCTGTTGAGCTGACCGGCTTCAAAAAGCTTACGCGGGCCAACGTCGCTCTGGATGCCAACGACAAATTGTCCTTGGGCGATCTAGTGCTCGACGTCGGCGCCGTGACGGAATCCGTCGAGGTAACCGGACAAGCGGCGCTGCTGCAGACCGAAAGCGTGGAGCGTTCCGCGACCATCACTGGCAAACTGGTTGAAAACATCGAGGTCAACGGCCGCAATGTTCTGGATATGGCTAAGTTGGTCCCGGGTGTGACTTTCACCACGGGTACCAGCTATGCGGTGGGCAGCTCCGGCACCGGAGCAAACACCTTTTCCGTAAATGGCGTGCGTCCATCCCAGAATCAGTTGACGCTTAATGGTATCGGCAATGTCGACACCGGCAACAACGGCGGAATGAACGTCAGCGTCAGTCTTGACTCGATTTCTGAATTCAAGATTCTGACGGGCACATACCAAGCGGAATACGGACGAAGCGCTGGAGCCCAGATTGCCGTGGTAACAAAGAGCGGCTCGGACCAGTTTCACGGCAGCGGCTATTTATACCATCGAAATGATAGCTTAAACGCCAATACTTTCCTCAACAACGCCCGGCCAAGTTTTGGTCAAGCGTTTCTGCCGCGGCCGCTGTTCCGCTACAACGATCCTGGTTACACCGTCGGAGGACCGATCATGATTCCTAAGCTTTGGGAGCGGGCTCGGAACAGGGCGTTTTTCTTCTTTAGCCAGGAGTGGCAAAAGCAGTTGCTGCCGAATAACGTAAGAAACCAGCGCGTGCCGACTGACCTGGAGCGAAACGGAGACTTCACCAAGAGCCTGGATAACAACAACAACCTGCTGCCTGCCAATGCGATCAAAGATCCGCTTACCGGACTGCCATTTCCCACTAACAACATGGTTCCCTCGAGTCGTTTCTATGGGCCTGGCCAAGCGCTCTTGAAAATTTTCCCGCAGCCAAACACGTTGGGCACCGGTTACAACTACTCATCGCAGGTCCCCGGCGCTTCTCCGCGGCGCGAGACACTGCTGCGCCTGGATTACAATGTCACCAATAATCTGCGCGTCTTCGGTCATTGGGTGGATGACCAGCAGCCCACGGTTCAACCCTATGGCTCGTTTGTACTGGGCGTACAACTCCCCATCACCACCATCGCCAATCCAGTGCCCGGCAGAAGCTTCGCCGCCGGCGCCACCTGGGTGCTCGGTCCGACTTTGACCAACGAATTCAACTGGGGTTTTACCCATAATTCCATCCTGATCGACGAAGCGGGCACTGTGCTGCGCAGGACCACCTCCGGTATCAACCTGCCGGTGCTATATCCCAGCGCCGTCCAAAGGGATTACATTCCAGCCATACAGTTTGCGGGCCAGCGCATCGCGGGCAATAGCGCTAACAACATTTTCGGCACCGGCAATGCGCCGTTTATTAATTACAACACCACGCTCGACTACAGCGACAACCTGACGAAAGTCTGGGGCAAGCACACCATCAAGACGGGCGCCTATTTGCAGCGCAGCCGGAAGGATCAGACTTCTTTCGCGAATGCCAATGGCTCGTATAACTTCGGTGACAGTACAGGCAATCCCTACGATACTGGCTTCGGGTACGCCAATGCTTTGCTGGGTGTTTACAACTCGTTTACGCAGGCCAGCGCTTATATTAACGGCCAATACCGCTATTGGAACATCGAAGGGTTCATTCAGGATACTTGGAAGATCACGCCTCGCATAACACTCGACTACGGTATACGCGGTGGCTGGTATCAGCCCCAGTATGATGCTTCGCTGCAGTCGTCCACTTTCATTCCCAGCATGTGGGATCCAGCCAAGGCCCCGCGTCTGTACCTGCCGGCCCTTAACCCAGCCAACAATGCTCGATCGGCTTATGATCCCGTGACCAAAACTTATCTGCCGGCCTTTGACATCGGTCTGGAGGTCCCTGGCTCGGGCGATCCCTTCAACGGCATTTGCCAATCTACAAAGTGTCCGGACGGGAAGTATCTCTTCAAAAATCGCGGCCCACAGTGGGGCCCCCGCTTCGGCATCGCGTGGGATGTTACCGGCAGACAGAACATCGTGATTCGAACCGGAGGCGGAATTTATTATGACCGAATCCAGGGCAACCGGATCTTCGATTCGGTCAGCAATCCTCCCGAGGCTGTAAGCCCCACGCTCAATCAGAACTTCGTGTCGAGCATCGACCCCAAGAACGTTCTGTTAGGACCGCCGAGTATTAATGCCGCCGATCCTACGGGTAAGGTTCCCACTACTTATTCGTATCAATTCAGCATCCAAACCCGGCTGCCCTGGAACATGTCGCTGGATACCGGTTATGTCGGTTCCCAGTCGCGGCATCAACAAGATAATCGGAACCTCAACTACAACGCTTTCGGCCAATGCTATCTTCCGCAAAACCAGGACCCGACATTGGTCGCCAGCAGTTCTTCAATTCTGCTTGGCACCAATTGTCTGCCCGCCAACTTCCTGAAGCCGTATATCGGCTACAACAGCATCAATTTGTACGAAAGCCAGGCGACATCAAACTACAACGCGCTGCAAGTGCAGTTACAGCGGCGCGCGACTAGAGGACTCTATTTTGGCATCGCCTACACCTGGAGTAAGGCCATGGCGACGGCTCTAAGTGGAAATGGGAACCTCACGAACGATAACGCGTTTGTCCGTCCAGACAATTTGAACCGCATCGCGAATTACTCGCCAGCCGGCTTCGACCGGCGCCAAATTCTGGCGATCAACTATGTTTACAACACCCCGAAGTTTTTTGCCGGGAACGTTTTTACGCGCCTTTTGACGGACGGATGGCAGATCTCCGGAGTCACCCAGGCGCAGACCGGTGCCCCATTCACTCCTACCGCAAACATTTCCGGATCGAGCAATCAGATCGTTACCGGATCCAATACCGAGGGCCCGCGCATCGGCGTAGTTCAGGGATGCGATCCCTATACGCATTCGAGCGATCCGTTCAACCGCCTCAATGCTGCGTGCTTCTATCCGGCGTCGGCCGGCAGCGTCGGTCTCGAATCGGGCATCAATTACCTCTATGGCCCCGGCCAAATCAACTTCGATGTGGCTCTGCAAAAGGAATTTGCGGTGAAAGAGCGAGTGCGAGTCCA
>CATPCJ010000097.1 GCA_955652915.1 uncultured Bryobacteraceae bacterium
AGGCGCAGCGGTCTCGGGCGCTGCCTGCGCGGCCGCCGGCGCCGGAGCCGCCACGGGTGCTACAAGCGCGGTGGCCTGCTGGCTTTTCAGCGTTTGAACTTCCGCTTCCAGCGATTTAATTTTGTCTTCCATCGCCTTCATGCGCGCCAATAACTCGGCGGAATCTTGCGCGGCGGCGGGCAGCGGACAAAGGCATGCCGCGATGAGAACCAGCGAGGGAAGCGCTGTCCATTTTGTCATGAGAGAACTCCTGTTTTGTTTACTTAAGATTGCAACGTTGGACCAGAAGACGGAAGCCGTCTGAATATCGGTTGCGTCTTCCAAAAATTGCAGAACGGGACGTTAAACAGGTGGGGCGCGCGGCGAGCGAATGACAGCCGCCGAATCGACATAGCGCTCGAAATTCGGCGTCGCAAGCGGGCAGATCACCGGGGCGTGAGCGTAAAGTTGAATCTGGCCGGCAGCCTGAAGGCAGGGAAGATGTCCGCTATGGCAAATATCGCAGGGCCGCGCGTCGCCGCCGGCGTGCTCGTGTCCGGGAAGAACCGAGACAGTGGTCACGACGAGCACGGCGCAAATCGCGAACAGCGCTAAGTATTGCCGGAGTACTGTCATGGGCGACGCAGGTTCCAAGGCACTTTTAGTATATCGCGGCACTGAAAAGCTCCGTTTGACCCCCATGTTTATAAGGTTGCGAAAAAGCCTCTGGGCGAGGATTGCGTGACGCAGACGGAGAGTAAGGGTCACGGCTCGGATTGGAGTACTGCTGCGCTAAGATTCTCTCATTTGGCCGGCACTTCCATGAACCTCTTCTTTTTATGCCGCACACCCCTACACCGGACGGCGCTGGGCGAATACCCAGTCCACCAGCGCCGGTTCAGTGAAAGCCCACTGCCAGACGTTGTGGTCGATTCCGGCGTACTCGGTGTAGAGGGGCCGCCCACCCGCTTTCCGCATCGCCACGATGCGGTCGCGCGACACGGATACAGGAACGGTCTGGTCGGCATCGCCGTGGAAGTTCCACAGCGGCGTGCCAATCGACCGCGCGCCATTATCCGGCGTGGTGCTTCCACAGCATATAACAGCCGCGGCGAAGTACCGCGAGCGATGCGCGGTCATGTTCCATGTCCCCGCGCCACCCATCGATTGCCCCATCACATAGATGCGCCGTCGATCGATGGCGAACTCGCGACACAGCGCTTCCACAATCTCCAGCGCCAGCCGCGCGCCGTCGCCGAAGCCAGGGATCGCTTGCGCCGGTCCTCCTCCCGGCGGGGCCTTGTATCGGACCCATCCGCGGTCCGTCTGCGGTGCCACGATATAACAGGGGAAACGCTTCTGGTTCTCAGGAAGCGCCCAAATGTGCGTGCCGAAAATGTTGCCGAGGCCAAGTTGCTTCTGGTTATCGTCGCCCAATCCGCCGCTGCCATGCAGATACAAAACCAGCGGCGCCTTCCCGGTGTCCGCCGGCCGGTACAAGCGATACGGCATCGCCCATGCACTCTTGTGAACTCGCGCCTCGAAGTCTTTCGCCAGCCCCGCGGCTTTCTCGCGAAACGAATCAACCAGGGCGATTCTCTCCGGCGACATGGGGACTCCCGGCGCGAGCGAAGGAGTGGAATCGTTCTGCGCCGCCGCGGACCAGACTCCGGCGGAGATTGAGCCCAACACGCGAATCGACTCTCGCCGGGTCATCATCGTGGCCCTCGGCCGCGCCTTAGAAAACCGCTGAGGAGCAACGCCTCTGTCGAAAGCGCACAGCTCCGCGCCGGCCCGCGGAGCAAAATACCATTCATCGAGTTCCTCCGAAGTGGGACCGCGACTGCACAATACCCGTCCATAGTGTAGTCCTCGACGTATCGGCCGTCTTGAACAAAATTGCCTTTCGTGTAACTTCGTGAACATGCGGCTATCAATTCGCGTTGCCCTGCGTCAAAATGGGGTGATGAACCGACGAATCCTCCTCGCCAGTCTGGGAACTCTTCTGATTCGGTCCCAGGCATCGAACGCTCAAACGCCGAAACGCGGACCTGTCTTCCAGCACGATCTGCCGGATCTCAACCTGCGCGGTTGGTCTGTCACTACAGTGGAGGTCGACTACGCGCCGGGTGGCGGTTCCAGTGCCCATCGGCATCCCGGTCTCACCTTCGCGTACGTGCTGGAGGGCGAGATAGCTTCGAAAGTCGGCGACGAGCCGGAGAAAACCTACGCGGCTGGCGAGATGTGGATGGAAACGCCCGGCCAGCTCCACGCCGTGTCACGCAACGCGAGTTCCACCAAACCCGCCCGGCTTCTCGCCATCCTGCTTGCGGAAAAGGGCAAGCCGTTGACGACGCCCGCCTGAAAGACAAGGGCGACGGAAGGAAGAAAGTTTTTGGCGAGAGGCCTCCCATACGTAAATGAGAATCCGCGTCCATCGGCGTTGATCGGCGTGCAATATTTATTTGCCTCTTGCCGCCGATCTCGCACAGGACACCACACCAGGTCCTATTCCCTCCGCAACGACATCATCGGGTCAACACGCGCTGCGTAACGAGCGGGCACGTAACTGGCCAACAACGCTATGGCTGTCAAGACGATCATCGCGACTATGAAAGTGAGCGGATCGGTAACCTCGATACCGAATACCTGGCTTCGGAGCAATCGCGTGAGCGCGAACGCCCCCAAGAGGCCCACGACAATACCCGCCATCGAGAGCTTGCATCCCCGGCTGAACACCAACAGCGAGACAGCGCGCGGTGTTGCTCCTAAAGCCATACGGATTCCAATTTCCCGAAACCCTTGAGTAACGAGATACGACATCACTCCGTAGGTCCCGATGGTGGCCAGGACCAGCGCCAGGCCGGCAAATAGGCTTACCAGCACCATCGAAAACTTCCTTTGTGCCATCGATTCGTTGACGCGATCCGTCATCGTTCGGACCTGATACATCGGGAGATCGGGATCGATGGCGGCAATCAGCTTTCTGACTGCCGCTCCCATGATTGCGGGATCAGGCTTACTTCTCAGAACCATGTGCATTTCGCGGGTTGGGAACTGCGTGTGCGGCAGGTAAAACGCAATCCGAGAGTCCGCATCGAGCGTATATTGCTTTATGCGTGCCACCACTCCCACCACGCTCATCCACGGCGCCTTCGAGTTCATGTCGCCATTGTGGATGCGCTTACCGATCGGGTCTTGCCTGGGCCAAAGTTGCGCCGCCATAAACTCATCGATGAGCACCACGCGAGGGGCGGACTCCGTGTCGTGTTCCCCGAAGAATCGCCCCTGCCGTAGCGGGATTTGCATTGTTTGGAAGTAGTCGCCCGCGACGACCCGTTCATCCGCGTTGATAAAGTTCTCTCCCGCCGCGGGCATCCTGCCTTCCACAGTGATGGGTCGCCAGGAGTACATCTGGCTTAGTGGCAACGCAGAGACCGCGCCGGCGGCGGTAACTCCCGGTAAGGCTTCGATCCCTTGCTGAACCTGTTTGTAGGCCTGGAGCACTGCCGGGCGGCCGTTGTACTTGCTTCCATTCATCGTCAACCCAAAAGTGAGGACTCCTTTCGGATTGAAGCCGGGTGCGACTCCCTGAAGCCGCGCGAAACTACGAAGAAGAAGTCCCGCTCCAATCAATAGCACTATCGAAAGCGCCAGTTCGCAGATCACCAACAGCCGCCGCAGGTGGTTTCCACGACTCCATGCCGTATTGGCTCCGAAGGCTCCCCGGCTCGCCGCTTTGAGATTTTCCTGCACATCCAACTGGCGCGCCCGCACCGCCGGCGCCATCCCCAATAGGACTCCGGAAACCAGCGAAAGCACTAGCGTAAACGCCAGGACTTCCCAGTTGACACTCACCTCGCGAAGACGAGGAATGCTGTGACTTCCCAGCACGCGGAGTCCTTGCAACGCGACCAGCGAAAATGCAATTCCCAAAGTCCCGCCCACGGCCGCCAGGAGTCCACTCTCGGTCAATAATTGTCTTGCGATTCGCGCTGGAGCGGCGCCGATGGCCATGCGAATCGCAATTTCCTTCTCCCGCGCAACGGCCCGGGCGAGGAGTAGATTCGCGACGTTGGCGCAGGCGATCAGCAGCACAAAACCCACTGCCCCAATCAAGATAATCAGCGGCCGGCGCACCTCGCCCACCACTTGCTCCAGCAGTGGAACAACGCTGAAGGTGAGCCCGCCGTTCGGTGGATAGATCGCTGGAAAATCCCGGCGCAGCCGTGCAGTGATGGTATCCATCTCCGACC
>CATPCJ010000098.1 GCA_955652915.1 uncultured Bryobacteraceae bacterium
TCGGCGCGATCGTAAATCATCTTCACCGGCTTACCCGATTTCCACGCCAGCAGCGCGGCATGCCCCGCCAGGATCGACGGATATTCCTCCTTGCCGCCAAATCCTCCACCGGTTTCCATTTGAATGACTCGGATCTTTTCGGGAGGTAACTGGAATGGCTTCAGCAGCGCCTTGTGAATGTAATAAGGACACTGCATCGAGCCCCAGATCGTGACGCCATCCTCCGGATTCGCGATCGCTATGATGCCGTTGGTCTCGATATAAAGCTGTTCTTGCGCGCCGGTGCGATATTCACCTTCGACGATGTGCGCCGCATCCGCCCAAACATCGTCAACCGCACCCTTCTCGACGATGAAGCTCTTCAGCACATTGTCGTGGCCCCAAATGATCTGTTCCTTCGCCAGCGATGCCTCAATGCTGAAAATTGAAGGCAGCGGTTCGATGTCCAATCGGACGGCACAACGCGCCTTCTCCACCAGATACTTGTCGGGATGCGCCAGCAGCACCACCGGTTCCTCGGGATGATTCACAAATTCGGCCGCGAGATAGGGTTGGTCGTCCACGATCAGCGCGACGATATTCTCGCCGGGAATATCCTTCGCGGTGACAATGGTGAACTCGTGCCATGGCAGATCGCCGCTGAATTCGATATTACGGATTCGACCGCGAGGAACCGGGCTGCGAACCGTCACGCCGTACAGCATCCCTGGAAACGAAAGATCGTCTACGTATTTGGATTCACCCGTGACTTTTTGCCGGCCTTCTTTCCGGGGGACCGGTTTGCCGACGGTCTGAAACATTACTCCTCTACTCTACCGGAAGCATTGCGCGCCTTTGGGTTCAGCCGCGAACATTCCACGATCGTAAACCCTTTCCCCGCGAACGAAAGTGGTTTCCGCGACGCCATATAGCGTCTCGCCGGCATAAGGCGTGATCGGATGACGATGTTGCAGCAGTTTCGGGTCCACCAGTGAACTCGCGTCCGGATCGAAGACCACCAGGTCGGCGTCGTGGCCTACTTTGATCGCGCCCTTGCAATGATCGAGCCCGGCCAGCTTAGCCGGTTGCCCGCTCATCCAGCGAGCAATGCTTGTGATCGCGAGTCCCCGCCGCCGCGCTTCAGTCCATACCACGGGCAGGGCAAGTTGGAGTGAAGCGATACCACCCCAAGCCTCCAGAAAACTTCCATCACCGCGCGTCTTCATCTCCGGCAGGCAAGGCGAATGATCGGTCGCGATCAAATCAATATCACCATCCTCCAAAGCCTGCCACAATCGCTCGCGATTAATCCGCGGCCGGATGGGCGGAGCGCACTTGAACGCAGTCGCCCCATCGGCGATTTGTTCGGCGTCGAAGTGCAGATAGTGCGGACAAGTCTCCACCGTGATCGGCAAGCCTTCGGCCCGCGCAGCTTTCAAATCCGGGAGGGCTTCCCTTGACGATAGATGCACGATATGAACCCGGCATCCAAAGCGCCGGCTCAGATCGATCATCATCCGGATAGCTTCAACTTCAGCGAGATCCGGCCGCGAAGCGAGGTAAGTGGAGTACTGTTTCCAATCGCGCCCCTGCAGCTTGGTCGTGGCCTCCTCAACCGGTCCGGGCAATTCAGCGTGAGTAAGCAGCGGCAGGCCGGTCTTCGCGACGAGGGGCATCGCAGCTTCAAGTTCCCCGCGATTCACCATGGTGAACCCGTCGATGCCGGGAGGAACCAGAAAACATTTGTATCCAAGTACGCCCGCTCTGGCGAGCGCGCTGATGTGTTGCTGATTGTCCGCGACAACGCCACCCCAAAATCCGTAGTCCACCATGCATTTCCCGCGCGCCGCCGCTTCCTTGGCCCGCAGATTCTCGACAGTCGTTGTCTCCGGAAGATTGTTGAGCGGCATATCCACCAGCGTCGTATACCCGCCGGCTGCCGCCGCCCGCGTAGCCGTCTGGAACCCTTCCCATTCCGTGCGCCCCGGCTCGTTTATATGGACGTGCGTATCGACCAAACCAGGAAGAACGTACTTCTCGCCAACGTCGATGAGATCCACCGCGGTCTCGTCCCACGATCCAATCGAAGCGATGCGCCTGCCCCGAATCTCGATGGACGCAGGCCGCACGCCCTCCGGCAGAACCACGCGCCGCGAGCGAAGCGTCAAAACCACCGCGTCATCAATACCTTTTGCTCCGTGTAGAACATCACCGCATCCTTGCCATGGGCGTGCAGGTCGCCGAAGAACGAATTCTTCCAGCCCGCGAACGGGAAGAAAGCCATGGGCGCGGCGACGCCGATGTTGATGCCCACCATGCCGGCTTCCACTTTGGCCGAATACTCGCGCGCGGCTTTCCCGCTGCCGGTGAAAATCGAAGTCGCGTTGCCAAACCGGGAGCTGTTCACCAGCGCGATTGCTTCGTCGAGATTTTTAGCACGAATCACCGAAAGCACGGGTCCAAAAATCTCCTCGCGCGCGATCGTCATGTCCGGCCGCACCTGATCGAAAATGGTAGGCCCCACGAAAAAGCCGTCGCGGCCGCGCCCGGCGGCACGCCCATCCAACAGGGGCTTCGCGCCTTCAGCCACGCCTTTATCGATGTAGCCTTCCACGCGCGCCTTATGTTCCTGCGTGACCAGCGGACCCATGTCAACGCCCTTCTCCGCTCCATCGCCGATCTTCATCGCGCTCACTTTTTCTGCCAGCAGCTTGAGCAGCGGATCGGCCACATCCCCAACCGCCACCAGCACGCTGCCCGCCAGACAGCGCTCGCCCGCGGCGCCGAATGCCGAACTGATGATCGCCTCCACGCTCTTCGGCAAATCCGCATCGGGCATCACCACCAAGTGGTTCTTCGCGCCACCCAGCGCCTGTACGCGCTTGCCTTCAGCCGCGGCGGTCTGATAAATATATTTGGCGATCGGAGTGGAACCGACAAACGAAACCGCGCGCACCAGCGGATGATGCAGCAACGCATCCACAGCAGTCTTGTCGCCGTGAATCAGATTGAATACGCCCTCCGGCACGCCCGCCTGATGTAAAAGAGTCGTCGCCATGGTCGGCGTCATCGGAACTTTTTCGGACGGCTTCAACACGAACGTGTTTCCGCAAGCTATCGCGAACGGCCACATCCAGAACGGCACCATCGCCGGGAAATTGAATGGCGTGATGCCGGCGCAAACACCGATCGGCTGGCGAATCGTGTGGCTATCGATTCCGCTGGCAACGTCGTTCAACGAATCGCCCATCATTAAGCTCGGCATTCCGCAGGCCACTTCCACCATTTGGATGGCCCGGCGCACTTCCATGCGCGCATCGTCCGCGGTTTTACCGTTCTCGGCCGTCAACACGGCGGCCAGATCATTCGCGTGACTCTCCAGCAGCGTCTTGTAGCGATAGAGCACTTGTACGCGCTCCACCACCGGGACCTCGCGCCATTTGAGAAATGCCGCGTGCGCAGCCTCCACCGCGCGATCGACATCCGCCGCGGATGCGTAAGCCACTTGAGCGATCGCAGCGCCGGTAGCAGGATTTGTTACCGCATGCATCGCCCGGTTTCCGGCTCCTTCCCACTTGCCATTTACGTAAAAGTGCACAGTCTCAAGAGCGGATTCAGTGCCAATCATGTCTTTTCTCCAATCAATTCGCGGGTGGCGGAAGGCGCGCGCGCCATAAGAATTACGTAGGCCGTACCTGCTACCAAGAATCCCACAAACCAGGCATAATCGTATAACCAGCGGACCGGCGGAAGCACCAGCCCCAACAGCGCGACGATGATGCCCAACACCAGCGCCACGACCGCGCGATAATTGACGCCGCGATCGTATTCATACAAGCCGTTGCGCCGGTACAGATCCGCGACATTCAGGTCGCAATGCCGGATCAGAAAGTAATCCGCGATCATCACGCCGGCGATCGGGCCAAGCAGTCCGGAATAGCCCACCAGCCACCCGAAAATGTAGGCGCTGAAGTCGCCCAGCAACTTCCACGGCATCATCAGAATGCCCACCACGCCGGTAATGAAGCCGCCCGTGCGAAAGGAAATTAACCGGGGGTTCAGATTCGAAAAATCGTTAGACGGTGAAACCACATTCGCGGCCACATTCGTATTCAAAGTCGCGACCAACAGCGCCACCAGAGCGATCGACGCCACCACGGGCTGATGGAATCGTCCGAGCAGTACCACCGGATCCCAGATCGCCTCGCCGAACAACACCACTGACGCCGAAGTGACCGCCACGCCGATGAATGAGTACAAGGTCATCGCGGCCGGCAGTCCCAGTGCCTGACCAAGCATTTGCGCCCGTTGCGATTTTGCATAGCGAGTGAAGTCCGGAATATTCAAAGCCACGGTGGCCCAGAATCCAACCATCCCGGTCAACGATGGGATAAAAAAATGCATAAACTCAGCCGTCGTTTTGAACTTACCTGGCGAGCTGAGCACCGGACCAAAGCCGCCGGCTTTGCTGGTGATCCACCACAGCAGCAACAATCCCACGCCTAACATGAACGGCGCGCCGATGCCTTCTAGAAATTTGATGGTTTCGATGCCGCGATAAATCACGTACATGTTCAGCGACCAAAACGAAAGGAAGCAGATCCACATGGCGGCGGGAAATCCGTTTACGGCCGGCCAGAGAATCTGGGGCATCGAATAGATGGCCTGTCCACCGATCCAGGTTTGAATCCCAAACCAGCCACATGCCACCAATGCCCGCAGAACGGCCGGAACATTAGCGCCTTTCACGCCGAATGAGGCGCGCACAAAAACCGGGAATGGAATTCCGTAGCGCGTCCCGGCATGCGCATTGAGCAGCATCGGAACCAGCACGATCAAATTGCCAAGCAAGATGGTCAAAATAGCCTGCCACCAGCTCATGCCACCCGCGATCAATCCCGACGCCAGCATGTACGTGGGAATGCACACGCTCATCGCCACCCACAACGACACGTAGTTGTACAATCCCCAGGTTCGCCGCTCAAAAGGAATAGGCGCAAGATCTTGGTTATATAGGGAAGGGTCGTGAAGTTGGGTCATTCTTCAAGAGATGATGACACGAAACCAAACCGAGCCGCGAAAGAATCGCAAACCAACGCATCTATCGGATCGGCGAATATTTCGTCGCCTTGTACAACAGAATCTGATTCGAAGTCACGATCTCTCCACCTCTCTCGATCGATTCCCGGCGCACTTTCGGCCATTCCGGATCGGCTGCGAACGCATTCCAAGCCTTCTCGCGCGCGGCCAGATCGGTAAACGGAATCACATAAGTTAGATTGGGAATGTTGGGGCCAATGACCGTCGATCCGTAAAGAATCGGATGAACTCCCGCGCGATGAAAGAGCTTGATTTCGGGACCGCGGAAACGTTCGTGCAGTAGTCCAAGCTGGCGCCACGTTGGCGAATGATATATCCGAAGTTCAAAGATTCGCGGAGTCTCGGATGCTTCGGGCTTGATCTCGGGAGAATAATCGGCGGCCTCGACGACCCACGAATCGAGCGACTCAAAAGCCGGTTCCGCGCCGCTCTCCAAAACCTGCAGCGCTTTGCCAACTGCCTCGTCATGCATCACCTTCGCATGCACTTCCGACATTTCTTCCATGGACGAGAATCCATGGATCGCCAGCACTTCGGGAGTGTGCGGACCCACAAATTGTTCGAGGATGATTTTCGGTCCGGAGTGGACTCGATTCATGCCGGGAAGGAGCGCCTGACTCAGGAAGTCGTGCAGCCGCGCAATGCCCGCGCCGTTTTTAACAGTGAAGCGTTCGAACGCGTAAAACCTGGTGCGCTTCTCGGGCGCGGCCTTTGCCATGCCAAGCGCCCCGACTACGCCGAGGAATCTTCTCCGATGCATTCCTCAAGAATACAAGACTACAAATCCGCCAGTGCGGCTACCAGTGCGCCCTTGGCGGAAGTGTGCAACGGATCGGCTGCCATGCGAATCTCGGTGGCCGTGATTGGCAGTTCCGATTCGCCCAGGATCTTGGCGAAGCGATCTTTGAAGCCCTCCGGCAATGCCGTGCCGCCGCTCAGCACGATGGGCAGATTGCGGCCGGATTTGGGCAGGCTGTGGGAGCTTGAAAATGCCTGCTTCATGGCGTTCACCAGCGACTGGATCATCTCGTCGTAGTACACGCCCAGAACCTGATGGAGTTTGTCGGCAAAAAATCCGTTGAGATGGAACGAGTCTTCTTTCGCGATGCGAACCCGGTTGGCACGCTCTCCCGTCACCGTCGCGGTGTTGTTGTCGATGTAGTCGCCGGCCTTCGGAATCGAAAAACTCAGCACCGGGACCGACAAGTATGCCAGGCACACGTTGCACAGGCCACCGCCGCAGCTTATTCCAATGCCGGTGTAGTTCGAGCTCTCGAGCTCCGAATACACCACCGCCAAGCCCTCGTTGATGCTCTTCACTTCGTAGCCCATGTCGCCGAGAATCTGGCGGATGGTGGCTTCGTGATAGGTCAGGTTCTCTTCGGCTCCCAGCGGCGCCGCCGGAATCGTGAAGCACAACTTCCGCCTATCCTTGCATGGCTCCAGCAGCGACTCCACGATTTTGCGGATCATGCTCAGGCTGTCCGGTTCGGCTGGATTCAAAACGCCTTTGCTCATGGTGCGGCGCGTGTCCACATTCAACAGGTCGGCGAAACGGTCCGACTCATTGCCGTGTACCACAATCTGCTCTCCGTTAACGGTGTGCGGCACCTTCTCTTTTTTCAGGACGCTCTCGGTCATTTTTGAATACGGAATGCTGACGAAGGCATTCAGTTGGGTTTCGTACTGAAAATCTTCGCCGGATCGCTCGGCCAGGCAGATGCGGCTAGTGCCGACATCCAGTCCCAGGGCGGAATTATTGTTGTTGTTTTTGTCGTTATGTCGCATGACTGTTTTCCTTTGCGGCGCTGGCCTTCAGCGTGGCAATGATCTCCTTATATTTCTTCTGAAGAATGGATCGATACTGTTGCACCGGCAGCCCCTGAGCGGCGGCTTGCGAGCGGATCTGATCCTCGGCAAGACTTAACCCTTGCCAGATCCGCGCGCCGGTGGCGTGGACGAATGTTGGATCGTAATCGAAACCGAACGCGACAATCGCCGCGGGCGGAGCGGTGTAATTGTCGTTCAGCCCTAGTTCGAGGAATGGGAAATTGCCTGCCCAATCCGTGTGATATCCAACCAACATATTGGATGGATTCACCGACACCTGCGCATGTGTGACGCAGTTAGCGGCCTGGATTCGATATTTGTTGCGCAGCATTTGGGTGAGCACCCGCGCGGCATGAACTTGAGCGGCGGTGGCCGACGCCAAATCCTGGCCTTTCTGCGTCTGCGTTTCAAATGCGATTCCAAAAAAACTGGCGTTCAAGTTCACATAGATGACCCGATCGTCGGCCCACACCGAGCTGCCGGAGTGGTTGGCGATGTCGCTCTCCTGCACTACACGGAAAACCTGTCCGAAGCGGTCGATCAGGAAGTGATAACAGTGATTGCGCTTCACGAAGCGCAGCACGTCTTCTCCGATGCGCTTCAAATTTCGGATTTGGCCGGCCTCAAAAGCGGCCTGATCGCTCTCGGTAGTGTGGAATACGATGCCGGCCGCCTGCGATCGCCATTCGGGTTGGCCGTCGATCGCCGCGCGCTGGTACACCGGGTATGGCACGCGCGGCTCGTTTGGAACCGCGTAACGGTTGTCGATCCGTAAGCCATTACTGTACGTCTCAAAATCCTGGGTCTTGTCCACCAGCCACACATTCGTGAATATGTCGATGCCGGCCGCCGAAACGTGCGTCATCGGCAGGAACACTCGTTCCTTGGTATTGGCCAGTTTGTAGCCGGGAATCATGACGCAACCTATCAAAAGCAGACCAGCCGCCACACGCCACTTCTTTCCATGGGAAGCGATCGAATTCCAAGCGACGGCCGAAGGCGAGCTCGCCTTCTGTTGCAAGTAACGCAGTCTCGCGACAGGATCTTCAATCCTTTTGGCTCGCCACGCGATCAAGTTCCGAGTCAAGAAAGGCAATCTACCGTCCAAGTAGTGTGGCTAGGGCCACCAGTTTCTCTCCACCGAGTAAACCTATTGATCGTCAGAGCGGTACGAAAGCCTTATAGTCGTTAGGGAAAGAGTCTACCGCGATTAGGGTAAAGCACTTAGGCTGTGGGGCAGGATGGCATCCTGCCGGCCGATTGGCAATCGGCCCGTTAGCGATAGGCCGATTTACAATCGGCGGCAGGTTATCAACTTGCCCTACATAGGGTGCTGTGCCTCGCCCCTTTCCTTTACTATCCTGGCCCGCAACCAGGCGTGCCAGCTCGACCGGCCAAGGCAGCCGACAAAATACGATCGCCTGCCCCACGCTAACTGGATGATTGGCAAAGGGTTCCCCGGCCGCGCTCGTCACCCGCAACCTACAACCCTTCACTTACCGGTCCCCAACCTCCATTCGCCGATCTTTCGTCGAACCTTGAAGACAGCACTGCTACGCTCAAAGCATGGATATGGGTCGATTTGAAGAGCGGATGGCCCGGCGGGGCGATGGAAGCTGGCGCGGGCGCTCCGGCATGTCCGGATTGTTATTTGGCGGACTGGTCGTTGTGGTCGGATTGCTGATGTTGCTCGACAACCTCAACATAATCCGATTTCACGATTTGTGGCGATTCTGGCCGGTTGCCGTAATCATCATGGGCGTCGCCAAGGTTCTGGAAGCCCGGTCGCCGATGGGCTACGTTGTAGGCGGCATGGTCGCGCTGGTCGGCGCGTTTCTTCTGCTCGACAACCTGGACGTCGTGCCCTTCAATTTCGATCTTATCTGGCCTCTGGTGATTATCGGATTTGGGATTATCGTGCTGCTGCGGGCCTTGGAGCGTAAGAAATGCCTGGCGGGCGCGCCCGGCACAATCAACCCGGATGTCAGCCTGTGGGCCGTGTTTAGCGGCGTCAAGCGTAAGGTTGACTCCCAGGATTTCAAAGGCGGCGACGTGGTAGCTGTCTTCGGAGGCGTCAATATCGATCTGCGAAATGCGGCGATGGCCGGCGACAGAGCTGTGATCGACTTGAACCTCTTGTTCGGCGGTGTCGATATTCGTGTGCCCGAAAATTGGAATGTGGTGATGAAAGGCGTCGCTATTTTTGGCGCCTTCGAAGACAAGACCACTCACCCGAAGTCCGATCCAAACACAAAGACTCCGGAGCTGGTTATCACCGGCGCCGCGATGTTTGCGGGCGTCAACGCCAAGAATTAGCCGAGCCCATCCGTCATGCATCCGCTGCTTGCCACCAAAGGCAGGATCGCTCTTTATCTGCTCGTTTGGCTTCCATTGGGCGCCTTGCTGGGTTATCTGCTCGCCATGCAGGGCAAGCTAACGTGGACCGAAGGTGCTTCCTTGGCTTTGCCCCTCACATTGTTCTATTCGTTTGTGTGCCTGGCGCCGTGGTACGTGTGCCGTGTCTTGCCTCTGGGCTTTACCCAAATCCCCAAGTTGCTGGGCAATCACATTGCGGCGGCGATAGTGGCTGGACTGCTCTGGATCTTGGTCGCGAATCTGCTGGCGATCGGCCTTGGCCGATATTTCGCGCAGTTGAGCGAGCGTTTCCGCCAGCATCTTCCGCTTCTATTCGGCATCGGTGTGCTGCTTTATCTCTTGTCCGTGGCTCTGCACTATGCGCTGCTGCTGGATGTTTCGTCGAAAGAGGCCGAGACCCGCGCGCAGGAATCGCGGACGCTCGCCCGGGAAGCGGAATTGAAGGCGCTAAAGGCGCAAATCAATCCGCACTTTTTGTTTAACAGCTTGCATTCCATCAGCGCGCTGGCCACCGTGGATGGCGTGCGGGCGCGCGACATGTGCATCAAGCTTTCGGATTTCCTGCGCAGCACGTTGAGTCTCGGCGAAAAGAACAGCATCTCGCTGCGTGAAGAATTGGCGCTCGCGAAGGCCTATCTGGATGTTGAGCAGGTGCGCTTCGGCTCGCGCTTGCGCATCGAATTGGAAACCGATGCGGATTGCGAAGCCTGCCGGGTGCCGCCCTTGTTCCTGCAACCGCTGGTGGAAAATGCAGTCAAGCATGGCATCGCCGGACTGGTGGATGGCGGAACCATCCGCATGCAAGCTCACTGTCGCGAGGGCTGGCTACGGGTGCCCGTGGAGAACGAGTTCGATCGGGAAGTCCCGGCGGCGCGCCGCGGCGGGCTGGGTCTTCAGAACGTGCGAAACCGGCTGCGCGCGCTGTATGAAAATCAGGCGCGGCTGGATACCACCGTGACGCAAAACGTATTCGTGGTGGAAGTGGAATTGCCTTGCTTTTGGGAGGAATCCTTCCAGCGGCTCGATACTCTGCTGGACGAGCTGAAGACCAGGGAGAAAACGTGAACGGACGACCGTCTTTCGTCGTCTGCGTTGTCCCCGCGGTCCGGCGGGCCGCGAAAAAGCGATGGACTGCCCCACGATCCGGTTCCTGGACATGAACGTGTGGTGGTCAGCCAGATAGTATGGAGGAGTTGATGCACGACCCAATGGCTCCGGGCACAATAATTGCTCACTATCAAGTGGATTCGCGCCTGGGCCAAGGCGGAATGGGCACCGTGTATTTAGCCGATGATACGCGTCTCGGCAGGCGCGTGGCTCTAAAGGTGCTGCCGCCGGAGATCGCCGCCGATCCCGAGCGCATGCAGCGCTTTGTTCAAGAGGCCAAACTCGCTTCTGCATTGACGCATCCGAACGTCGCTTACATCCACGAGATCGGCCGGGATGGCGATCTGTGGTTTCTGGCGATGGAATATGTCGACGGCTCGCCCCTCAGCGCGCGAATTCAGGAAGGCGCGCTCAAGGTTCCCGAGATTCTGCGGATTGGGATGCAGGTGGCCGACGCGCTCGACGATGCGCATTCGAAAGGGATCGTGCACCGCGACATCAAGCCCGCGAATTTGATGTTGACGCCGCGGGGGCACGTGAAGGTGCTGGATTTCGGTTTGGCGAAACTCGAAAAACCACTGAAGAGCAGCCAGGACACGCAGTTGCTGACCAGCGCGGGCCTGGTGCTGGGGACCGTCGAGTATATGAGTCCGGAACAGGCGCTGGGCCGCGACGTGGACCATCGAACCGACATCTTCAGTCTGGGTGTAGTGCTCTATGAAATGGCGACGGGACGTCTTCCGTTCGCCGGCGCCAATTCCAGCGAGACGATGGCGCGCATTTTACAGGCTCAGCCGGATGCAATGGCCCGCTTCAATTACGACGTCCCCGAAGAATTGGAGCGGGTTGTAAGAAAGTGCCTGGAAAAGGAACGTGAGCGGCGCTATCAGTCGGCGCGCGAATTGTTGGTGGACTTGAAGAATCTGGAGCGCGATTCGGGCGCCCAACAAGCTGCCGCGATCGCGGATGTTCCATCCGGAAGCGAACGCCGTCGAATCGGCGCCGTCATTGTGGACGATGAAGAGCTGGCTCGTGGACTGCTTCGCGAGTATTTGGATTCGATCGCGGATATCGAGATCCTGGCTGAATGCGCGAACGGATTCGAAGCCGTGAAGGCCATCTCGGAACACAAGCCGGATATCGTTTTCCTGGATGTTCAGATGCCGAAACTGGATGGGTTTGAAGTGCTGGAGCTGATCGAGCCGTCGATTGCCGTGATTTTCGTCACGGCCTACGATCAATATGCGATGCGCGCCTTCGATGCCCACGCCGTCGATTATCTGTTGAAGCCCTTCGCGCTGGACCGCTTCGAAAAGGCTCTGGATCGCGCCCGCCAGCGATTGGGCCAGAATATGCCGCCGGCCGCCGAGCTATCCGCCGCCGCGCGGCCTCCGCGGCAATACCTACAGCGGATCGTGGTTAAGGATGGCGCGCGCGTGCACATCATTCCGGTGGAGCGCCTGGATTATGCGGAAGCCCAGGACGACTACGTGTCGCTCCACAGCCTGGGCAAAAGCCACCTGAAGCAGCAGACCATTTCGAGTCTGGAAAGCGCGCTGGACCCGGAGCGGTTCGTGCGAATTCACCGTTCCATCATCGTGAATCTGGAGCGCGTGGCAAAGATAGAACCGTACGCCAAGGACAGCCGCGTTGCGGTGCTGTCGGACGGAACGCAACTACCAGTCAGCCGAGCCGGCTACGACCGGCTAAAGATTCTGTTAGGCGAGCGCAGTTAGTACATACTTGCAATAGTTAGCGTACTGGGGCATGCGCCGGCCACCAGCAATCATTCACCTGACGGACGAAGAGCGTGGGACGCTCCAACAGTGGACTCGTCGCGGCAAAAAAGAGCACCGGTTGGTGGAACGGGCTAAGATCATCCTGTTTGCCAACGAAGGCCGCACCAACCAGCAGATCGCCGACGCCCTGACAACCGGACAGCGCGCGTTTCGAAATGGCGGCAGCGGTTCGGGGCCAAGCGCCTGCTGGGTTGGAGTGATGCCGATTGTTCCGGCAAACCCGCCATTTACGATTTGAGCATGGAGAAACGAGTGCTGGCTCTGCTCGACGAGCCGCCGCCGAAAGGCTACTCGCAGTGGAACGGCCCGCTGTTGGCGGAAGCCTTGCCGGGCATAAGTAAAGATCAAGTCTGGCGGTACGCGGCGCAAGCTTTACTTCTCCCCAGCAACTGCGGCAAGCAATCGATGACTTTGTCTCCGTGTATAACGAGAGAGCCACTCCGTTCGAGTGGAATTAATGCGGTTGTTTTCCCGTCAGCGCCAAAACTCAAGTACTCTGACTTTGGACGCAGATAAAGCATTCCTTTTCAATCCGCGTTAATCGGCGTTCATCTGCGGCCAGCATTTGGGCCCCTTTTTCAGCAGCCTGCTCTAGGGGCCAAGCCACAGCCGGAAGGCAACGTAATTCGGATCGATCGGAGGGACGAACAAGTTGAGCCAAGCCGCCAGGCATCCAAGGAAGAGCGCGAATGGCACCGGTAGGAGCCGCTGTTCCCACCGGCTCAACTGCTGCAGCCACTCCTCGATCCGCTGAAGTTGCGCTAGGCGGCGCTGCTGTCGTTCTGCCCGAGGATCAGGGTAGAAGAGCATTACAGACAGGTCGTCACCCCATTCGCGGAGGCTGTTCTTCACTTTGGTCTGGCCTTCATTGAAAAGCCTGAACCGTCACGAGATACATCTGCCCTCCCACGTCTGCTATGCTTCGCGGTCGACGGACAACGTCCGCTGAACAAATTGTGCACCATCCATGGGGCATGAGTCAACTATATTTTTTTTAGGAGCCTATATTGTCATCTATCGAGGATACTATTTCCGCTATCCGCCAGCGTATGAGTAAATCGATGGTTGAATTTAGTCGCCTGGTCGGAGCCGGCCAGAGCAGTATAAGCCGGTACGAGTCCGGCAAGACCATTCCGGGCAAGACCATGCTCATCCTGCTCCTGCTGCTCGCGCAAGGCGACGAGAAGGAACCCTTGCTCAAGGCACTCGGTCTCCGCGATGACGCCGAGATCCAGCAGGTATTTGATGGAGCACTCGAATCGCTGGTCGAATATGAGCGGCTTGCCACCCGTCCCGAAGCAGGTCGAAAAAGGATGCCGGACTGGCCGAATTCGTGAAGGAGGCCGGGGCAATCGCTGCCGCGCGATTGTCCCTCGATCCCGTCGTAGGATCCAGACCCACTTGCGGAGGATTATGGTCTACTTGGACGTCGCGCTAGCCGAATCGAAAGCCTCCGTCGATTCGAAAAGCCCGGAACGCCGGCGGTCCCAGAGCAGCACTCGGTAACACACCAATCGTGTCGTGGACCCACTTGAAGCGCATCTCAGTCAACTACTGCCGCGAAGGCAGTCGAGATGAGCAAGTCTATCGCTTCGACAAGCGCAAGTTGACGAATCTCTCGGTTGATCCCGGTCCTAGCGTAATACGGCCAAGTGGATTACTTCGTATCCTAAATAAGCGATGCCGGTGAAGGCCCGCGACGTGATCAAGGGCCGGCTGGACGCATGTTCGGACTTCAGGAGACCATCGAGTATTCCGCAACTCCGGTGGCCGCGTCACCGTCGTATCGGTAGTCTGGGAGATGATGTTCGACCCGGCACTTATCGTGCCATTTTACGGCAAACTGGTATGAAGGAGTCTGGCAAATGATCGGGAAGTACTCCCTGCTAATCGAGGGCGACGCTAACGGCTACAGCGCGTGCGTGCCTGAGATTCCCAACTATCCTCGTGACTGGCGCGTCGCTAGACGAGCTGACCATACGTGCCAAAGAGGCGATTCGTATCTACTGGGAGAACATATCGATAGACCGCTCCCCGACGTCGACGCTTCGCCAGATCGAAGTCGAACTCCCCGCTTGAGGATGTGGCCGGAATTTCAACGTCGGAAGTTCAGTGCATTGGGCGTTTTTCGTCCCTATGCTCAGCAACGACGGCTTGGCCGTTCCTACAATACCGGGCGACCAGGCAGGAGTAAACTTGGTTCATCGGGCGATACTCTATGAACAGGTTTAGACTCCTGGAGTCGATGTGGCAGGATACTCGCTATGCGCTTCGAACCATGCGCAAGAAACCCGCCTTTGCGGCGATGGCTGTGCTGACGCTGGCGCTCGCGATCGGTGGCAATACAGCGATGTTTACCGTCATTCGCGCTGTGTTGCTGAAGCCCCTCCAGTACCACGATCCCGATCGGCTGGTAAGCATCATGGGAGGCGCCACTCCCACGCGATTTGCGGAAATGAAGGCCGGTGCGCATTCCTTCACCGAGCTCGCGGCGATTGCCGGCCTGCAAAACGTCACGCTTTCTGGCGGAGCCGGGCCGGAGGTGCTGAAAGGTGTCCGTGTATCGGCCGGATTCCTTCGGATTCCCGGCGTCGAGCCGCTGCTTGGACGCACCTTTCGTCCCCAGGAAGATTCCCCAGGCGGCGCGCCTGTGGCGATGATCGGCGCCGGGTTATGGCAGCGGCGCTTCGGAGCAGATCCGCAAATCGCCGGTAAAACCGTGACTCTTGCCACCACCGCGTACACCATCGTCGGCGTTCTTCCGCCCCGCTTCGATTTTCCCTTTCCCGATGTGGACGTATGGATGACAGCGCCCGCCGAAGAGCCCCTGATTGCAGCCAAGTCCCGTATCTTAAGTCCCTTCTTGACCATCGTCGGCCGCTTGCAGCCGGGAGTGAGCGTCGAACAAGCGAACGTGGAGATGAAGCTGCTTCGGCATCGGTACGCGTTGGCTCATCCCGCCATGCTGGACGGAAAGCCAAGACCTGTGGAAGTCACGCCGATGAAGGATGACCTGGTGGCGAACGTACGCTCCATGCTTCTGATGCTGTTCGGCGCGGTCGGTCTTGTTTTGCTGATAGCTTGTGCCAATGTTGCCAGCCTGCTGCTGGCGCGAGCCACGTCGCGTTCACGCGAATTTGCCGTCCGGTCCGCGCTGGGCGCCGCTCGCGCACGTCTCGTCCGGCAACTTCTCGCGGAGAGCGTTCTGTTGTCGTTTGCCGGGGGCGCGCTGGGCGTGCTGCTCGCCGCCTGGTGTCTGCGCGGGATCGCCCGCATCAATGCTTTCCAACTCCCGCGCGCCGGTGAAATTCACCTGGACTGGTTCGTGCTCGGATTCACGGCGGCGCTCTCCATGGCCACCGGGGTTCTCTTCGGATTGGCGCCTTCTCTCGGCGCGTCGCGGCCCGATCTCATGTCCACGTTGCGTGCCAGCGGGGAATTAGGCGGTAAAGGAGTCCCCGGACGGATTCTGGCGGCGCTGAATGCGCGCGGGCTGCTGTTGGTGGGACAGATCGCGCTCTCGATTGTGTTACTGATCGGCGCGGCGCTGCTGGTGGAAAGCATCGCCAATCTACGGCACGTACACGTCGGGTTCAACACCGGAAACCTGCTCACGATGCGTATTTCCCTTCCGCCATTGCGCTATGACACAGACCAGAAGCGGGCTACGTTCTATGCTGCTCTCATTCAGGGTGCGGAACAGTCGCCCGGTGTCCGCGGCGGGGCCGCCGCAATGACTGTTCCGATGATGGGCTATGCCGGCACTCCAGTGCAGGACGCCACGCAACCACCGCTGAAGTTAAACGAGCGCCCCATTGAGACGGTCGTGAACATCACGCCTGGATATTTCCGGACGCTCGAGATTCCTCTGAAGCGAGGCCGGGATTTTAGCGCGCAAGATCGCGCGGACTCGCAACGGGTTGCCATCGTCGATGAAAGCCTGGCCCGTCAATTCTGGCCCGGTTATCCCGGGGGCCAGGACCCGGTCGGCAAACGCCTTTTTGTTGGGGGTATAAATCCGAAGCCGGCGGAGATCGTCGGCGTGGTGGCGGACGTGCGCCAAAACCTGGAAGGAAACATGTGGCCGGGAACTGTGTATCTGCCATTCACTCAGGGCGCTCCCCAATCGGCCATCTTTGCCGTTCGAACAGAAGGAGACCCGCTGCGCTTCACAAACGCCGTGCGCGAGCGCGTGCGTGCGTTGGACCGGGATCTGGCCGTCGCGAACGTCCGCACCATGGATGCTCTGGTGGAAGCCCAGGTTGGCCAACGGAGTTTGCTGATGACACTGTTGGAATCTTTCGCCGCCATGGCGCTGCTCCTGGCTCTAATTGGGATTTATGGCGTCATTGCTTACTCCGTATCGCAACGTACCCGAGAGGTGGGAATTCGGCGGGCATTGGGCGCCAGTCAGAGCGACATTCTGTGGCTTGTCGCTAAACAGGGCTTTGTTTTGACGCTGGCGGGAATAGCTCTCGGCCTAGGTGGGGCTTTCGTTTTGACGCGAGTGGCGAATACGTTCCTATTCCATGTCACCGCCACCGATCCAGCGACCTTCGCCGGAGTCGCGTTGCTCTTTTTCCTGGTGGCGCTTGCCGCCAGCTACATTCCGGCGCGCCGCGCCACCAGAATCGATCCTATGGCGGCCCTGCGAGTTTGAAGGATGACCGTGACGGCGTAGCGTTGCCCGAAACGCCACTTGGACGTCGTCGGCATCCCGTAGATCTGCCACGTGGGTTTCGATCGAGAATCACATCAACGGTAGCGCTTGCTCGTGCGTGCCGCCTCGGCGATCGCTGATCTTTTGACATGGTTGTTTCGTGGCAACCACTTTGGGCGTTTTGCGTCCAAGTTCGATACAAGTTCCATCCGCGCTGAAACGGAGCCTCCGATGGTCTCGACCCCAGTGAGAAGAATCGCATTGGAGCTGTGATGAGGCCAAGCGAAAAACTTCCCCGCGTCGAGATGAGCGCACCAACGTGGAACATGATTGTCACGAGCCGCTGGTATTCGAACACCTTTGGAACGCTCCGCCTAACGATCCGGCTGCGGGGCGTCCACCATTACCTGCCAAGTAAGTACCAGTGCGCCTGCCAACTCCGCCACCTCCGCATTTGTTGCAAACCGCTATTTCTTCGGCGCTGGTTGCTGCGCTGGCGGCGGGGGCAACGGGATCGGCTGAGGAGTCACCGCATCCGGAGCCTTTTTCGCCGGCGTCGCTGGGGCTGTCTTCGCCGGTTCCTTTTGCCGCTGCAAAACACTGCCGGACCCCGATGCGTTTCGCGTCGCCAGGATGGCCAGCGAGAGCGACGTCACCATGAAAACCGCGGCTGCGATTGTCGTGGCTTTCGAAAGCACCGTCGCCGATCCGCGCGGGCCGAAGGCTGTCTGCGACCCCATTCCACCAAACGCGCCCGCCAGGTCCGCGGCCTTGCCACTCTGCAGCAACACCACCACCACTAAAAAGAAACAAACAATTACGTGAACGATTGTCAAAACAATAGTCATACTTATTCCCTGGCGACGCCTCGATCTTCCTCTATGTGGGGATGGAAACCGACGTAACTCTCCTACAGTATAAACCAAAGCCATGGCCGCCGGCCTGATAAGATGGTCGGACAATGACGGAAGAATTGGATCGTCGGGATTGGATGCGGCTGGTAGCCGTGCTGTCGGTTGCGGCTCCCGCGGTCGCGCAGGCGCCCGGAGCGCGGCAAGGCCAAGCGGCGAACGTTCCACAGCGGATTAGCAAGGAGAATTTGCATCACGCGCTGAAACTCATCGGCCTCGAGTTTAGCGACGAGCAGGAAACCATGATGCTTCCGGGCTTGAATCGGGCGCTCAACGGCTATGAGGAATTGCGCAAGATCGAAGTCCCGCTCGACACCGAACCAGCCACGCGATTTTATCCCACCAAGCCGCAAGGGAAGGCCGCGAAGTTCACGCCCACGCAAGAGCGTCCCAAAACTTTCAGCGCTATCGAAGATCTGGCATTCGAACCCGTCACCACGCTGGCGGCGCTGATCAAGTCGCGAAAACTTTCCTCCACGGATCTGACCAAAATGTATCTGGAGCGCTTGAAGAAATACTCGCCCAAGCTGCTCTCCGTGGTCACGTTGACCGAGGAACTGGCGCTCCAACAGGCCGCGAAGGCCGACGACGAGATCAAGCACGGCCACTATCGCGGGCCATTGCATGGAATTCCCTGGGGTGCGAAAGATCTGTATGCAACCAAGGGAATCAAGACCACTTGGGGCGCGGAGCCGTATCAAAATCAAGTCTTCGATTACAACGCCACGGTGGTCGACCGGCTGGAGCAGCAGGGCGCCGTATTGCTCGCCAAACTTTCGATGGGCGCGCTGGCGCAAGGCGGATTGTGGTTCGCGGGCATGACCAAGAATCCCTGGAACACGGAGCGAACATCCAGCGGTTCTTCCGCGGGATCGGCATCGTCGACGTCCGCCGGACTGGTTGGCTTTTCGCTCGGCACCGAAACGCTCGGCTCCATTATTTCGCCGTCCACAACTTGCGGCGTCGTCGGCCTGCGTCCCACTTATGGACGGGTGAGCCGTTACGGCGCAATGGGTTTGAGTTGGACCATGGACAAACCCGGTCCCATCTGCCGAACAGTCGAAGATTGCGCGCTTGTGCTGCAGGCGATTCACGGATCGGATGGAAAAGATCTGGCAGTCGTGGATGCCCCTCTCGACTGGCAACCGCAACTTGGTCTGGCTGGCCTTCGCATCGGTTATCTAGAGGCCGATTTCGGACGTGCAACCGGCGATTCCAAAGCCGTGTACGATCAGGCGCTGGCGGATCTTCGCGCGGCCGGCGCCAAGCTCGAACCCGTCAAGCTGCCGGATTTTCAAGCCCAGCCCTTGCGTGTGATTCTGGAAGCGGAAGCCGCGGCGGCCTTCGACGATCTCACCCGCACCGGCGGCGTGAACCAGTTGCGCGGTCAGAACGCCAACGATTGGCCGAATTCTTTCCGCACCTCGCGGCTGATTCCGGCCGTCGAGTATATTCGCGCACAACGCGCCCGCACATTGCTCATGCAACGCATGGACAAGTTCATGGCGGATTGGGATGTGTTGGTCTCGCCTCCGTTCGGCGGACTGCTGCTGGTGACGAACCTGACGGGCCATCCACAGTCGGTGGTTCCGTGCGGCTTCATCAACGGACTCCCGCAAGGCCTCGTGTTCACTGGAAAGCTCTACGAAGAGGGCGCGCCTCTGCGAGTGGCCATGGCTTTCGAAAAGGCGACCAAGTGGCACGCCATGCACCCGAAATTGGAGGCTTGATTAGTATGAGCGCCCGCTACTCGGAACATCCAGTCCCGGATCGATTGGCTCCTTACGTCGAGTGTCTCTGGACCCTCGAAGCCGGCCAACCAATTTCAGATTACCCGGTGTTGCCGGATGGGTGCGTCGATATTGTCTTTTCCACGGGACGCGGCGGGCCACATGCGCAGGTGGTCGGAACCATGACCCGCGCCCGGAGGTTTTCGTTCTCCGCCGGACAGTTCGATTGCGGCGTGCGATTTCGACCGGGTATGTCATATGGGTTCTTACGTCTGCCTGGGACCGAAATCGCGGACCGTTCCGTGCCACTCAGCGATGTTTGGAAAACGGCTGGAAAGGATTTGAATGCGCGGCTGCGTGACGCCCCGTCCGCCGCCGAATGCATCCAGCTCATCGCGAACGAACTGCGCACTCTCCCCGAGCACGGTGTGGTTCAGCGGGTCTCAACCGCGATCGTTGCCAGGTGCGGGCAGGTGCGCGTGGATGAACTCGCCTTCGATGCCGGAATGAGCGCCCGGCAACTGCGTCGCCTTTTTCTGGAGCAAGTCGGCTTGACCCCCAAGCATTTTTCCCGCGTGATTCGCTTCCGCGAGAGCGTCTCGCGGCTCGGCAAGACCCAGCGTGGAGATTTCACCCAAGTCGCGCTGGATTGCGGCTATTACGATCAGGCTCATTTCATAAACGAATTTCGTGAGTTGAGCGGGTTTCGGCCGGCCGAGTTCGCGGCCCGATCTCGATGACCGTTTTTTCCAATCGCGGTTGACCGTGCGGCTAGTAACATAGCCGTATGAAAATTACTCCGATTCTGGTAGTCGATGCAATTGAGCCGTCCCTCAAATTTTGGGTGGATAAGCTGGGATTTGAAAAGACGATTGAGGTTCCGGAAGGCGACAAGCTCGGGTTCGTGCTTCTGCAAAAAGACGGGATGGAAGTAATGCTGCAATCCCGCGAGAGCATCCGGAAGGACGTAGGCGGGGCCTCGGCCGCCGTCCTGGAATTAGGCTCAAGTCTCTATATCGAAGTGGACGACTTCGGCGATGCTCTCCAGCGTGAAGGGCGCCGAAGTGCTGGTGCCGGAACGCGTGACGTTTTACGGCATGCGCGAAATCTTCGTCCGCGAGCCGGGCCGCCATGTAATAGGTTTCGCGGCACCTGACACCGCTCCCGCCGGCAAGGCCGTATAAAAACCACCACAGTTGCTGGATACGCCGTAGAAAGATTACGCGCCGGGTTGGCTAAGGCCACTGATTTATTGGCGTTAACCCATGGCAAGCCGATTGCTCTCATCCCAGGCGATGGGAACCAAGTCGTTGCTCCTCTTCGTTTTGGCCGCTTCCAGCACTGCCATCGCCGCAGAGCCTCCCAATGTGGAGGAACTGATCCGGCGTTCCGTCAACGCGATTGAAGCGGATTGGAAGCAAGCGCCCAACTACACCTTTGTAGAGCGTGACGTCGAGAGCAAGAAGGACAAGGCGCCTACAATCAATACTTACCAGGTGCTGATGATCGAAGGATCCCCGTATAACCGCTTGATCGCCGTGAACGACCGTCCTCTAAACCAGACAGAGCAAGCCGCCGAACAGCAAAAGCTGGAGATTGAAACCGCCCGGCGAGAGCATGAATCCAGCCGGGAACGCAACAAACGAACGGCGAAATACGTGAAAGAACGAACCCAAAATAGCGCCATGCTAAAGGCCATGGCTGACGCCTTCGACTTCCAGTTGCTGGGGGAGGAAACGGTCAACGGCCACGATTGCTGGGTTCTTAACGCGAAAAACAAACCCGCCTATCAGCCAACTAGTCGAGAGGCCAAAATATTGACAGGGATGCAAGGACAACTCTGGATCGACAAGGCGCAATTTCAATGGGTGAGAGTGAAGGCCGAAGTAGTGAAGCCCGTCAGCTTTTACGGGTTTTTCGCCAAGGTCGGTCCGGGGACGAATTTTGTGCTGGAGCAGGAGCCGGTATCCGACAAAATCTGGCTGCCGAAAAAGTTCAGCATGCGCGTGAAGGCGTCGGCGCTGGGGATGATCAACGAGAATTCGACCGACGACGAGACGTACGCGGAATATAAGCCCGTCATCAAGGGCGCCACGGCCGCGGTTTCAAGGTAGCCTGCTTCTTGCTTTTAGAAACACGCTTCGCAACATTTCTTCCGTCAATTTTCCAGTGGACGTATTCTGCTGGCTGGGATGGTAGGAGCCGATCAACAGTGGCTGCGCAACACCCGTCCGATGCGCCACGCCGTGTCCAAAAACAAATTCGGAGTGCCGCGAAATTTGCGCCTTGCCGCTGAGAATAGCCAGGTACGCGTCGAACGCCAAACGGCCCAAGGCGATGATCACCCGCACGTTTTTCAGCAGATCCAGTTCTCTTTCCAGGTACGGCCGGCAGTTTCGAATCTCTTGCGGAAGCGGCTTGTTGTCCGGCGGAACGCAACGCACGGCGGCGCTGATGTAGGCGTCGAAAAGTTTCAGGCCGTCCTCTCTCGCGGTGCTGGTGGGTTGCGATGCGAATCCGGTATCGTACATTGCCTTGTAGAGAAACTCGCCGGATCGATCGCCAGTGAAGACGCGGCCGGTGCGATTGGCGCCGTGGGCCCCCGGCGCTAAACCAATCAACAGCACCCTCGCTTTCGGATCGCCAAATCCAGGCACCGGCTTGCCCCAATATTCGCACTCGCGATAGGCCCGCCGTTTCACCTGCGCGACGTGTTCGCGGAATTCCACCAGCCGCGGACACTTCCGGCAGACGATAATCTCCTGTTTCAAAACCTCGAGAGCTTTCATCCCGCACCAGATTTAATGCTACTGTGCCATCTGAGTTGATTGTGGGGCAGGTTGGTAACCTGCGGCCGATTGGCAATCGGCCCGTACGTAATTCCGGATCCAACACCAGGCGGATTACCATCCGCGGCAGGAGGCCATCCCGCCCCACAATAAGAAGGTCCAAACTCCAGTAGCTGGCTGAAAGCCCCTTGTGGCGGCTATCTGGAAAGTTCGACCCGCATGTTCTCGAGCGAAGCTTCGAGTGAGGCGAGATCTTCCGCCGGCGCGGTTTGGATCGTGCTGATGAACAACGGCACAAGTTCCGGGTCCCGCCACCCTCGCCGGACTTCTTCTTCCATCATGGCGAAAGCTTCCTCAATCGACAATGCCGGCTTGTAGGGCCGTTCGGTGATCAGGGCATCGTAGATGTCGGCGACTTGCATGATACGGGCCAGCAGTGGAATTTCCTCGCCCGCGAGACCGTCCGGATATCCGGAACCATCCCAACGCTCATGATGATTGCGAATGATCGGAAGAACCGGCCGCAGACTTTTCATGGTCCGGCAGATGTCTTCGCCCCGAGCCGGGTGGCTGCGCATGACGTCCCATTCTTCCGGCGTGAGTGTTCCCTGCTTGAAGAGGATGGCGTCGGGAATACTGATCTTACCGATGTCGTGCAGGTAGCCGCCACGGAACAGAGCCGTGAGATCGGTACGGGAA
>CATPCJ010000099.1 GCA_955652915.1 uncultured Bryobacteraceae bacterium
CTCTCCATTGCATTCTTCGACTCTCTGGGGCTTCCGAAATTGGCCGACGGTTGATAGCTCAACTCGCCGAACCGCCGTGTACGGGCCCGTACGCACGGTGGTGTGACAGGGAAAGCAAGTGATTGCCTACCTATGTCGATTGGACATTCTACACCTTTTCATGTTGCCGCGAGCATTTTGTGGTTTTGTTCAACTTGGCACATAGTAATCGGCCCGTAAGTAATTCCAGATTCAACACCAGGCGGATTACCAATCCGCGGCAGGATGCCATCCTGCCCCACATAAGAATGTCCAACTCGAGGGCATCGATACTCTTCCCACCGGAGCATCGAGACGAGTCTCGATGCAGCAGACTGAAGTCCGCGCCACGTCAGCGTCAGCGGGTTCTGAGGCTTTTTTCGAATAGGTCCAGGATTCGTTTGTACTCGTCGGCCCAACTGGTGGGCTCGACGAACCCGTGGTTCTCCACTGGATATACCGCTAGCTGCCAGTTTTCCTTGCGCAGCTCGATCAGCCGCTGGACCAGACGAACGGTGTCCTGGAAATGGACGTTGGTGTCCACCATGCCGTGGCAGATCAGCAGCGCGCCCTTCAATCCCTGCGCGAAATAAATTGGCGACGACTGACGGTATGCCTCCGCATCCTTTTGCGGCACGTTCAAGATGTTTGAAGTGTAGCCGTGATTGTAGTGCGCCCAATCGGTCACCGGCCGCAGCGCCGCGCCAGCCGCGAAGACGTCCGGCTGCGTGAACATCGCCATCAAGGCGATGAATCCGCCATAGCTGCCGCCGTAGAGGCCGATGCGCTTCGGGTCCACGCCGTGCTGCGATACCAGCCAGCGCGCGGCGTCCACGTTGTCGTCCAAATCCTTGCCGCCCATGTGCCGGTAAATGCCGGTGCGCCAATCGCGGCCATATCCGGCGGAGCCGCGGTAGTCGATGTCGATCACGACGTATCCACGCTCCATCAATAGCTGGTGGAACATGTACTCGCGCGAATAGCTGGACCACCATCGATGCACGTTCTGCAGATAGCCAGCGCCATGCACAAAGACCACGGCAGGCCCACCCTTGCGGAAATTCGCCGGTTTGTACAAGCGGCCGCGCAACGTTGCGCCATCGCGCGCGGGGAACGTCACCACCGGGGCGTCGAGCCAGGGGTATTCGAAGAAATCGGGCGCGGGCGACGATGTGAGTTTCTTCGCGGCCACGCCGGCACGGGCCTCCTGGACGTACAGCTCCGGTGGCTTGTTGGTGTACGAATAGACATCGGCGAACCAACGGTCATCGGGCGATGGCACGCAGGTGTGGCCGCCGGGCAGCGACGTGAGCTTGGTTCTGGCGCCGCCATCGGCACTCATCTCGTAGACATTGTGCTCGCCCGGATCGGCCTCGCTGGTGGTCAGGAAAAAGCGAGTCTTATCTTTCGAAAGCACCACGCTTTCGATTTCCCATTGGCCTGAAGTGAGCGCCTTGGGTTCGCCTCCTTCAAACGACACGCTGTAGAGCTGCGAGTAGCCAGTGCGCTCGGATTGAAAATAAATCTCGCGGTCGCTCTTCATCCATCCCAGGGTGAATGCTCCGGGGCCATCCTCCCACGCATCGTCATGATCGTGCACCAGCACCCGCGTCTTGCCGGTTGTTTCGTCGAGCGCTAAAATCCAGCGGTCCTTGTTGTCGGCGGAGCGCGCTTCGAGGACAGCCTTCGAACCGTCTTCGGACCATACCGGTGTGAACAACTGCACATCGCGATCCTGTTCCACCGGACGCCGCGGCGGCGCCAGATCGCCTGTTTCGGTGGTTGCCTCCGTCTTGGTATCCGCATTAGCCGGTGGAAGTTTTTGCCCATGATCGATCCATTTCACATCACCGGTCTCAACGCTCAATAGCGCTAGTCGCGTGCGGCCTTGATTGTCGCCCACTTTGTTTCGCGAAGAAATATCTTCCGTATACGCCGATTCCGTGACGAAATTCGGAACGATCGTGTTCTTGGTCCCAGTGCCCGGTTGGACCACGCCGGCAATCACATACTTTTCATCGGGCGTAAGCGCCAGCGAACCGATGCTTTGCATGCCTGTCAGGTTGAAAGGCTTCCTGGGATTCTCGCGCTTGCGCCTGGCTTCCTGTTCTTCGCGCTTGGCCGCATGCTCGCGGACCACTTCGAGCAGATCCCTTTCTTCCTTCTTTACGAACTCCTGGCTTTCGGTTCCCTTCTGTTCTTCAGAACCCGTCGCCTGGGTCTGCGCACCTGCTCCGCGGCCCTGTCCCTGACCTTGTCCAATTCGTGCACCGGCGGCCCCGCCAGCCTGTCCCCCCGCGGCCGGAGCAGCGGGCGAGCGGATATCGGTCATCTCCACCAGAGATCCGTTTTCCAGCGACATCACGTAAAGATTGTTGGCCCGGGTAAACGCAATATGCTGGCCGTCGCGAGTGAAGCGCGGATTCACTTCCGCATCGGCCGTCTTGGTAATCTGCTGCGTCTGGCCGGACGTCGCGTCATAAAGAAAGATATCGCCGTCGCGCGTGTAAACGGTCCGCTTCCGGTCGCGAGTGGAGTCGCCGAACGCGGGGGGCGCAAGCTTGCCCTCGGCATCCGAGAGTTTCCGCAAGCTGCCGCCGTCGCGATTTACGACGTAAGTGTCCGGATCCTTGTCCTGCGGATCGCCGGCTTGCTTCCACTGAAAATAAATCCGCTCGCCGTCGCCAGACCACCGGACCTGCGCGGGCTCATAACCATACAGACCCGGCCCGCGCATGATGTTGTCGATGGTGAGCTGAAATTTCCCGGCAGGCGTAGCCTGGAACACGAGTAAAAAGGTGAGGAGCAATGGCGATTTCTTCATCGATCTACCATGCTATCGCAGTGGGGCAGGATGGCATCCTGCCGGCCGATTGGTAATCGGCCTGTCCCGTCGCTGAATTAGAAAGGCCGATTTTCAATCGGCGGCAGGTTGCCAACCTGCCCCACACTTACTTGCGGCGCTTCTTGTGAGACCGTTCGGGCTCAACCAGCGCGAACGTCAGTTTGCGTTCCAAAGGATCCACTTTGTCGAGAAAGACTCGCACGGTGTCGCCGATCGAGAATTGGCGGCGTGTGCGTTGGCCTATTATCTTGCGGGTATTTTCGTGGAACATGTAGCGGTCGTTGGGCAGCGTGTCGATGGGGACCAGTCCTTCCATAAAAAGATCTTCCAGCTCGACAAAGAATCCGAAGCGCGTGGTGCTGATGATTAGCCCACCGAACTGCTCACCCACACGATCTTCCATGAACTTTGCTTTTTTCCACTCCACCAGCTCGCGCTCGGCGTCGGCTGCGCGGCGCTCTGTTTCCGAGGTTGCATCGGCGATGGGGCCGAGTTGCTCCGGCGCAAGCGTATTCCGCTTTCCGTCCAGAAATGCGCTCAGGATGCGATGGACAACCAGGTCCGGATAGCGGCGTATGGGCGACGTGAAATGCGTATAGCTGGATGCCGCCAGCGCGAAGTGGCCCTGGTTCTCCGCGCTGTAGCGGGCCTGTTTCAACGAGCGCAGCATCAGGTAACTCAAAATGCGCTCTTCCGGCATGCCTTCGATCTTGGCAATCAATTTCTGATAGTTTCGCGACGTAAGCGACAGGTTGTCCGCGGCCATCACGACGTCCGAATGCTTCTTGCGCCCGTCGCGTCCACGCTCCACGATGCGGAATTTCTTCACCGGAATCGCTCCGATGCCGAGCGAATGGCCGAAGTGCGTGGCGATTTCCTCAAATTCCATCACCCGCTTCGGATCGGGCTTCTCGTGAATGCGGAACAGCGACGGGATGCCCGCCTGCTCCAGATGCGAGGCGACGGCTTCGTTGGCCGCCAACATGAACTCCTCGATCAGCCGATGCGCGATGTTGCGGGGGCTGCGCTTCACGCCCACCATTTCGCCGAACTCGTCGAATTCAATCAGCGGCTCCGGCATGTCGAAGTCAATGGCGCCGCGCTGCACCCGCTTCTTGTTCAGCACCAGCGCCATTTCCTTCATCAGCTCGAAACGCGGAACCAACTTCTCGTAGCGCTGGCGCAAAGCTGCGTCGCCATCCAGCAGCGCGTGGACATCGGTATACGTCATCCGTTCCACACTGCGGATCACTCCTCGTCCAAATTGCTGCGCGACCACGTCGCCGCGATGATCGATTTCGAGCAGCACCGAAAGCACCAGCCGGTCGACTCCCGGCTTGAGCGAGCAGATCTCGGTGGAAAGCTCGAGAGGCAGCATCGGCACGGCGCGATCCGGAAAATAAACGCTGGTGCCGCGTAGAAAAGCCTCTTCGTCGATGGGCGTGCCGGGTGTGACGTAGTGGCTGACATCCGCGATATGCACCTGCAGCGCATAATTGCCGTTGGCGAGTCGATCCACCCACACGGCGTCGTCGAAATCGCGAGCCGTTTCGCCATCGATGGTGACGATGTCCATGTCGCGGAAATCCTGGCGGCCGGTCAGCTCGTCGAGCCGAATGATGTTCGAATAGCTTTGTGCCTGTTCCAAAACTTCGGGTGGAAAATGATGCGGGATATGATGCTTGCGGATGACGATCTCGACGTCGACGCCGAAGTCGTTCGCGTGTCCCAGGATTTCGATCACCCGTCCCACGGCATGCTCGCCGTCCTCGGGAAAATCCGTGATCTCGACGTTGACGATCATTCCGTCGAGGTCTTGCGCGCTGTGGACCTCGACCGGTTTGACGCCAACACGATCGCGCGTGAGAGAGGCCGGCGGCAATTCCATGCCTTCTGGAATCACGATCCATTGAAGGATGCGCTCATCGTGCGGAACGACGTAGGAGTTTCGCGGCCGGACCCGGAACTCACCGACCACGGTCTGATGCGCGCGCCGCAGAATCTTGACGATCTCGCCATCGGCGCGGCCATCGTTCTCGATGCGCGAAATGCGAACCACAACACGATCGCCGTGCATCGCGGTTTGGGCGGAATCGCGAGGGATGTAGACGTCGCCTCGAAGGCCCTCCAGCGGTCTTTCCGCGATGAGGAAGCCGTAACCGTCACGGTGCATATTGAGCCGGCCCACGGCATACTCGCGGCTAAATCGCGTGGCGACGAAATGGCCGGAGCGTACTTCCACCAAATCGCCCTGGTGTGTTAAGCGGTCGAGCGCGAGTTCGACTTCCTCACGAGAGGCGCCGCGCGATCCCAGCTCGCGCACCAACTGCTTGAAGGTGGCGCGGGCATGCGGCAAATGGGCTATGTGGTCGAGAATCGCGGCGTCGGTCACCAGCCCCAATTATAAATGGGGTGGCTGGAAGCTGTGAAACAAATGGGTCTAAGATCCACACAGGCAAGATCCACACAGGCAAGAATGCTGTGCCACACAACCATGCTATATTGCTCGATCTGGGACCATCGGTGCGAGTGACTCGGCGAAAACAATCCAAGGGCGTCAAGCAAGCGCCGGTGGTTTTGCCGCCTGAGATTTCACCCGCGCCTCCGCCGCCAGCTTGGCTTCGGCCCGCCGTACTGGTTCTCTCGGCGCTGTGCCTGCTTGGTCTTTTTTCAACCGAGGCGGAAGATACCGATTTCTGGTGGCACTTGAAGACCGGACAATACATCGTCCAGCGGCATACGTTGCCTGTCCCCGATCCATTCGCTTACACCACCGCGATGAATCCTTTGGCATATCCGGGGGAGGACCAAGTGCGCCATTTCAACCTGACGCATGAGTGGCTGTCGCAAGTCATGCTGTACGGTGTTTATTCGGTGGGAGGTCTGCCCGCGGTTGTCTTGGTCCGCGCGGCACTGCTGGCGGGCCTTTGCGCATTGGCGGGGCTGCTGGCCGCGCGTCGAACGGGAAGCTTCTACGTAGGAATCGCGGCGGCGTTCGCGACCGCGTCCCTGGCGAAATGGGTTGCCGTGGATCGTCCCATGATCGTGAGCTTTCTGTTCGTGGCGGTCTTCATTACCGTGCTGGAATTGAGGCGGGGTCTTTGGTTGTTGCCCGCATTGGCGTTAGTTTGGGCGAATTGTCACGGTGGATTCTTCCTGGCATGGGTGGTGCTCTTGGCCTATTGCGCGGAATCGATTCCTATTTTTGCGCGGTGGAATTTCGTGAAGCTGCGTGCAATGTCCGCGGCCGAACGGCGGCGTCTGTGGCTCGGGACGGCCTGCGCCATTGCGGCTTCGGGGATCAATCCCAGCGGATTCGGCGTGGTCTCGACGCTGCTCAGTTATAGGCAGAGTCCGATGACCGCCAACCTGATCGAATGGCATCCACCATATAAATGGGGAGAGCCGTACGCCTTCGATCTGCTGCTGTATGCGGCGGCGTTGGCGTTGATCGTTTCGTGGCGCAAAGTCTGGCTTACCGACTGGCTGCTGTTCGCGGCCTTTGCTACCGCGGCGCTGCTCGCCTTCCGGAATATCATGCTGATCGGTGTGCTGGCTCCGATCCTGATCGCCTCGTATTTCCCGTTCCGGTTTCGAGTGCCGCGCCTGGCAGTCTGGGCGGTTCCGGCGCTGCTGGGGATAGTGCTGGCGACTGGAGTCGCGCGCGGATCGTTCTTTCAGCCTCGCGCCGCCATGTGGAAATTTCCGGCGGGGGCGGCGGATTACTTGATTACGAATCACGTGCCCGGGCCTTTGTTCAATACCTACGAGCATGGCGGATATCTGATTTGGCGGCTATGGCCGCAATACAAGGTGTTCATCGACGGCCGGGCCATCAGCGAATCGACTAATAAGGACTATCAGCAGATGCTGTACAACCTGGGCGCGACGGTGGACCAAGTGACTGGGCCCCGCGCGGAACTGCTGGACCGTTATGGTATCCAGGCGGTTGTCATGAATACATTCGAATACAATACCGGCGGAATTTATGCGTTGGCCATGGCGCTTGCCAAAGCTCCGAGTTCCGATTGGCAACTGGCTTACGATGACGCGCAGACGCTGATCTTCCTGCGCCATCCGCCGGCGGGGACACCGGTCTTCGCGGACAAGGTACAACGCGTGCTCGATCATTTGGATACGGAATGCACGGTCAACATCCAACACTCGCCATTGGCATATTTGTGCGCGCGGACGATGGGCGACTATTGGATGCGCGCTGGCGATATGCGCCGCGCGAGGGGCATGTTGCAGCTATATTTGGATCACGCTATTTATAAGGATCCAGTGGTTGAGGCGGCGCTAAGGCAGATGGGAGGGGCTTTCCGATAGCGCATCGAATGTCGTGCTCAGCTTTTAGATTTGACTACGGGGCGCTTGGCGTGGCGCAGCCTCTCAGGCTGCCGCATCGAGACTCGTCTCGATGCTCTGCGGGGAAAGAGCCTCGAGACGAGTCTCGACGCCACTACACGAGTGTCCGCGCCACGGCTTTCGGTAGCTGCTCCCTTACGGTGAATAGGTGAGGCATCGGAAAAATATTCGGCTCGGAACTGGGATGGCACAGTAACATGATCAGAATTGCAAACGGCCAAGGTTTCTGGGGCGACTCTCTGGAAGCTCCGCTGGAACAAATCCGTCGCGGTCCCATCGATTACCTGACCCTCGACTACCTGGCCGAGATCACGATGTCGATCCTGCAAAAACAGCGGTCGCGCGACCCGCGATCGGGTTACGCGCGCGACTTCGTGGAAATGATCGGACGGGGCGCGAACGATCTGGTGACACGCAAGATTCGAGTGGTGGCGAACGCCGGCGGCGTGAATCCGGATGGTTGCCGCGATGCCGTTGCAAAAGCGTTGAACCACGCGGGAATCAGAATCGGAGTGGTAGCCGGCGACGATATTTTAGAGACGCTCGACGGCATGCTCTCGCGAGGCATCGAGATGCGAAACCTGGACACCGGCGAGCCGCTTCAGTCCATTCGCGCACGCGTTCAAAGCGCGAATGTGTACTTCGGCGCCGCACCCATCGCGGATGCGCTGGCACAGGGGTCCCGGATCGTCATCACCGGCCGCTGCACCGACACCGGACTGGTTCTTGGACCCATGCTGCATGAGTTCGGCTGGGCGCGCGACGATTGGGACAAGTTGGCGGCGGGCACCATCGCCGGGCATACGGTAGAATGCGGCGCTCAGTGTACCGGCGGCAACTGCCAGGTGGATTGGCAAAGCATTCCAGATTTTGCCGGCATCGGGTATCCCATCGTGGAAGCTCGACCCGACGGAACATTCGTGGTCACCAAGCATGCCGGCACAGGCGGCCGCGTAACGGTAGCATCCGTCAAGGAGCAATTGCTTTACGAAATGGGCGACCCGATGGAATACATCACGCCCGATTGCGTTGCGGATTTCACCAGCATTCAGCTTGCGCAGGACGGGCCGGATCGCGTTCGTTTCTCCGGTATCCGCGGCAAGCCCGCCACTAACATGTACAAGGTTTCCATCAGCTACTCGGCGGGATTCAAAGCCGTCGGCACGCTGGTGTACTCCTGGCCTAATGCCTATCAAAAGGCGAAGGCCGCGGACGCGATCCTACGCCGGCGGCTGGAATCCCTGGGGCTGCGATTCGATGCTATCCGAACTGAATTCGCGGGCGTGAATGCGTGTCATGGGGCACTGGCCGGTGAGCCTTCACCCGACATCGCCGAAGTGATTTTGCGCGTGGGCGTGCGCGCGGCGGACAAGGCGCCCGTGGAGCGCTTCACCAAGGAAATCGCACCGCTGGCGCTGAATGGTCCTCCAACTGTAACCGGCCTGGGCAGCGGCCGTCCAAAAGTGGAAGAGATTGTCGCGTATTGGCCCGCGCTAATTCCCAAGAGCGAAGTCTCGCCGCGGATTTCGATTCAGGAGACCTGATGGCTCGAGTGAAATTAGTTCAAATCGCCCACGCGCGTTCCGGCGACAAAGGCGACACGGCCAATGTCGGATTGATTGCTCTAAAGCCCGGCTATTATCCGCATCTGGTTGAGCAAGTCACGGCGGATCGCGTGAAGAAGCATTTTGAAGGCATCTGCCTGGGCGCCGTGGAGCGCTTCGAGCTGCCGAACCTGGGCGCCCTCAATTTTCTGCTGCATGAAAGCCTGGATGGCGGCGGCACGCTTTCGCTCAAGACCGATGCGCAGGGAAAAACTTACAGCGCCGCTTTGCTGCGGATGGAGATTGATGTTCCCGATGAGCTGCTATCAAAAGATTCTGTATCAAATTGAGAACGGCGTCGCGCGGATCGCGCTGAATCGTCCGGAGAAGCGCAATGCTCTCGACCAGGAGCTGATCTCCGAAGTAAAGGCCGCTCTTCGAGAATGCGGGCGAGATGAGAACGTTCGAGTGGTTCTGATCCGCGGAGCCGGCGCCGACTTTTGCTCCGGCGCGGATTTGAGTGGATTGCACGAGAGGGCGGAAGCGGGTCCGCTGGAAAACATGGCGGATGCGCGCAACATGGCGGAATTGTTCATCGAGATGCGTCATCATCCGCACCCGATCGTCGCGGCGGTGCAAGGCCGGGCCCTGGCCGGCGGATGTGGGCTGGCAACGGCGGCCGACGTTATTCTCGCGTCTGAATCGGCCAGATTCGGCTACCCGGAAGTGAACATAGGTTTCGTGCCGGCCATGGTGATGGCGATTCTGCGGCGGTCGGTCTCCGAAAAACGAGCTTTTGAACTGATCGCGATGGCGGAGATCGTTTCCGCGCAAACGGCATTCGATATCTGAATGATCAACAGAGTGTTTACCGACGAAACATTCGATCTGGAGGTGGAGGCATACGCGTCGAAGCTGGCCGCGAAATCGGCGTCGGCGATCGCGCTTTCGAAGCGCCTGCTTTACCATATGGACTCGATGGGATTTGAGGCGGCGATTGAGGCCGGGGTGGAAACCAATGCGATTGCGCGGATGACGCCGGATATGAAACGAGGGTTGGAAAAATTCCTGAAGCGCTAAGTACAAAGATTACTAATGAGGATTGGCTTTTGTAGCGCCCTCTTGCGTGCCGCATCGAGAGGGTCTGGCCGCCTGAAAGCCCCATAACACTTAGTTTTCCCAAGAGCGGGAATGCGGCGAACCCCGTGGGGCGGACCCCTTGGTCCGCGCGGGTCCCCCTGGACCTGCTGTTCATTTGAAGAATCCGACCGTTGCCGACCCGGAACGGTCGGCCAGGGGGCCGGCTGTGGACCAGGTGGTCCGCCCCACAATTAATTACACTGGACTTTTCCCATGGCCTTACTTACTCTCGTCCGGCACGGACAAGCTTCCTTTCTCAAAGAAAATTACGACAAGCTTTCCGAACTCGGCGAGCGGCAGGCGCGCCTTCTCGGCGAGTATTGGATTAGAACCAAAACAGCCTTCGATCAGGTCTACCATGGCCCCGCTTGCCGTCACTTGCGCACTGGAGAGATCGTCGCCGACGTTTATCGAGAGGCCGGCCTGCCGTGGCCCGAGCCGGTTGTCGTCCCCGAAGTAGATGAGTATCCCGGAATCGCGGTGGTGCGAACATTCCTGCCGGGGTTGTTGGAGACGCACGAGGAGATCCGCGCGCTCGAAGCCGAATATCGCCAGGCGCAAGAACAAACCGCCGCCTTTCGCACTTACGACAAGATCTTCGCGCGCATCACGCGTATGTGGGTGGACGGAGAACTGGATTCACCAGATTTGGAGAGCTGGAAAAGTTTCTGCAGCCGCATCGATCGCGGAATTCAAACGATCCGGGATAACGCGGGGAACAGTAAACGAATCGTGGTCTTCACGTCCGGTGGAGTAATCGCGGCCTCGGCGCGTCTGGCGTTAGACTTGGCGCCGCAACGAACCCTGGAGATGAGTTGGACTTCGCGCAACGCGAGTTACACGGAGTTGGTCTCCACGCCGGAGCGTCTCTGGTTGAGCAGCTTCAACAACCATCCGCATCTGGAAGACGAAGACCTATTAACTTACCGGTAAGTCACTTACTCGCCTGGCTACCACTAATGTGATGTCGTCCGCCGGCGGACAGCCACCGGTGAACTCGCGGACGCGTTGATTGATGGATTCGATAATCGATTCGGCGGAGTCGCAACTCAACTCCGCGAGCGTCGCAGCCAATCGATCTTCCCCGAATTCCTCATCCACGTCGGGGTGGCAAGCTTCGGTAACTCCGTCGCTGAATAGAACCACGACATCGCCCAGCTCCAAATGGCACGTCCGTTGCTCATACTGCGCCGACCCAATAATTCCCAGGATCAAACCCGTTCCTTCCAGCTTTTCGACGACGCCCCCCCGATGCACCAGCAGCGGCGGATTGTGCCCGGCGTTGACATAAGTCATCAAATCGGTTTTCGGATCCAATACGCCAATGAAGAAGCTGATGAACCGGTTCGCGGGACAATTGCTGGAAATAATCCGGTTGAGGCGCGTCACCAGCGCCGCCAGATTCGTGGGATCGTCAAATAAGACCTGCACTCGCGCCTGCAGGCTCGACATCAGCAGCGCGGCCGGCATGCCTTTTCCCGCGACGTCGCCCACTAACAACGCCACACGCCCGTCGGGATAAGTCAAAAAGTCGTAGTAGTCGCCGCCGACGGTCCGGCAAGCCGCATTGTATCCCGCCAAATCGAGGCCGGGAACCACGGGTGCACTGATGGGCAGCAGCCTCTGCTGGATCTCAGCCGCCTGGTCCAGCTCTTTCGCCAGTATGCGCTCGGCCTGCTCTACTTCGGCCAGACGCGTGTGCTCGATGCGGATGGCCGCCACGTTCGCCATCACGGTGAGCAGGTTGAGATCGTCCCGGGTGAACTCGCGGACGAAATGCGGAGAGTCGAGATAGATCAGTCCGATGACGCGGTCGTCGGTTTGCAGCGGCACCGCCACCATGCTGCGGATTTGCTGCTGCACGATGCTCATGCGTCCGGCAAAGGCCTCATCCAACCTGGCGTCCCGTACCAGCAGCGACGTTTTCTCCTTGATCACGCGGTCGCGCACCATGCTGCTGATGCGGAATCCTTCGCCTCTGGCGGCGCGGACGATTAGCTCCTCGCCCTCCACCGTCATCAGTACGCCGCGCGCGGCGCCGACGGCATCGATCGAAAGATTCATGATCAAATTGAACAGCTCGCCCAACGGCATGTTGCCGGCCAGCTCGCGTCCAGCCCGGATAAGCGCGCGCATCGCGGGCCCGCCTTCAATCTCTTTTTCGTCGCTGAGCAGTCCTTCGAGATTGGTGGAGACGGTTGTAGCGGCAACTGTCGGCGGAGAGCCTTCCACGAAAATTACGGTATTGGCTGCCGGAGACATTTTCTCGGCGAACTCGATCATCAGGTGACCGGCGGTGATGCGATCGTTCGCGCCGAGCGGGTGGACGGTTTCGATCCGCAGACCGTTGACGAACGTTCCGTTCTTGCTGTTCAAGTCCCGGATGGCCCAGCTCTCGCCGTTCCGCTCCAGGACCATATGTTGGCGCGACAGGCCCGCGTCGTCGGAATAGCACAGCTCGTTTGCGCTCGACCGGCCAAGCGTATAACGGTCGCGCTCCAGCAAAAGCGCCCGGGTCTTGCCATCCGGTGTGTGAATGAAAATCTCGCGCGGATTGAATTGCGGCGCAGCGCCTGCCATGTGATTTAGCTTAGCGAAAACGGAGCGCTAAGATGAGTCGTACCGCTTCGAATGAAAATTTATCTCTACTACATCGGTAAAGCACGCGACGAAAACGCCAACGGCATGGCGGAAGAATACATCAAGCGTTCGAACCGGTACGCACAATGCGAAATGCGCGAAATTCAGCCCGCCCGATTCGATCCATGGGCGAAGCACCCGGCCGCCTTCAAGATTCTGCTCGACCCAGCCGGCAAGGCTCTCGACTCGGTTCAATTTTCAAAACTAATCGGCAAGTCCGAAGACGAAGCGCGCGACCTGGTGTTCGTAATTGGCGGCGCCGACGGCCTCCCCACCGGCTGGCGCGAGCGCCCGTGCTTACTGCTCTCCCTCTCCGCCATGACCTGGCCGCACGAGCTGGCGCGAGCGATGCTGGCGGAACAGTTGTACCGGGCGTTCGCGATGTTGCGAGGCCATCCGTATCCGAGATAGTGGCCCGCGGCGGTGATTTAGCGTCTGGGAGAATGGAATCGCTTCATCCATCGTGGACAGAAGATGAGCCCGACGGACTCATGCGCCACGGCCCTGCGCGCCCAACTTGTCGCGGCCTTTAGAAGCGGGAGGGCGCCGGAGACCGGACTCGGACAGGAACGCACTGACGTCAATGTCGTTGCCGGAGTGCCCGGCAAGGAGCGTTCGCAGCTCGTTATGTGACGACCCTCGGTCGACGCCGTGGGCATAGTAAATGATGCCGTCATGATCGTCTCGTATCCGCATATGCAGTTGTTGTGCGTGGTGTTGTGCGGTTGTTCGCTCTTTGATTCTGATGGCGCGCTGCTCATGACTGAGGTAGTAGTACACCACCGCGCCATGTTCATTGTTCGCGTTGAGGATGTACGTGGAATCAACGTTGGCGTGGGAGTTCAGGATAATTCTCAGCCGAGACATTATGAGCGGGAAAGCGTGATGATCGGTCACGTTGCCGGCGCGTTTTCGTCCTGTCGAACCCGGGTGTGCACAAAGTTGGCGCGCCAGCATCATGATAAGCGCCGCAACATTCCTCAGGGCGGTGACGGGCATATGAAAATCGTAGGCGACCTGCCCATCAATGATGTTCGTGACTAACGGATTCCGATTGGCGAGGAGTTCGATCGGGGACGCAGTGTCGGCGACGAGATGCGAGCAGTGTTCCACGAGCCCTCCGTGATTGGTAAGCATGAGCCGGTCCAGGAAGCGGGCGAGGGGAAGCTCCTCGGCGTGCGAGAGAGCCTACTTGATCCTCGAACTCGTCGGTAACGGGCTGGGGCGTAATCGAAAGCGAGTATCCATGCCCTCTGGAATTGCACACGAGCCCTGGGAGGGTGGGCCGGAGTTTCTTTCTAAGGCTTGCGAGGTGGGTGTCGACTCGTGCCCGGCCGCCACGCGGGACAGTTTCGTCCCAACCGAGGTCCAAGAGTTGTTGCGCGCTAAGCACCTCTTTAGGGTGTGTACACAACACCCTTAAGAGATTGGCCTCAGTACGAGTTAGAGAAATAGGCGCACCCAACCCTCGTATACTTCCATCGCTTGGACGGAAGCGGGAGGACCCGAATTGATAAGCGACAGCCACAGAAGGATGATGGCAGGTCGAATAAAAAAACTGCCGCTTATGAGCGCTTCTTAATGATACATCAAGGCTTAAGAAACTCTAAAGAAAAATCTTGAGAAAAGAGCGGCGAGGAGCATCAGACACAACGCACCCCGGTGTAGAGAGAAAGGCGCATTGTTCGGCCCTATAAGGAATCCATTGAAAAATAAGCTGCTTCTATGATGACGACACCTCAGATACCGGCGAAGATGGGAGCATGAATTACGGCGCACAAAAGAAGGGTTATCGACAACGGGAGCAGCATAAAGGCGACCCGGTCCTTGAGGCTATTGACCGATGGAAGAAACGAGTCATCGCATTCTTTGTGTTCGCCTCCTTGCTGCTGGCTCTCGGCCGCGCATTCACTGTTGAGGTGCAACATACCTTCCCGCCGGAGGAATCCGTGCGCGCAATGAGCCCGCCGGCCAATGAACACACGACGTACCACTACCACCTCGTGCTTAGGTCTGTGGACTCGCAACGCGACCAGTTCGCCGCAGGATGCCGTGCTCAAGAACGCACCCCTGCCGCTACTGGAGACACCGTCACACTGTTGCTCGCGGAGGAAGCAGATCCCCACGACGTAACCGGCATCCTTACCTGGCTCGACGCCCGAGATGACCCAGCGGTCGCCGTGATCGGAAAACTGTCACACCTGAGGCTGCTCGGTTGTTCTTCCGTGGATGTATCGGCGGAGGTGCGTCCCGTTTCCTGGAGCAATCACAGTTGCTGCTTGCTTCAGTTGCGCAGTTTCTTGGCGGAAAGAGGGAGCTGTGGTGATTGAATAGCAGCAGCCTCGCGTCGATCCGTTTCCAGCCGTGCGAATGTGTCGGCAGTTGCGGGTGGAGTCATAGGAAGGATCCTTCGATGCTGGACATGCTTTTTCTTCCCGCCCTGCCGCTCGCCGTGCGGAGCACAGCGTTTTCTCGGGCGCTCGCCTTCGATCCACGTGACGCTGACGCACGGACGGTGTCACGAGCTTGGTTCTTTGCAGAGCCGCAGTGCTTGGGGTTCTGGTACGTGCCGGGGCCGAGACCAAAGACGTAGGCTGTCGGCCCGCCCCAGCCCTGTGCCAAACTAGTATCTGAATGGCTTGGTTCACTCGCGACAAACCCTCTGTTAATCCCGAAGAAGGAGGGCGACGCGTCCGCACCGAAGGGCTCTGGCTCAAGTGCGAACATTGCGGGCAGATTATCTGGCGCAAGGCGCTGGAAGACAATCTGCAAGTGTGCCCGAAATGCGAGCATCACTATCGCATCGACGCGCGCAGCCGCTTGAGCCTGCTATTCGACGATGGCCGCTACCAGGAATTCGACCAGAAGATGACGTCGACGGACCCGCTGAATTTCGTCGATTCGAAAACTTACAAGGCGCGGCTGGGCGCAATGCAGAAATCCACCGAGCTGCGGGACGCCATCATCTCGGCCAGCGGAAAACTTCACGGCCGGCTGGTGAATATCTGCGCCCTGGAATTGAAGTTCATCGGTGGCAGCATGGGGACGGTGGTTGGTGAGATCATCACGCGCGCTATCGAGCGCTCGATGGAACACAACATCCCGTTGATTGTGATTTCCGCGTCTGGCGGCGCGCGCATGCAGGAAGGCGCGGTGAGCCTCATGCAACTGGCCAAAATTTCGGCGGCATTGATGCGCCTGGACAATGCCAAAGTTCCGTACATCAGCGTCCTCACCGATCCCACCACCGGCGGAGTCACGGCTAGTTTCGCCATGCTTGGCGATTTGAACATCGCCGAACCGGGAGCCTTGATCGGCTTCGCCGGTCCGCGCGTCATCGAGCAAACCATTCGTCAAAAGCTTCCGGATGGCTTTCAGACCAGCGAGTTTCTGCTGCAGCATGGTTTCCTGGACGCCGTGGTGAAGCGTTCGGAAATGAAAGAATATCTGGACAAGTCGCTGAAATTCTTCCTCGTATGATTTACCCGGAAATATACAAAACGGAGGTGCTGGCGGCCATCGATCGCATCGATACCGGCCGCGTGCAGCAGGCCATCGAATGGTTTCGCGAAGCGCGCGATGCTTCCCGGCACATATTCGTGTGCGGCAACGGGGGAAGCGCGTCCACTGCTTCGCACTTCGCCTGCGACATCGTCAAAGGCGCGAGTTATAATCGCGATTCCCGATTTCGAATCATGGCGCTTACCGATTCCCTGGCCACCATCACGGCCTACTCGAACGATGTGGGTTACGACTGCGTGTTCGCCGAACAACTGAAGAACTTCGCGCAACCGGGCGACTTGGTAATGTGCATCAGCGGGTCGGGGAATTCGCCGAACGTCTTGCGCGCCATCGAGTATGCGAATTCGATTGGCTGCAAAACGATAGCCCTCACCGGACGCGATGGCGGCAAGCTAGGTCCGCTGGCGCAGCTTGGCATTCAGGTGGCCGTGCCGCACATGGGCCGTATCGAAGATGCGCACATGATCGTATGCCACATGATCGCGTACCACTTCATGGAAAACCACCCCTGACAAAGTGGTGACAGGCTCGGCTGTCCCAAGCCTCCGAGATCCCGAAGGAAATGCTGGATGTCCTACGGCGCGTGGACAGCCCTGTCACCTGTGTAGCACGGGCATTCTTCACTGCTTCCAATCACCGCTTTCTCAGACTCGAGTGACAACGGCACACATTTTATCTTCTGCTTAGAATCAACGACCTGCGAATCCGATGCCGGGACGCAACATTAACCGCCTGCTATAACGGTAAAGGAACGCGCTGCGCCAACGGTCAACTCAACCCCGCCGACCGTGGGTTCGTTTTGCAAAAGCGGAGGTTGGGTTCGTTTTGTCAATTAGGGAAGGTGGGTTCGTTTTTTCAGATGCCGAAAGTCATCCCCAGCCCCGCTGCTAGAATTGCCCCAATGACCCGCCGTGACGCTCTGAAGATCCCCCTCGCTGCAAGCGCCGCTGGACCAGCGCCCGCCGCCTCGCCCGCACGGATTGCAACCGAAATCGTCCGTCTAAAACTGCTGCATCCCTGGACCACCGTGATGTCCTCCAGCGACTTCCGGGACACGTTGCACGTTCGTTATTCCAAAGACGGCATTACCGGCCACGGCGAGGGCGCCCCCATCGTCCGCTATAAAGAGGATGCCCAGGGCGCTCTACAGGCCGTCAATTCCGTTCGCGATCTGCTGACCGCTTCCGATCCTTGGAAATTCTCAAAGCTCATGGCCGAGGTTTTTCGCCGCGTCGAGGGCCAGTGGGCAGGCAAGGCGGCCATCGATATCGCACTCCTGGATTGGATCTGCCAGAAGCTCGGCGTGCCCGTTTATCGGTATTTCGGTCTCGATCCGAAAGATGCGCCGGTTACCACATTTTCCATCGGCATCGATACCGCCGACGTAACGAAGCAAAAGGTTCGCGAGGCTGCCGCGTATCCCGTGTTGAAGGTCAAGGTCGGCTTGGATGTGGATGAAACCACCATTGCATCCATTCGCGCGGCCACCGATAAACCTCTCCGGGTGGATGCGAATGAAGGTTGGACCGATAAAGAGGTCGCCGTCCGCAAAATCAATTGGCTGGCAACCAAGGGCGTCGAATTTGTGGAGCAGCCTATGCCCGCGCACATGCTGGAAGAGATGCGCTGGGTGCACCAGCGCTCGCACCTGCCGCTGATTGCCGACGAAGCGGTGCTGCATCCCGGCGATATTCCTAAACTCATAGGAGCGTTCGACGGCGTGAACGTCAAGCTCGACAAGTGCGGTGGAATTCTGGAAGCATATCGCGAGATACAAATCGCGAAATCGCTGGGGATGAAGACCATGTTGGGCTGCATGATCTCCAGTTCCGTCAGCGTCACCGCGGCCGCGCATTTATCGCCGCTGGTCGATTACGCCGACCTGGACGGCAATCTTTTGATCGCGAACGATCCGTTCTCCGGTGTCACCGTGAAGGACGGCAAGCTCATTTTGCCGGACCGCCCGGGTCTAGGATTGAAGCCCGTCTGACGCCTCAATAACTCTCTAAAAAAACACGGCATTTCGGGCTTGCCAAATGCTAAAATAGGACTTGCAAATCGCCATACTGTCCGGGCGTTTCAGCCCTTTATTTTCAAGGAGTTAACTTTTGGCCAATCCAGAAG
>CATPCJ010000100.1 GCA_955652915.1 uncultured Bryobacteraceae bacterium
CGACTGCTACGTCCATGCGGGTCTGCTTGCCCTCTTTCATCAACCGGCGATAGTGCTCGGCTCCCTGCTTGTGGGTCTGCCAGTGCATGCCGGTAGTTTGGCCGTCGAAAACCTGCAGCCGGTAACAGCCGCAGTTGCGCTTGCCCGTGTCCGGATTTCTCGAGAACACCATTGGAAGCGTGATGAACGGGCCCGCGTCCTGGGGCCAGCAATGCAGGATCGGAAATTCATTCAGGGAGAAATTATCGCGGCGGATCACTTCCTTGCACGCGCCATTGGACACCATCTTCGGAAAAAACGCGCCCATCTCGGCTAGCTTGGGAAGCATCTTCAGCTTGCCCAACAGACCCTCGGGCATACGCATTTCCAGGTACTCCGAGATGCGGGCGGCAACCACTTGCACCGAGTCGACCTGAAGCGCGATCTCCATTTTGCGCGCGCTCGCGAAGCTGTTGATGAGCACCGGAACATGGCTGCCCTTGGGTTTCTCGAATAACAACGCGGGTCCACCGCTCTTCACCGCCCGATCCGCGAACTCGGTGATCTCCAGATGCGGGTCCACTTCGAAGGGGATGCGCTTCAGCTCATTGTTTTTTTCCAGCGCGGCGATGAAGTCGCGGAGGTCGCTATACGCCATAGGGGATGTGGCTTGCCATGGTTTTACTATGATGGAAAGTCAGGCTCCATGACAAATCGAACCGCATTCATCACCGGCGCGAGCCGCGGCATCGGACGCGCCTGTGCGATCGCGCTGGCGGACGCTGGAGCACGCGTGGCGGTGGGCGCGCGGAACATGCAGCAGCTCGACGAATTGGCCGAACAACTTCGATCGCAGGGCAGCGAAGTCTTTCCCGTGCAGCTCGATCTTTCCAGCGCCGAGTCCATTAAGGATGCGTTCGCGAAGACTGCCAAGGATTTCGGCGCCATTGGAATTCTCGTGAATAACGCGGGTATCACCAAAGATGGACTGGCGGTGCGCATGAAGAGGGATGATTGGGATAGAGTTCTGGCGACTAATCTCACGGGCGCTTTTTTGGCGATTCAACAGGTCCTGCAGGGGATGATGCGCGAGCGCTGGGGACGGATCATCAACATTTCGTCGGTGGTCGGCGAAACTGGAAATCCGGGGCAAGCGAATTATGTCGCATCCAAAGCGGGGCTGATTGGGTTAACGAAATCGATCGCTCGTGAAATGGGCAGTCGCAACATCACAGTGAATGCAATAGCGACGGGTTTTATCGAGACCGACATGACGGCTGGATTGTCCGAGGATTTAAAGGGCGCGATGCTGGCTCAAGTTCCTCTGAAGCGCTTGGGCCGTGCGGAGGATGTGGCGGCGGCTGTGCGTTTTTTGGCGAGCGAGGCGGCATCCTATATAACCGGTCACGTGCTGGATGTGAACGGCGGAGCATACATGTAAACAGGGCGTGTTGAATGCGTTACTTCCTCAGTTGAACAACCTCGAGTTTTGTCAACATGCGTAGGGAGCGAGCGCCGGGCTTATCCTTGGGTACTACCAGACGGAAGCGGCCCTGAGCGCCAAATAGCGGTTTGCCATTTGCGGTGTCCGCCAGCAGAATCTCATTGTCGATGAAGGCCGGATCGAGTTCGCCAAGCGAGAATACTACTTGATAGCCGTCGTGCGCTTCGGCGAGCACGTAACCGGCGAGCGCCTTGCCGCGGAGTTCGCTGCCTTGCGGAACTCCCCCTTTTTTTAGCACCTCATGGAGCCAAACCCCTTCATACACCGTTTCCATGCCCTTGTTTGTCGTGCGCACGGACGCACGAGGCATCTTTGCCAGATCATCGCCGAACAATGTTAACGGCCGCTTTACGGCACCGGTGATTTGGATCGATGCTTGATCCTGTGCGGTCGCCAGGCATGCCGCAAGTAGCATCAAACCCAACGAGCGTCGTGTACACATGCTAGAAGTGGATCTTCCCCACGAACTCGAACACGCGCGGATTACCCGCGCTGGTGATTGATCCAAAGGCCGCGCTTCCAAAGCTACCGTTGGGATCGTTCAGCGGAGGGGTGTTCGACACGTTGAAGACTTCGGCGCGGAATTCGAGGCTCACGCGTTCCGTGATCCGAAATGTTTTTCCGATCATCAAATCCGCATTCTGGAGCCCGGGGCCGCGGACCGGGTTGCGCGAACTATTGCCGATCGCAAATTGGGGAGACGCGATGAAGGCCGCGGTGTTGAAGTATTTGGCCACGCTTCGGCCATCCAACTCGTTTGGATCGCTGACCCGGCTTGGCCTCTGCACTGCAAAGCCCAAGCTTGAATTGTTATTGGTGGCCTGGGTCACGGCCACGGCGTCGCCGGCCTGTACGCGAACCAGTCCCGCGATCTGCCAGCCGGAGATCTTCCATAACCGGGGAATGTCATAGACCCAACCGAGCGCGAATACGTGGGGAATATCTCCGCTCGATACATCTTTTTCCAGGTGCCGGTTGTAGGCATCGGCCGCGCCTGTTGTATTTAGAACAGGTCCTGTAAAAATCGTCTGCGAGAACACACTGGAAGCATCGTCGATCAGCTTGGAAAATGTGTACGCGGCGGTCATCGTGAGTCCATGTGACAGGCGCTTCTCCAGTTTCACGGCGCCGGCGCTGTAAGTGGAGTTGCCGACATTGTCGCGGAAGAGGGCGACGTTGGTGAAGCGCGGGAAAGGCCGCAGTAGTTGCTGCTGGGCGATGGTTGCTCCTCCAAGGGACGACGACGTTGGAATCTGTCCGAAGTAAGGATTCGAGACGCGGGTCAACAGAGCCGAGCCCATGGACAAGTATTGGGACGGAAGTTGGTTGATGTTCGCGTCGGGTATGCCGAGGCGCGTATTCTTCGAGCCCAAGTATGAAACCTCGACGTTCCAGTTCTTTCCAATGGTCTTTTGAACCGTAAAGTTCCACTGCTGCGAATAACCCGAGCCGTTGTTGCGATCCACGCCAAAGACACCCTGTCCCAAACCCGAGTTGGGATTAGGCGCCGTCACCTGAACCGTGGGGCCATTCGCCAGGCCGAACGCGGCATTCAGGTTGTCCTGCGATTGTTGGCCGACATTCTGAATGAATGGAAACTGCGGGATCGTGAAGGGTGTCGTAATTCCGGATTGCTCGACGAAAATCATTCCGTAACCGGAGCGCAGGACCCAACTGTCACCGATTCGATACGCCAACCCCACGCGTGGGCCGAAGTCACAACATTCCAGTTCGCGGGCCGTATGCGGAAATTGCAGCACCTGCGAATTCAGATTGAAGACTGCGCCTTGGCCGTTCTTCTCTGTTGATGGAAAGTTGAGAGTGTAGCGGGCCCCTATGTTCAAGGTGAGGCGCGGAGAAACCTTCCAGTCGTCGCCGAAAAAAAACTCGGCGATATGAGCGCGCGGCTGAATCACGTTCTTCTGAATGTCGATCGTGAACGCGTTCACTTGCCCCAGGAGGAGAGAGGCGAAAGCGTTTCCGCTTCCCGAAACCATCGAGCTATTCGTGCCGGTTGTGGCGAAGGCGAACGATCCGGTGGGATTCGGTGGATTCAGAACGTCCAGGGCTTCACGACGGATATCGGTCCCGAACTTGACGGTGTGCCGTCCACGCACCAGAGTGAAAGTGTCCAGAAACTCCGTGATGGACGTCGTGAATTTCGAGTTGGCGGCGGTCGTGGGCCCAATCTGCTGGAAGCCCGCGATTGCAAAGGTCGGGAGAATTGATCCGAAGGAATTCGCGGGCAGGCCGGGCACGGTGATTCCGCCGTTCTGAAGCGAGGTCTGATTCAGGTCGCGCCTGGAATAACCAACTCGAAACTGGTTCAATGCCGCTGCCGAAAGGACCCAGTTGTAATCGCCTGCGAACGCGTCTCCTCGCGTGATCGCATGCCCGATCACGCCCGAGGTCAGGCTTCCGCTCCCATCAGGCAGAGGAGTCACGGGCGTGTCGTCGTCGCGGAAAAACGTGTAGCGTGCGAATATGCGGCGCCTTTCGCCGAAGTAGCGGTCCAGCCTGAAATCAGCCTGGTCCTGATTATCGGGTTCGGTGGTGGTTCGAACGAAATTGTTTGCTCCGGCAACATTGGGTAGCGGGTAATGCTGAAGGATCTGCTTCGCGATCGGATCGAAGCGGTCAACAGGAATGGCGTTGTTCGGAAACTGAGCTCGCGGCGAGGAAGTGGGATCGAAGATCGGCTGGGTAAAAATGCCTTGGTGTTGCGCGAGCGTGGGAACCACGCTGAATCGTGTTACTCCGGTACGAAGTCGTGAACCTTGCCAATCGACGAAGAAAAACGTTTTATTGTTTTGGATGGGACCGCCCAACGTTAAGCCGTATTGGTTGCGCCGGAACTCCGGCTTCGGCCCGGGTTGCGCGAACAGATTGCGCGCATTCAGGGCCTCATTCCGGAAGAACTCAAAAAGACTTCCGTGAAACCGATTGCTTCCGGATTTTCCCATTACCATCACGGCGCCGCCGTTGGACCGGCCATACTCGGCGGAATATGAGTTGACGTTGAGCTTGAATTCCGCCATGCCATCGATAATCGGGTAGTAGACTACCTGCCCCGGTTCCGGCTGCAGGACGCTGACGCCATCGTAGATGTATTCGTTCGTGCGGGGACGGCTGCCGTTGATGCGGGGAAGAAACTGGCCATTGGGAAGCGCCACGCCTGGGGAGAGCGTCACTAAAGGAATGAAATTGCGTCCGTCCAGAGGAAGCGTGGATATTTTCCGCTCGTCGACATTTAGACTCACCTCTCCGCTGGCCGTTTGCAGCAGTGGTGCGGCCGCGGTGATCTCAACGGACTGCGAAAGTTGGCCAACGTCAAGCCGCACATTGAGCGCCACCCGATCCGCGAGCCGCAAGATAATGCCTGACTGCCGATACATGCGGAAGCCGGACTGTTGAACCGTCAGCACGTACTGGCCCGCGGGCAATCCCAGGATGTGATACGCGCCACGCTCGTCCGAGGTGGTGGAAAAGCGCGCCAACGTAGCCTGGTCCTCAGCCTCCACTTTTGCCTTCTGAATCGCAAGCCCGGCCGGATCTTGAATGGTCCCGAAAAGCTCGGCACGGCCTGCTTGCCCGAAGCATAGCGTCGAGGTGAAGATCAACCCCAAGAGTGAAAATATCAAGCGAGCGCACATATGTGTTGTGTTAAAAAGACTATGTTATTTTACCACGACAACTTAACGGGTAATCATTGGGCGGTATGGGTGTGCGACATAAGGGAGAGGCCATCACCGCCATGGCGCGCAAGCTAGCGTGCCTGTTTTATCGACTTCTCAAACAAGGTCAACAATACGTTGACAAGGACGCCGAGTATTACGAGCAGCGTCACCGGGAACAGCAGATCCGGCTTCTTCCCAAACGCGCCAAGCAGCTTGGCTTACAAGTACTTTCACCCACTCCCATGCAAACCTGACGAAGGGTGGTTTCCGGAAAGTGTCCGCGCCACGTACTGCTGCCGCTTCGGTCCGCGATTTCTCAACGAAACGTTGCTTGAACCCGACGCACTATATTGTGAGAGCGCGTGGGCTTGCGGAGGAATCATGACAACCAAGAGAGTCAACTTCATTTTCGACTGGCGACACAATCGCGCGATCGCGAACGGCTGCATCGTCGCCGCGTTGGCGCTCGTTCTCGCTGCCTGCTCCACGGGCCCGTCTAAAGCCCAACCCCAGCCAGGACCGGGGGAGCGGCAGCGTCGCAGCGAGAGGATTCGCGCCTATTTCCAGGACCGCACAAATCAGAAAACGGTGGTTGCGACCACGCGCACCGAGTCGGGGCAAATCATCGACTGGATTCGTCCCGAATCCCAGCTTCCCGCCGGTCAAAAACTGGGTCCTGCTCCGCAACTGGGACGAGTTAAGACGCCCTTGCAGTACACTACCAGAATTTCCACCTTCGGGAAGTCGCCTTCGAGCGGCGACCGGTCGGCAAAAACCGAAGTCCAAGCTCAACCTCGGACGAGAGGTCCGAAGGGAACAGTGCCGGTGGTGAGATTTGACTTGGAGACCTATCTGAAGAATGAACGCGATCTACCGGAGAAGCCCGAGGACGTACTCAAAAAGATCCCGCCCCCTTCACCCGATGCGAACCAACGTTACTACGGAGTATGGCAGCGGTTCAACACGTTTTTCGGCACCAGCGGACGAATCAACATTTGGGACGTCCCAGGCCCCAACCCTGGAGAGACCTCGATTGCACAGACGGCTGTCATTCGCGGAAATCCCATGCAGTCAATCGAGGCCGGCAAGATCGAGCTCAATTCCCTCAACGGTGACGATCTGCCCCACTTTTTCACCTACTTTCGGACCAACGGGCAAGCATCGGGCGACTGGGTCGGCGGATACAACACGCTCGTAAAGGGCTGGATCCAGGTAAGTTCCTCAGTCGCGCCTGGAATGTCGTTGGTGAACTGGGATAGCACGGTGAACGGTAATCAGTACTCGCTCGACCTGGAGGTCAGGCTTTGGAATGGCAATTGGTGGATCCGGGCGGCCGGCGAATGGGCCGGTTACTATCCGGTCTGCAACGGAGGAGGTGGTTTCAGCCCGTGCTCCGGTGCGACCCTTTTCTCGGACGCGGGCATCCGCGACAAGGCGGACCGTTTGGACTGGTATGGAGAGGTCTTCGATTCGTCCGCACCCAAGCCCACAACGACCAATTTGGGAAGCGGCAGGTTCGCTTCGGAGGGCTGGGCCAGATCTGCCTACTTCCGGAACCTGACGTTCTATTGGCAGCCAGCCACTTACTGGTGGTGGGACTCGGGTACCCCGTCGGCCACGGACCCTGCCTGCTATAGTGTCAGTGGTCCGCTCTACAGCCAGGCCGACGCTTGGCACAACTGGTTCTACTATGGCGGGCCGGGAAAGGGCGCTAAAGGGTGCAACTGAAGCGATACGCTCGAACGCCATGCTACATCATCGCGGTAGCGTCGATCGCGATCGGCGGCAGTGCGTGCCTGCGCCAGTCAAGCACCAATGCGATGCAAGCGGCGGCGGACGCCTCGGAGAAGAGTTGCAGCGCGGACGCTGAGTGCCCAGGAAGCTTTTGCGATCGGGGCGTGTGCCAGAAACCGGTGGGCGCCTATGGTAGAACGTGCAAAGTCGCGCCGCGCACGCCTGAAGGACCGCGGGACGGCAAGCTCAATGTCTGCGGGCCGTACTTGTGCATCGATGGGCGTTGCCGTTCCTGCAAGTCCGATGATGAGTGCCGGTTGGAACTCGGATCCCCGCGATGCTACAGGCTCGAAGGTGAAGCTGGGCGAAGATGCGGCGACCCAACACGATGAGCGCCATCCGTTGCAGCATTTTGAGCGGCGATCTGCAAGCCAGCATACCGCGGCAGCCGTAAGGCGTGGTATCATAAGAATATCGAAACCGCTCCGAGTCACTTTACAAGGCGCTCTGGAATCAAATTCCCTCGAAAACAGCACATTATAGGCAACTTTCTGTTTGCCGCGACGTTAGGGCTGTGTTACGATGGGATAGCTTCACGGATCGCTACGGCGAAGCTGTTCCGTAAAATCCCCAAAAACGGAGTTGACGACACCTCAGAATGAGCTTTACAGTATTCCTTGGAAATTTGCCTGTGTGGGTTACTAAAGACGATATCAAGTCTTGGTTAAACGCAGAAAACCTTGTGTTCGACGACGTGAAGGTGATTCGCAACCCTGAGACTCAGGAGTCGAAGGGATTTGCGTTCATTGACACGCCCAATTCGGAAGAGATGAACTTGATCATTCGCCGTTTCGACCGTGCTCCCTTGGAAGATAGGATGTTGCGGGCGAATCAGGCGCAGCCGCCCAAATCAAAAGGGCCAGGCGTTGGACCTGGGGCTGGACCGGCCGGTCAGGTGAGTCGTACCGCGGCAGCCGCGCCGCGACGCGAGCGTGGGGGCAGAAAGCATAAACGTCCAAATACTCCCAACGGACCGCAAGGGCCCACCAGCGCCTTCGCGGAAGAACTGGCCAAAGCACTTTAAGTTTCTCCGCCGAGCGCTGCCGCAAGCCAGCGCCCTGGTTCCTTATAATTTTTTTTCATATTCCGGCTCGTCCTTATCAGTGTTATACTCGTGGGACACATTTAACGTGTACCGGTGGGTTTGTTGCGCCGTAATGCAGAATCCACTCGACGGGGGTGGTTTCAGTGGATAGCCTGCTAATCATTCGGGTCTTTTTCATATTGCTGCTGGCGGCCTCAGGCTGGTACTTGCGGCCCTTCGAGCTTGCGGACAAATTCGCGGCAGTCGCGGGTTTGGTGTGCGGGCTCGCCATCGTCATTTTTGAAATTCAGGTTCGAAAGACAACGCTGAAGCGTCTGCTCGGCGCCGCCTTTGGATCCCTGATCGGGATCGGCGGAGCGTTCCTGATCTCCCTGGTACTCGACCGCGCCATTCCGAACCACTCCGCGACGCTTTCCTTCATCGAGCTTTTGCTGCTGTTGTGGATGGCATACGTCGGCCTCGCCGTGGGCGCCAGCAAAGGCGAGATGTTGAATCTCGGAGCGCTGGGCGGCCTCTTCGGCGGAGAACAAACTTCCAGCCAATCGTTCAAGATTCTGGACACCAGCGTCATTATCGACGGGCGTATCGCCGACATTGTCGAAACCGGTTTCTTGGATGGCACGCTGGTGATTCCACAGTTCGTTTTGCGGGAATTGCAGTTTGTGGCTGACTCGGCCGATTCCTTGAAACGCAACCGCGGCCGCCGCGGACTGGATATTCTGCAGAAGATCCAGAAGATGACGCAGCTCAATGTCCAGATTTTCGAAGACGATTTTCCCAACGTTCCGGAAGTGGACATGAAGCTGATCGAACTGGCCAAGGTTTACAACTGCAAGATCGTCACCAACGATTTCAACCTCAACAAGGTTGCGCAATTGCATGGCGTGCAGGTGCTGAATATCAACGAGCTCGCGAACGCGCTGAAGCCCATCGTGTTGCCGGGCGAGACCATGCGCGTCTTCATTCTCAAGGAAGGTAAAGAGTATAACCAAGGCGTCGCGTACCTGGACGACGGCACCATGGTGGTGGTGGATAACGCCAAGAAACTGATCTCGCGGACCATCGACATTGCCGTCACCAGCGTGCTGCAGACCACTGCCGGTAAAATGATATTTGGCCGATTCGACGATCGCGTTCACGCCGTGCATGATAAAAGTCATTCGGACCGGCACGGTTCCCCGCGGGATAGCGCTTCGAGCGCAACCACGGCGGAGCCCCGTGGATCGGGCGTGGGAGCCGGCTAGGCGAGCGCTGTAATGACAGTTTCTGTAATTCTTCCAGCGGCGGGTCTGGGAACCCGGATGGGCCGCACTGCCCCCGAGAAAGCCGGGACCAGCCGCAAGCAATTCATGTTGCTTGCGGGGTCGCCGATTCTGCTGCACACCATTCGGAAATTTGCCGGCTCGTCCGCGGTAAAGGAAATCATCGTCGCGTTGCGTGCGGAGGACTTGGAGTGGGCGCGCGGCTTGCTGGCCAAGGAAACTTTCGGCAAGCCTGTAAGACTCGTCGAAGGCGGCGACAGCCGACAACACTCCGTCGAGAACGCATTGGCTACGCTTGCCGCCGATACGGAACTGGTTGCGGTTCACGATGCGGTTCGGCCGTTCATTGAGCACGCGGTGTTGGAAAAAGTATTCGCGGAAGCCGCGGAAACGGGCGCCGCGATCGTGGGTATAGTCCCGGTCGACACCGTCAAACAGGTCCATCGCAACAAGATTCGCCAGACCATCCCGCGCGAGCGATTGATTCTGGCGCAAACCCCGCAAGTTTTTCGCTTCGATTTGCTCAAGCAGGCTTTCGCCCAGGCTCGTGAGGATGGGTTCGCGGGCACCGACGAATCGAGCCTGGTGGAGCGCCTGGATCAAGTCGAAGTCAGCGTGATTCCGGGCAGCGATCGGAATATCAAGATTACCAGGCAGTCAGACATGGATCTCGCGAAGCTGTTTTTGGCCGAGGAGATCAAGGCCCAGGTCGCGTCTTGATCGATTTCAGGGTAGGCCAAGGCTGGGATGTGCATCGCATAGTTCCAGGCCGGCCGTTAATTTTGGGCGGCGTGACGATACCTGGCGATTTCGGTTTCGAGGGGCACTCCGATGCCGATGTGCTTTCGCACGCGATTACGGATGCGCTCCTGGGCGCGCTGGCATTGGGCGATATCGGAATGCATTTTCCCGACACCGATCCGCGATGGAAGAGTGCGGATAGCTTGCAGTTTTTGAGGCACGCGCTCGAGTTGGTTGCGGCGGAGGGCTACACAGTTTTGAACGTGGATTCCACGGTGATCCTCGAGCGGCCCAAACTGAAAGATTTCAGGACAGCGATTCGCGAGAAACTGGCGGAGACGCTGGGACTGGATGTCGACCGCGTGTCGGTAAAGTTCAAGACAGCGGAGAAAGTCGGGCCGGTGGGCGAGGGCAAGTCTGGCGAGGCGCAAGCACTTGTAACCGTGGGGCAGCTCGGTAAGCTGCCGGTCGATTTTTAATGGGCGGCAGGTTGCCAACCTGCTCTACAGGTGCACCGGCTGCGTGAATGCCCCGTTTCCCGCTGAATCCCACACCGCAAATCGAACCCATTTCTTCCCAGTGGCGTCGAACGGAATTCGGAATCGACGATTGCCAAATGGTCCAAGCTCGGTCGCGGCGATTTCCTGCCGTTCTGTCTTGTCGCCGTCGCCCCACACCAACTCGACAAATTCCAACGGGTACGTCCATTCGACATCCGCCGTATACATGCGGCGTGCGCCCGTGCCTTCGATTCCCCAGCTTCGAAACAATACTTCACCGCTGGTGACGAAGAAGTCTCCAGCCCGCATAGCTTTCAGCACCGGACTCCAATCTTCATGGAAACGGGGAACCCGGTCGAGCTTAACGTAGTTCACCATCAGGTGCGGATAGGTTTCGTCATCGGGAAACTTCATGTACGTGTCGCCCTCGGCGATCAGGTATTTTGGACCCGCCCAGTTGTTCATGTCATCCAGCGTGCCGAAACAGCGCGATTCACATAGACGCCTTTGTGAAAGATCCACGGGCAAGGATTGGTAGGAAGCGCCCAGGAAACGGTCGCTCCGAAAATGTTCCGTTTCACGCACTGCGTCCGGATACCCTGACGATCCCTTCGTGCGCGGATGCGCCTGCCACACTAAGCCTTCTTCCTTGCGCAGCATTTCCAATTCATCCGCCGGCGATCCGATGTGATACACGCGACCGAATTGGGCATTGTCTTCGACCAACGGCTGGCCTGTCGTCCGAGGATGCGTCCAGTAAACCGGATGTGGAAAAGTCATGGTGTAGTGACCGCCCAGCGTTGCATCCGGCTCTTCCTCCGGCATGATCAAGAAACTGCGATCCGATTGACGCGCGCAGCCTTCGAAATAAACTTTCTGCTCTTTCAATCGCAGCGGTCCCGGATCGACGGGATGGGAATCGCCATGAAAATCCGACATCATCAAAATGTTGATACCGAGATTCCGGAACACGGGCACCCAGGTTGGTTGCAAATCCAATGTGCCGGCGTCGCTCAACTGCTCGTTGAAATGAGTATGGAAATGCCCCACCTCGACCTTGTATCCGGGCATCGGCTTGAATTGATCGCCGTGCGTGTACGCCAGCACATTGCGCTGGGTCTCCGCTCCATCGCCCGCGCTCAAATAGTAATAGAGCGCCATGTGCTGCCATGTGCCGGGAGGCGCGTTGTATAGCGCGAAGTTGCCCAGGTTGTGACGCGACTGGTTTACGCGCCGCGTCCATAAATCGTCGGAGACCCCGTAGGGACGGTACTCTTCTTCGTGTTCAGCCTGGCGCACGCCCGCGGAAAAGGAATTCTCGTCGTCCTTGCGATACCAGACGTACCCCAGATTCATTTCAATTTCCCGCGCCCAGAAAAACTTGTGAGGCGGAGGAAAGATCGCGAGCGATCCTTCGCGCGTTTCCACGATGGCCAACCGGTTGCGCGCGCGCAATGCTACCGGATCGTTGTTGACCGCGCCTCCAAATTCGTACGCCTGCCAGGAGCGTGCCACATCCTGCCACTGGATGGCCTTCACTTTATCGATGCCGAAACCCTTCAGCCCCGCATTGTACTTGTATGCAACCGACTGCTCCTCCGTCTTGGCGATCGCTTCCTGACGCAGTAAATTTGCGCCCTTGTAAACGGTGAAACGCAATTGCCCCGCGAAGATGCCCATGGACAAACCTGGGAACGTCACCTCGAGTCGCGTGCCTTCGGTTTTCACCGTACAGCCTGTGGCGTTATAACCCGCCTTCGCTCGCTGGACCTCTTCAGGTTTGCGCGGCAAGTCCGAGTTGGTGTTCGGCCGGCCGGGAACATCCAGCGGAGCGTCCCAGAACGCGTTCCACTTTTCGTGGTCCAACAATTCCGGCGTCAGCCGTAGCTTCAGATCGCGGAGCGGTCTGAGTTGCTGTTCGGACATGCGCCGGCGGCCGGTGGTTATGTCGAACTCCGGTGTAAGATCGGTGGCCAAAGTTCGCCAGTCTCCTTGGCCGCTGCGAATCGCCAGTCCGTGGACAATCGGTTGAGTATCGCGAATCGTAAAGTCGGCGCGCAGCTCCTGGCTGTGCTCGCCTTCCCACCTGACCTGCAGAATGCCCCCGGCAACTTGCGCTGTCAATCCGCCCACTGGCTTGTATTCTCGAAGATCGCAATTCAGACTCTGACTCTGTGACGCGCCACACGCCAGCGCCAAAAAGAACAAGACACGCATTACCGAGTCCTCCAGCCATTCACCGGACCGCTATGGAAAAATTTCTCAGGCGTCATCACGCCGTCCCGCTTGAAGACCATGCCATCCTTCATCACGAAGTTTACCTCCCGCAGCGCGTCGATGTTCTCCAGCGGATTTCCGCGGACGGCGATCAGGTCGGCCGGCAGGCCTATCCTGATTGGTCCGCGTTTGTCTTGGATGTCGCAAACCTTGTAGCCGTTGGTGGTCATGATTTTCAGAATTTCCGGCGCCGGAATACCCGCGGCCTTCCAGCTCCTTAAGAAGTCGATCACGATGTCGCCACGAGTCATGCCGGGGATAAAATAATCCGCGTCGGTGGAAAACGCCATCTTCACGCCGTTGGCATAGGCGTTCTTCATTCCTTCCGTTTGACGTTGAAAACGCGCTTCGCTGGGACTGTAAAAGGTGGACAGCGGCGTCTCCGTGCCGACTCGCCAAATTCCTTTTTGTGCCATTAATTTATGCGTCTGGTCGTCCAACGCACCCGAGTGTTCGATGGACCAGATGCCGGCCTCGATCGCGCGCAATGCCCCCGCATGCGTTTGAACGTGCCCCGCCACTTTGAGACCGCTCTTGGCCGCTTCCGCGACAAACAACTTCATCTCATCCACGGTATAGCCGTAGGATTTGGCGTCCACCATGATCTTGATCACCTTCGCGCCGTACAAAATATTCTTGCGGACGGCTTTGATGATTTCGTCCGGTGTGTCGGCGTCCAGATATTCCGGATACACCAGGCTGGCCCGCTCCGGTACGGGAAAGAATTGTCCACCCATGCCGCCGATGATGATGCCGGAGTTGATCACGGTGGGTCCGGGAATCCAACCTTGTTCGATGGCGACGCGTAGCGCGGTGTCGGCATAATTCGCGGCGTTGCCAAGATCCCGAACCACGGTGAATCCGGAGTTCATCATGGTGATGCCATTCGACACCGCTTGTATGGCGCGGATCGCGGTGGAATCCATCACGGTGGTGAGATAGTAGCTATTGTTCTCCGGGTCCTTCTTGTAGGTGAGCGCTAAATGATTGTGCGCGTCCACCAAACCCGGCGACACGTAGGCTTGCGAAAGATCGATGATTTCCGCGCCTTGCGGAATGGCGATATTCGAGCCGATGGCCGTGAACTTCCCGGCTTCGATAAGCAGTACCTGATTAGCCGCGGACGTGCCCGTTTCCGGGTCGATCAAATGCCCAGCCCGAATCGCGATCGTTTGTGCGCTCAACAAAGCGGGCACGGCAAGGAATAACCACAACGGTCTTCTCGTCATGGTTGATAGTTTATAACGGGGCTACGGGACATTCGCGAACGAGCTTTGTCCGGGTGTAAACAATGCGGAATCCGGCGCGCTCGGAATTGCGTTGTGAGACCGTGCCGGGATGCGTGATGGTCATCGCGAATTCGCAGCCGTTTTGCGCGCTCCGGGACAATCGTTCAGCCAGCAGCGCGTTTTGAGCGCCGCGCTTCCGGAATTGCGGCAGAGTGCTTGCGCCCGCCATCACTGCAATTCCATCGTGAATATCCAACCCGGCGCCGCCCGCAAGCTCTCCATCCACCAGCGCATAGATGCTACAACCCGCCGTGCGATAGAAAAAACCTTCCACGATATCGAGTATGGACTGCGCCACCGGCGCGCCGTCGGCGAAGCCTTCCACCACAATGCGAGTAAAAGTTTTCGCTTCGTCAAGTTCCGCGACACGAACCGTAACACCCGCGGGCGGAGGGGCGAATGTTTCTTCGGGATGAAGCTCGCGGACCAGCACATTGGAGAATTCAGCAAGCCGGTAAGGCCGCTTGCCGAGCAATTCGACCAACGATGGATCGATGAACGGACACAATTCCAAGTTAACCGGCGCGCCGCGGCGGAAGTAGAAATCTTCCAGCCGGTCGAGGTCTGCCTCCGTAACTGGGCCATTCAGTCCGATGCCGACTGCTTGGGTAATGGGCGAATCGATACCCGCAAAAACAGCAATCCCCCCTGCCATATGCTCGACTACTGCCGCAATGCCAGGGGTTCGCAACTGCGCTTGCTCGGCGCATTCTTTGCCGCACAGCGCCACCGCCGTTTCCAGGCGCTTCACGAATGACAAGTCGATGAACTGCATGTTTGGATACGAGCGCGAACGCGTCAGCCCTCGCTACGTTAGCACATAGCGGTGTGGGACAGGCCTTGGACTGTCTCTGGAGTTTAGACATTCTTATGTGGGGCAGGATGGCATCCTGCCGGGGACAGGCCTTGGCCTGTCTCTGGATTTGGACATCTATTAGGATGCGCTCAGTTGCTCTCGCTTGGACGCACTTCCACCGGATGCCGACTTATCGTCTCAGTGATCCAGATCCGCGGCGGGATACAATGACTAAAGGGAACGCCCATGCCAGCATCACGTGCTTCACTCCTTCAGCGGATCACGATCGATTCTGATGTGCGGTTCGGGAAGCCCTGCATTCGCGGTCATCGGAATACGGTTCAGGAGATTTTGGAGTGGCTCTCAAGTGGAGCATCCCCGCAGCAAATCCTGGCTGATTATCCCCAACTCGAACCCGATGATTTTCTGGCCGTGTACGCTTACGCGGCCGAATTGGCTGCGGGGAACAGAGCCCCCGGCCGTTGAAGCTTCTCTTCGATGAAAGCCTGTCGCCGAAACTGGTTCCATTGCTGCGCGACCTTTTCCCTGATTCTGAAAGTGCGCTTCGAAACGGGCGTGCCCGCGTTGGCGATCGTAAGATTCTGGACTACGCCGCCACTCGCGACTTCATCCGTAGTCTCGACAGATAGCGACTTCGAGCGCCTGTTGAGCCAAGTCCCCGGCGCCAAGGTTGTCATTCTCCGTTCCTGGGATTATCCAACTGGCCGAGATGCTTTGCGCTGAGTTGCTCAACTCCCAGACACAACTGATCGTTCTCGACCCGTAGCGCGGCCGGGAGGTCGCGCGAAGCAGACCCGACGAGGATGCGCCTAGACTATGTAGAAAGGTGGAGGTTTGATATATGCGAAGCGTTCGACTCATGTTGGCGTTTGCGATTCCAGTGCTCGCTCTTGGCGACCAGCTACAGCAAGTTGTAATTCTCAGCCGTCACGGCGTTCGATCGCCGTTGTCTTCCAACGCCTCCATGGCCGTGTACGCTGCAAAGCCATGGCCTGACTGGCCGGTCCCGCCCGGATATCTGA
>CATPCJ010000101.1 GCA_955652915.1 uncultured Bryobacteraceae bacterium
GCTGCGCGCGGGTCGCGCTTCCCGGCACGGGCGAATCTCGCGAACCATTGATCCTGAAGGCGAAATCGCCGGGATCGTGGGGCAATCGGCTATTAGCGAATGTCAGATTTCCATTTAGCTCGGTACGAGAGAGTGGCCGCGCCAGAACGCGCCGCGCAACGCTTGCCACCGAGTTGAATTTGCCTTTTGGGGATGTCGCAGGCCAGGTGTTTAACCTGCGCATTCACGAGCAGGGAACAGGCGTCTCTGAAGAATTCCGGGGCCTGACCGTCCGTAACAGCAACCGCCGAATTGACGAAATACTCCGAACCGGATCCAAATTGGTGGACGTGGATGGCCCGTTGCCGCAGGATCCACCGCGAGGAGATGCGGCGCGCGGCGACTTACACGCATTTTCCAGCGGTTCGGATGGATCGGACCTCAACACCGGGAACATGATCGGCAGCGAGGCGGACAAAACAGGAATTTATGCGCTCGAAAAAACAGATCTGTTCAATCTGCTATGCATTCCACCGCACACCGGCGGCGATGTTTCCGAACTGGACGATGTCGATCCCGCGGTTTGGGAGGCCGCGTTAACTCTCTGCGAAAAGCGCCGGGCTATGCTCATCGTGGACTCGCCCCGAACGTGGAAGACGCGCCAGCAAGCGGCGGACGGATTCGAGCATTTCGGTTTGCGGCGCAGCGCCAATGCCGCTTTCTACTTTCCCAGGATCATGCAACTGAATCCGCCGCGGGGCGGAAATGAAGAATTCGCGCCGGGCGGAGCGATTGCCGGCATCATCGCCAGCACCGACGCGGCACAAGACGTGTGGACCGCACCGGCCGGGATCGAGGCTGTCATTTTAGGTATTGCGGATTTATCCGTGTCTCTGACTGATGTGGACAACGGCATTCTAAACGCGCTCGGAATCAACTGTGTGCGAAAGTTCCCGGCCGCCGGCATCGTGGTTTGGGGCTCGCGGACCATGCGCGGAGCCGACGCTCTGAGCGATCGGTTCAGGTACATACCGGTGCGGCGCACCGCGCTTTTCATTGAGGAATCGTTATACCGCGGCCTGCAGTGGGCAGCGCTCGAGCCGGATGCCGAGCCGCTTTGGTCAAATGTGCGTTCGACGATCGGCGAGTTCATGCACCGTCTATTCCGGCAGGGCGCATTTCAGGGACAAACCCCGGAGGAAGCTTATTTCGTGCGCTGCGACCGCACAACCATGACGCCAAGCGATATCCACAATGGACTGCTGAATGTCGTGGTGGGGTTCGCACCTTTGAAGCCCGCCGAATTCGTCACGATTACGCTCCAGGTGCCGGCCCACAAATTCGACGATCGATAAAACATATAATTTCTCAATGCGAGTACATCGCGGTATCTATTTCCTTCTCTTTCTGATCTGGACCATCGCGTTGGGACAGACCATTGTCTTGCAGCCGGCTCGCGTCTTCGATGGCGAGACCTTGCACCAGGGCTGGGCTGTACGGGTGAAGGGCGAGAGGATCGAAGCCGCCGGTCCCGCTGCCGGCATTGACGTCGCTGGCGCGAAGGTAGTGAACTTGGCGGGCACAACTCTGTTGCCGGGTTTGGTGGAGGGGCACTCGCACGTCCTGCTGCATCCCTATAACGAGACGGTGTGGAACGATCAGGTATTGCACGAAGGGTTGGCGCTACGGGCGGCGCGGGCGGTAAATCATCTGAGCGCGACTTTGCTGGCGGGCTTCACCACGATTCGCGATCTCGGTACCGAAGGCGCGGGTTACGCGGATGTCGAGCTGAAGCAGGCCGTGAACCAAGGCATCGTCCCCGGTCCGCGCGTGCTGGCCTCAACGCGAGCCATCGTCGCTACCGGAAGCTACGGACCCAACGGATTCGCGCTCGAATGGAAGGTGCCGCAAGGCGCCGAAGAGGCCGATGGAGTCGACAGCCTGACGCGTGTGGTTCGCGATCAGATCGGCCACGGAGCGGATTGGATCAAGCTGTACGGCGATTACCGCTGGGGTCCACTGCCGGGATCGCATCCAACATTCTCGCTGGATGAAATGAAGCTCGCGGTGGAAACCGCCAAGAGCGCGGGCGTCCCGGTAGCCGTGCATACCGTCACGCCCGAAGGCATGCGGCGCGCGATTCTTGGCGGCGCGGAGACCATCGAACACGGCGACAACGGCACGCCCGAGATTTTCAAGTTGATGGCGGAACATCGCGTGGCGCTCTGTCCCACGTTGGCGGCGGGCGACGCAACCACGCAGTACGCCGGCTGGAAGAAAGGTCAACAGCCGGATCCGCCGGGCATCGTCCGCAAACGCGCCAGTTTCAAAATGGCTCTCGATGCGGGTGTCACGATTCTGAGCGGCAGCGACGTAGGCGTATTCACGCATGGTGAGAATGCGCGCGAAATCGAGCTGATGGTGAACTACGGAATGCCGGCGGTGGACGCGTTGAAAGCCGCCACATCGGTCGCCGGACGCGTGCTGCACATGGACATCGGCCAGGTGAAACCCGGCATGCTGGCCGACCTGATTGCCGTGGATGGCGATCCTTTGAAAGATATTTCCGCATTGCGTCGTGTGAAGTTTGTGATGAAGGGCGGAACAGTGTACAAGCAAAACTGAACCGCGACGGTAAGAAGCTGTGAAAAAATCACAAACAACACAGGCAAGAATGCCACTGTGTGGCACAGGCATTCTTGCCTATGTGGATCTTAGAGCGATTTTTTCACACCTTCCAATGGAGCGGTCGCCGGCGCTAGAGGGCCGGGGTCGGCGATGCCCGGCAGGTTAACATCTAAGGGATGCGCCGTATGCGCTAATGACCGCTCCTACGGATCTGTGGACCGGTTTGAATTACAGAGAGGAAGATAATGATGGATCATTCCGAGCAAGCGATCGAAGCGAAATATCAAAGACTATTGGCCCGGCTCGCCGGCTACCTGCCCAAAGACAGAGCAAGTGTGGACGAGTGGCAAAAAAATCTGAAGAGAGAGATTGTCGCCGCAAGAGCGAAAGGCGAGAAGAGCCGCCACATTCCGGCGGTCGACGCGCTGGCGAAGCTGATCGAACTCAACGGCATTGTCCGGATGTACGTCGAGGAGATGATCGGCCAGGTGCCGCCCCAGTATAAGAACATTGACGACACTGGGGAGTTGCTGGAGGCATTAAATCGGATCGCCACCACCGCGCCGCTCTATAACCCCGACCCCAATAAACAAAACACCTTCCCGATGTCCACCCTGTTTACCTACATGATGATGACGCCGGCCGGTGAAGCCATTTTCAGGAACACCGAGTTTAACGGTGCAATCAGGGGAATACTCAAAGAGTGGTGCAACTTCCTCAACGGTGAAAAAAGCCTGTACGTGTTGAATGAAGGCGAGTTTGGGTGGTTGTCCCAATCCGCGTTTTGGTTCAACAAGCTGTGGGAATTTGAGTTCGATAAATCGAAGCCGCATTGGGGATGGTCGTCCTTCAACGATTACTTTCATCGCGAGATCAAGCCGGCGTGCCGCCCCATTGAAAAGCCGCATGATCCCAAAGTTATCGTGTCCGCGAACGACGGAAAGGTCTACAACATTGCGTCGAACGTTCAGCCAACGGACACGTTCTGGTTGAAAGGGCAGCCCTACTCTCTGGTCAACATGCTGCAAGGCCAGTATGTCGAACGGTTCATCGGCGGCAGCGTTTTCCAGTCGTTTCTTAGCGGCGCGGATTATCACAAATGGAGGGCGCCTATTGCGGGCGTTGTCAAGCATCGGCAAGTCGTGGATGGGTTGATGTTCAGCAACGCGGAGTCTGCCGGGTTCGATCCCACCGCGGCGACCTATTCCCAAGGCTACGAAGCGTCGGTGAACACTCGCGGACTGGTGTTCATCGAGAGCGACGATCCGTTCATCGGCATGGTCTGCGTCATCCCCATCGGCATAACCGAAATCTCGTCGGTGACAATCCAGGTCAATCCCGATGACCGCGTGAAGAAGGGTGACCTGCTGGGGTACTTCAGTTATGGCGGTTCCAGTATGGCCCTGGTGTTTCAGCCGGGCGCTATCGATCGTTTCACCGTGCCGAATCGCCCGTCCAGCGTCAACCCGGACGACGGCCCCCCAATCAGGGTGAATGCACAAATCGCCGTGGCCAGGTCGCAATAGCCGCTTCGCCGCCGGCGGGACAACCGCGTGGCGGCCGCGTACCGCGGGAAGCCTAACCGCGTTTCATAGTCTGATCCAAAAGAAGTCTTTGCTGCCGGTCCCACCAGATCGTATGTACCGGAGAGCCCGAATCTCCCCGTCGCGACTGATCGGAGGCGCGCAAAGCAACCGCCGTGGCTAGCAATTCAATCCGGCAAATCTGGGACTTCAACGCGGCTCACGAACTCAAGAGCGTCGGCAACCCTGCGGTCGAGGGACGCAACACACATGCAGCCGTCGCGTCATCTGGTACCTGGATCAACCGATCACGTGCCGCGACAGGCAGACGGCCCTTCTCGACAGGTAAGTTGTTCAACGAGACAGATCGATGGGATATGAATACGCTATACGGTATTGCGTGGGCAGTTCCGAACGCGTCGCCGGCTTCGAGTAAACTTAGCTGTAGTGTTCACAGCATTCACGTTCGTGACCTCGGCAGCTTCGCTACACGTCACCACCGCGCACGGAAGCCGCGCCCCCACGAAGATCCTTGTCGCCTTCGCGCCGCTCTTCTTTCTTGTAGCACTACACGCTGAAGAGCCAGCATCTCAGATACGCCGTGTGGGGCAGCTTTCTGCGAATGAGCTTTCCATTGTCCGCGAGCATGCGCTCCAGGGAGACGCAGACGCCCAGGTCACGCTTGGCCTGGCATACGACGGTGGCAGTCGGGTATTCAAGCAGAACTCGACAGAAGCCCGTCGCTGGTACGAGATGTCCGCCAAGCAGGGTACTCTTGACGCACAGTTTTGGCTGCTGGGAATGGATCATCCCGCTGGGAAGAATGCTCGCCCCAGCTACCTTGAGCTTGCCAGGTCGGGGCACATTGGTGCCATGAACGTTTACGCGAGCCTCTGTGTGGACGGCAGTGATGGACCACAAGATTTTGCACAGGCAATGTTGTGGTGGAAGAAGGCAGCAGATGCGGGTTCAGGCGAGGCGGCATTCAACGTGGGGGTTATGTACCTCGAAGGGGAGGGTGTCACAGCGGATGACAGGGAGGCAGTGCGATGGCTGCGGCGGTCAGTCGACCGAGGCAGCCTACCGGCTGCTGCGCGACTTGGAACCATGGCGTTAATGGAAAAAGGGGGCCTTACACCGGGAGCCGATTGCACCCAGTGGCTGAAGATCGCGGCTGATGCTGGCGACCCTACTGCCATGTTGAATCTAGGAACGGTTTTCTTTCACGGCAAGGGCGCACAGCCCGACTTCCTGGAGGCCTACATGTGGTTCACTCTTGCTGCGCAACGGGGTCTTATAGATGGTCGTGCCGGGGTTCGATTAAAGATGACAAAAACGCAAATAGCGGACGCGGAGAAACGGGCCAAAGATTGGAATGCAAAGCATAAGCCGGAGACAAAGGCCGTGCAGTAGCGTACTTTTGGAAACGCGTTGTTTTACCTGGTCGTAAAGCCTCAGCTTGTCAGCGGACGAGGTCGCCGGGGGCGTAAGCCTCTTACCAACGGTCATGGTCCACACAACTTACAGAACCGCGACCGTGAGAGAGCGCTCCCGGAATGTGTTTTCAGCATCCTGTTAGAGCGCGAGGACGCGTATGAAATCGATTGCGAACTGTTGGCCGGTGAGCGGAGAATTGCGGACGATTTCGTCGATCCGACACGTCCTCCGTCCCCGTATCTTTTCCCTCGTTGTGCATCGCGAAGACCAAAGAAGACCAGCCCCCTAAAAACTGGCCGCCTCATATTTCCGTTCCGATAATACCGGTCTTCATTTATTACCAATACCCACATTGAGCAGCGTCACCCAATACTGGACGGATTGCAGCGCGAAGCCGATCACAATCAGGCCAACGCCAAAGACACCCATGCGTCTTTCGGGCAGATGATCGGCCGTCCATTCTATGAAAGGCGTGAAAGGACCGATGAAGGCTGTGACCACGCCAATGGCCAGTCCCGTTTTCAGCCCGATCGCGATCGCGTGTTCCCCTTGCTGCGCCACCACGCTGCTGACGTAGCCGGTAACCGCGTAGCCCACCGTGCGATTCGCCGCCGCCAACAACTGGAACCGGCTCAAACGCGGACGGGTCGCGGGTTTGTATTCGGCGTCCGGCCGGACGCCAAGTCGATAGACGATCGCTTGTCCGGCCGTGCTCAACACGCCGAACGTGATGCCGAATGCGGGGCCGAATGAATAGGAAGCGCCCAAAGCAAAACCGCACCCGCGAATCGCGCTCATGGCCGTGTCCACCCAGAATCCCGGCTTCGGATCTTGACGGGAAGCGCGCGCGTACTCCCAGCCGAGAGTGATGCCATGCGCCACACCGCTTGCCAGGCCGAATACTGGCCCCAGGGCCAAGCCGTAGCCGGCTCCGTAGAGTGTCCCGTAGGTGACCGCGCGAGTCAGAGTCCGCAATGGTCCGTGTTCCCCGCCCAGCAGATCGTAGGCCAGATATAACGCGCCGAGCACGTCAAGTGAACTCCCGATTATGCTGACCAACGCGAGCGTGTGCTTGTCGATCGTCATGGCATGTCGACAAATTGGCCGTTCTTGAGGACCAGAAAAGACTCGTGCCCAGCGTAAGCGTTGAGCTGTTTGTGCGGAGTGTCGAGGCCCTCATCCGCCAGTTGGAAAGTCCCATGGTGGATCGCGATGCTGGTCCCGGCGGCCAGGATCTCATGCGCTCTGATCGCCTCCTCGGGAGCCATATGTATCGGCGACATGAACCAGCGTGGTTCGTACGCGCCGATCGGCAATAGCGCGAGGTGTGGCGGCCCGAACTTTTCCCGAATCTGTGCGAAATGACTTCCGAAGGCGGTGTCTCCCGCGAAATATACCAGCCGTTCCCTACATTCGATCGCATACCCGCACCACAGAGTCATGTTGCGGTCGAGAATTCCCCGGCTTGAGAAATGCATGGCCGGGACGCAGTGGATGGTGAAATCCGGGAGCGACAATGATTCGCCCCAATCCAGCTCGTGAGCGGGTCCTATGTTCTCCGAGCGTAGCAGCCGAGCCCCGCCGGCCGGAACAACGAATGTGGAATCTCCGCGAGCCCCCAGCCGGCGCAGTGTCGCCAGATCCAGGTGGTCATAATGATTGTGGCTGATCAGCACGGCGTCGATAGGCGGCAGATCCTTCCAGGATACTCCCGGTTTCCTCCGGCGCCGCGGACCTGCCCAGGACAGAGGACTCGCTCGTTCGGACCAAATTGGATCCGTTAAAATGTTCGAGCCGCGCTGCTGCAGCAGCACGGTCGAGTGGTTCACCAGAGTGATTCGCACTCCGCCTTCCACGCGCCGGGGCGGTACGGATTGCTCGACGTCCGAAATGAAACGGGGCGACCGCTCAGGCCGGCTGGTCAGCTTCCATCGGAGTGCCTTAAGAAACCCGGCTGCCTGTGGAGCATCCGGATTGTAGAAGCGCGTTCCGTCGAAGTGCTTCGGAAATCGTGGGTCGCTGGTACCCTCCTGCATGAAACATGTATTTTCACATAGTCGAGCCGCTCCGTTCGTATTCAGACTTGAAGCAGGTAAAATCGCATCGCTGGAGACACATTGATGACGCATGAGTTCACGGATGATCCCAATGAATTTGACGGCAAGCACGTTCTGGTAACGGGCGGCAGCAAGGGAATCGGCCAGGCGACAGTTCTCACCACCGCCCGTACACAGCCCGGCGGCATTGCCGATGCGAGTTTGCTCGTATCACCACCGCTGAAGGCTGCGCGGCTCGGCGGCATCGACGTCATCGTCCATGTCGTCGGCGGATCGTCAGCCCCCGCTGGCGGCTTCGCGGTCCTCGATGATAACGAGTGGCATCGCGCACTCGACTTAAATCTGTTCCCCGCTGTCCGGCTGGACCGGGCGCTCTTGCCGATGATGCTCGCTCAGGGCTCTGGCGTGATCGTTCATCACTTCGATCCCGCGCGTGATGCCCCTGCCCGAAGCCGCCATCGCCTATGCCGCGGCGAAGGCCGCCCTCGCGAACTACAGCAAGGGTTTGTCCCAGGAGGTGAGCCCCCAGGGCATTCGCGCGGTACGGGTTTCCCCCGGTTGGGTCGAGACAGAAGCCGCCATGGGTTTGGTCACGAGTTGGCGGCGAACAAGGGCACTGATTACGAGGGTGCCCGCAACATCCTGATGGACTCGCTCTCGGCGGCATCCCCATCGGACGCCCCGCTCGGCCGGAGGAAGTAGCGGATCTCGTCGCCTTCCGAGCGTCTCCGCGCGCCGCTTCCAGCACCGGCACCGAATACGTGATTGACGGCGGCGCTGTGCTCACCGCGTGACGGTTGCTGCGTCGGCATCACGCGAGTCCTTAGAAAACTTCGGCCGCTAGCGTCCTTGTATTCAATAGTTAGGCGTTCGCCTCCTTTGGCGCGATGGCGACCTCAACCCCAAGCCTTCCGAGCCGTTGCACCAATCTCTGAATCGTCTTTTCGGGGTTCA
>CATPCJ010000102.1 GCA_955652915.1 uncultured Bryobacteraceae bacterium
GGCGTCGCCACTTTTTCCGGCATTGCCACTATTTCTGCCGTTGTCAGATGCGCGTCGAGCATCTTCTGCAGATCAGGTTTTCCAACCGCGCCGACCTTTTGCTCCACCACTTTCCCGCCCTCGAAAAGCAGCAGGGTAGGAATGCCGCGAACGTTGTAACGCATGGCCGTCGCCCCATTTTCGTCGACGTTCAATTTCCCGACCTTGACCCGGCCGAGATAGTCTTCGGCAACGGCATCTACCGTCGGCGTCATCATCCGGCAAGGTCCGCACCATTCCGCCCAGAAATCTACCAGAACCGGAACCTCCGAGTTCAGGACTTCCTTGTCCCAGCCCGCGTCAGTGAAAGTCAGAGTGTTAGCACCAGCCATAATCTCTTAAGTCTCCTCTAAATAGATGCAAGAACTGGCGAAAAGATTCATCCGGTTAGCCGCCGGTAGAGGCTCGCATATTCCCCTGCGGCGGCGCTCCAGGAAAAATCCCTTTGCATACCGCGCCGCATCATGGAAACCCATCCATCTCGATCGCGATAGGCGGTTACAGCCGAGCGAACGGCCTGGAGCAGCGCGCTTCCGGTATATTCCCGGAACTTAAAACCAGTATCCTCGTCAATGGTATCATCCAATCCCCCGGTAGCGCGTACCACCGGTACAGTGCCGTATTTCAGGCTGTAAATCTGGTTGAGGCCACAGGGTTCATAGCGGCTGGGCATCAGGAATATGTCGGCGCCGGCTTCGATTCGATGGGCTAACGGATTGTCATAGCCAATGCGGAGACCCACTTGGTCCGGACGAGCGTGCGCCAGATAACGGAACATGGCTTCGTATTCGGAATCGCCCGACCCCAGCACGACCATGCTGACTTCTTCATCCAGCAAAGCAGAGGCGGCGTCGGCAACCAGGTCGAAGCCCTTTTGAGAGGCGAAACGGGAGACGATCCCGATCAGCGGCCGATCCAAATCGGCCGGCAACCGGTACTCTTCCAGAAGGTCGCGCTTACATGCCCGCTTCCCGGAAAGATCGTTCACGGAATACTTGCGCGCGAGGTGGGGATCGTTTTCCGGATTCCACTCCTGGTAATCGACGCCGTTGACAATCCCTTCAATCGGCCCGTGCTTGCGGAGAAATCCATCCAGGCCGAAGCCGTATTCCGGCGTTTGTATCTCGCGCGCATAACCCTTGCTTACGGTGCTGATAGCGTCGCTCCAGGCAATGCCTCCCTTCAGCAAACAGAGCTTGCCGAAGAACTCCAGTTGTTCGGGATTGAGGAGTCTCGGATCCAAGCCGATCTGCGAGATCGCCTCCGGCGGGAAAATTCCCTGATAGCCGAGATTGTGAATAGTGAACAATAGCTTCACGCCGGCGAAGGTTGGATCTGCGCTGAAGTGCTCGCGCAGATAGACGGGAAGCAACCCGGTCTGCCAGTCGTGCGCGTGGATAATATTCGCTGGAAATAAGTGCCGTGCTACGCCCAGGGCCGCCATCGAGAGAACGCCATAGCGGATATGGTTGTCCGGGAAATCCCAACCACCCGATCCGTAGATGCCATCGCGGTCATACAACGGCGGGCAATGAACGAAATAGAAGGCGACGTTGCGCTCGGTGAGCTCCCATATGTCAACCGAATAGCCAGGGCCCAACGGAATCCACAAATTCCGATAAGCCTCACGCGGAGGATCCGGATCCTCGTTCTGGCGATAAGCGGGAGTCACTACAGCCACATGCTCGCCACGTGCCGCCAGTGCAGCGGGGAGCCCGCCCATCACATCCGCCAACCCGCCGGTCTTCGAAAATGGCGTGGCTTCGGACGCCACCATGAGAATATTCATTCTTCCCGATGAACCGCGTCCAGAATCCCATTGACGAACCCGACCGATTCTTCGCCCGAAAATTGCCGCGCCAACTCGAGCGCTTCGTCGATGACCACCGCCGCGGGAGTCTCCTGGCGGCTCATTTCGTAGATCGCCAATCGCAAAATGTTGCGATCGACGACAGGCATGCGGTCAAGCTTCCAGTTTTCCGACTTCGCGACAATTCGATCGTCGATCGCCGTCGCCATTTTGGAAGTGCCCGTGACCAGTTCTTCCATGAACTCGTCGCGCGCCAGCGCGGGCTTTCCCTCTTCTTCCGAATACAGTGTTTCATAAAAGGAAGAAATGACTTGCTCCACCGGCTGCTTGGTCATGTCCCATTGATAAAGGACCTGCAATGCGCGCTGGCGTGATCGATGACGGGCGGCCATACTTGCTTCGCGCTATTTTCGCAGCTTGCGCAGAAGATCGGCCATTTCGATAGCGGTGATGGCGGCATCGTAACCTTTATTGCCGCTCTTCCCGCCCGATCGGTCGATGGCCTGCTCCATCGTGTTGGTAGTAAGAACTCCGAATGCCACCGGAATTCCAGATGCGAGTCCCGCCTGTGCGACACCAATAGCGGCTTGATTCGCGACATGCTCGAAATGAGGAGTGTCACCGCGAATCACGGCGCCCAACACAATAATAGCATCCGGCTTTTTCACGTCCGCGATTGTCTTCACGGCCAGCGGAAGTTCCCATGCCCCCGGAACTTTCACGACTTCGATGTTGTTCCGCTTGGCGCCCGAACGCTTCAACGCATCCATCGCGCCGGTCAGCAGGCGATCCGTGATCAGGCCGTTGAATCTCGCGAGCACAACAACGAATTTGAAGCCGCTCGCATCGAGATTTCCTTCGATCACTTGGGACATATGGGATAATTTGATTTCAGGTCCTCATTCTACCGCATGGATCCCCAGTTCATCCGGAACTTCTCTATCATCGCGCACATAGATCACGGAAAGTCCACGCTGGCAGACCGTCTGCTGGAGATCACCGGCGCTTTGGCGCAGCGTGAAATGATGGCCCAGGTTCTCGATACGATGGATCTGGAGCGGGAGCGCGGCATCACCATCAAAGCCCACGCGGTCCGTCTGAATTATCTGGCCGAGGATGGCCAGATGTATCAACTGAACTTAATCGATACACCGGGTCACGTCGACTTCACTTACGAAGTTTCCCGCAGTCTGCAAGCGTGCGAAGGCGCGCTGCTGGTAGTGGACGCGTCGCAAGGCGTGGAGGCGCAAACGCTGGCCAACACCTACCTGGCGCTGCAGCACAATCTCGAAATAATCCCGGTAATCAATAAAATTGACCTGCCGTCGGCTGAGCCGGAGCGGATTCGCGAACAGATTGAACAGTTGATCGGCCTTCCAGCCAAGGACGCGCTGTTGGTGAGCGCGAAGAGCGGCCTGGGGGTAAAAGATGTCCTCGAAGCCGTGGTACATCTGGTGCCTCCGCCGAAAGGTTCGCCCGACGATCCGTTGCGGGCGCTGATTTTCGACTCCTGGTTCGATCCCTACCGGGGCGTGATCATCCTGGCGCGCATCATCGATGGCCGCTTGCAGGTGGGACAAAAGATCAAGCTTTGGTCGAACGGGAAAACGTTCGACGTGGAAGGTCTGGGCTATCAGTCGCCCAAGCCGATACCTTGCGATGAGCTTGCGGCCGGTGAAGTCGGGATCATGTTCGCGAATATTAAAACTGTCTCCGATGCGCTGATCGGCGACACGATCACCAGCGCCGTCGACCCCGCGTCCGAGCCCCTGCCCGGATTCCAGGAAGTAAAGGCCATGGTCTTCGCCGGTCTTTACCCGGTGGAATCGCACGAGCACGGCCGGCTGCGCGATGCGCTCGAAAAATTACGTCTCAACGACAGCGCCTTCAGCTTCGAACCCGAAAATTCAATGGCGCTGGGCTTCGGGTTCCGCTGCGGCTTTCTGGGACTGCTCCACCTGGAGATCGTGCAGGAGCGGTTGGAGCGCGAGTTCGAGATCAACCTGATTACGACCGCGCCGGGAGTGAAATATAGAATCACGCGCCTGGATGGCAGCGTCATCGAAGTCGACAGCCCAACTAAGTTTCCGGATCCCTCCGCGATCAAGCACATCGAAGAACCCATCATCGATGCCACGGTGATCACGCGCGAAGAATACGTGGGCGAGATCCTGAAACTGCTGGAAGAGAAGCGCGGCAATCAGAAGAAATTCGAGTATATCGGCACCGGCCGCGTGATGTTGCTCTATGAGCTGCCGCTGAACGAAATCGTCCTGGATTTCTACGATCGCTTGAAATCCGCTTCGCGCGGTTATGCGTCGCTCGACTATCATTTGGCGGGCCACCGAATTTCGCCGATGGTGAAGCTGGACGTGCTGGTGGCGGGCGAGCCGGTGGATGCGTTGTCCATCATCGTGCACAAAGACTTCGCCTACGACCGCGGGAAAATGTTGATTGAACGGCTGCGAAAGCTGATCCCGCGCCAGATGTTCGAAGTAGCGTTGCAGGCGGCCATCGGCAACAAAATAGTGGCGCGTGAAACGATAGCGGCGATGCGCAAGAACGTCTTGGCCAAGTGCTATGGTGGTGACATCTCGCGTAAACGCAAGCTGCTGGAGAAGCAAAAGGAAGGCAAAAAGCGGATGAAGCGCGTGGGCCGGGTCGAGATTCCACAGGAAGCCTTCTTGTCAGTATTAAAGGTCACCGACGACAGCGACTAACCATGACTTACCAGAATCTGCTACGGTCTACCGACGGTCAACTCGGAATAATCACTCTCAACCGGCCCGATCGCCGTAACGCACTTTCGTTGGAGCTAATGCTGGAGCTGATCCGCTGCCTCGACGAGTTCTCCACCGACACCGGCGTTCGCGCAATAATCCTGGCAGCCAATGGCAAAGTGTACAGCTCGGGTCACGATCTGAGCGAGATGGTGGCTCGCAACGTTACCGACTACCGCCGGATCTTCGACGTCTGCACGGAGCTGATGACGAAAATCCAGTCTATTCCCCAGCCGGTCATCGCGCAGGTTCATGGATTAGCCACTGCTGCCGGTTGCCAATTGGTGGCAACGTGCGATCTCGCAATCGCCAGCGAGCATGCCGCTTTCGCAACACCCGGAGTGAAGATCGGATTGTTCTGCACCACGCCCATGGTCGCCTTGAGCCGCGCCATCGGACGCAAGCGTGCCCTGGAGATGCTGCTGACCGGCAGACTGGTGGATGCGCCGATGGCGGCCGAATGGGGACTGGTAAATCGCGTCGTTCCGGCGGAACAACTCGAAGCGGAAACGCGCCGCTTAGCTTGCCAGATCGCCGAAGCAAGCAGCTTTACGGTAGCACTCGGAAAACAAGCCTACTATTCACAGATCGATCTCGACCAACCCAAAGCCTACGCCTACGCGAAAGAAGTCATGACCATGAACGCGCTGGCCGACGACGCGCAGGAAGGCATCTCCGCGTTTCTGGAAAAGCGCCGCGCGTGCTGGAGCGGCAAGTAATTCCTCACCGTCGTTTGTAGATCACAGAAAACTTCGTTCTGCCAACTTCCCGATAGCTTCCTAACCATTCCTTCAAGTCCGAATATTCCGTAATCGCGAGGCTGTGGTTCAACGGCCCCAAGCCATCCACAATCCAATCGGGTTTCGTTCCGGTCAACTCGCGCCGATTCTGTGCCGCCCAGGTTGGCACGGCCACTTCTGAACTATTCAAATGCCGATCGGCCAGGACGCCGGTAAGCGGCTGCGAATCCAGAAACCGCGATCCGGCCGGCATCCGTGTATACGCGAAAACATCCGGCCGATAGCCCCACACCAGCAGCGATCCTTCTGGCCCAATCTTTCCCGCAGCTTCATGGCTATCCTGATTCATTGCCAGATCGCTCCATTCGGCTTGCCGGCCGTGTAAAAGGTCGCTCGCCAGCGTGACATATCGCGGACCAAAGCGCGCCAGGGGAATCAGCAACAGCACCCAGACGATGGCCCGGCACCGGCCCAGCAGAGTGTATCCGCGCGCGGCCAGCAGCACCACCACCGGCAGCAGTTGGAAGTAGTAGCGCGGAAAAAACCGCCAGCCCGCGGCGACCGCGCCCAGAAATAAAAGCAGCCACACCAACATTCGCCAGTGTTTCTCTTTTAACAACGCGTACGCCGCGGCGACGACCAGCGCGCATTGATAGCCGGCCCAATTTAGCGTTCGCATCATGCCCGTCGAAAATGCGAACGTCTGTTCGGAGTACATCGCCCCCCATCTCCAAACTTCCTGGATATACGGCTGGCCGAACCACAAGAACGCCGCAAGATTCGGGAGTGCGAAACCAAGCAGCGTTAGCGGTAGCAACCGCCAAGTCCACAGAGCGCACGCCGCCAGCAGGAACACCGCCTTCGCATTCACCAGCATTGCGATGCCTGCCGTTAACCCGCTCAGGAAGGCCCGCCCGCGCCACGCCAGATAAACCGCCGCGATGTGCGGCAGCACCATCAGCAGGTCCGGAGCCAACGCCATTACCGCCGACGGAATCCCGAACGTGAGGAAGAATCCCAGAAAAAGCGCGGCGGCCAGACCCTCCCGCGGTCCCCATATCCGCACCGCGAACCGCCACATCATCAGGCAGCAGAGAAAAATAAAAACTGCGCCGGCGATTCGTAGGGGTATGCCGATCCGCGCGTCCCACAGCAAATACAGGTATGCCGATAGCGGCGGTTTATCGAACCAGATGTTGCTATACAGCCCCTTGCCGTGCAGAATCTGAATCGCCGCGGCCGTTGGATACGCTTCTTCCACCCAAACGATACCGCTGTGGCACAGCCGCGTGGCGAGCAGGCCAAGAAACAGCAGCGGGAGAATTACTCGTTCACGGCTGATCGTGATTTCTCCAGCAGATATTCAAGCTTCTCGCGCAGCTCGGCGCCGTACATCGGATCGGCGAGCGCGAATTCGACGAATGTTTCAAAATAGCTTGGAAAATTGCCGATGTCGTAGCGTCTTTCACTTGCCGGCAGCTTCACCGCGAACATCCGCGCGCCGTCGCGGCTCATCTGCGCCATGGCATCGGTGAGTTGGATTTCACCCCGCGCATCCGGCCGGACGTTGCGAATCTTATCGAACACGGCCGGAGAAAAAACGTACCGCCCGGCGATCGCCAGGTTGCTCGGAGCATGCCCCGGTTTCGGCTTCTCCACCAGATCGACCACGCGCAAACATTCTCCCGCGTTCTCTTCCACCTTGATGATTCCGTAGTGAACGGTCTGGTCCGGTGGCACCTCTTCCACCGCGATCACGCAACTGGCTTGACGTTCCTCGAATAATTCCGTCATGCGCAGAACCGTCTTCGATTGCGCGTGCAGCCCCAGAATGGAATCGCCCAAGGCCACTACAAAAGGCTGGTTGCCCGCGAAATTCTCGCCACACAGCACGGCATCGCCAAGACCCTTCTGCAGCCGCTGCCGCGTGTAGAAAAAGTGAGCGTTGCGATCGTCGAATTGCAGCGCATCCAGCAAGTCCTGTTTGTTGGCCGCGCTTAAACTTCGTACCAGCTCCGGATCCGTGTCGAAATGATTCTCGATGGACGTCTTGTTCCGTCCGGTGATGAACAAAATCTGATCGATCTTGTTCGCGATCAATTCCTCGGCCACATATTGAACGATGGGTTTGCGCGCGACGGGCAGCATCTCCTTGGGTTGGGACTTGGTGGCGGGCAGCAGCCGCGTGCCGGTCCCCGCCACGGGAACGATTGCGCTTCGGATCACCTCTTGAATATAACTGGTTGTGGAAGCATGATCGAATTTGAAACCGCCGCGAGCGACACCGGCAAGCGCCTGGATCAACTGTTGCATGAGCGTTTGCCGCGGTACAGCCGTTCCCGCCTGCAAGACTGGATCAAACAGGCTCGCGTGCGCGTCAATGGCCAAGCGGAGAAACGTTCCTACCAGATCAAAGGCTCGGAACGGATTGAGGTGGAGCCCGCGGAGCTGACTCCATTGCGCGCGGTCGCGGAAGACCTGCCGTTGGAAATCCTCTATGAGGACAGCGATGTGATAGCCATTAACAAGCCCGCCGGCATGGTTGTACACGCTGGCGCGGGCCGTCACTCGGGCACGTTGGTGAACGCGTTGGTGCATCGCTTTGGCAAACTCTCCAATGTCGGTGGCGACTTGCGTCCGGGAATCGTACATCGCCTGGATCGCTTCACCAGCGGTGTAATCCTGGTGGCCCGAACCGACTCCGCGCATCGCCACCTGGCCGAACAATTCTCCAGCCGCAAAGTCGAAAAAATCTATTTGGCGCTGGTGCATGGCGCCGTGAAATCGGAACGTGGCCGCATCACGACACCGATCGCTCGCGATCCAGTCCGCCGCACTCGCATGACCACGAAACTGTCACGCGGCCGGTCCGCAATCACGGAATACCAGGTTCTACAGCGCTTGGAAGCCTTCACCTTTCTCCAGGTAAAGATCGGGACCGGACGCACACATCAAATTCGCGTTCACCTGGCCAGCGTCGGCCACCCGGTGGCCGGCGATAAACTCTACGGTGCCCCTCCGAGCCCAGCGCCTCGTGTCTTTCTGCACGCCCACCAAATCACCTTCACCAGTCCAAGCTCAGCAGCCGAAATCACGATCAACGCCCCGCTTCCGTCAGATCTTCAACAGCACCTGGAAACCCTCAAATAAAAAGGTGCCGGCTCCCGAGCCCCCAACCCCGAGCCAAGAGCCCCGTATAATAGACATACGTCGATGAAACCCGTCCTGCTTCCCGCGTTTGCCTTGGTCGCTTATTCACTCGTTCTCAGCGGGCAGAAGACACCGCCCGCTGAGCCGCAAGACAAAACGCGCATCACCCTCGACGTTTCGCGCGTCAACATGCTCTTCACCGTCTCCGACAAAAAGAGCCGCTTCGTCACCGATCTCAAGAAGGACGACTTCGACGTCATCGAAGCCAAGAAGCCGCAAACCATCCTCGAGTTCGCGTCGGAAACCGATCTGCCGCTGCGTCTCGCGATCCTGATCGACACCAGCAACAGCATTCGCGACCGCTTTAGATTTCAGCAGGAGGCCGCCGACGCATTCATCGTCAACACCGTGCGCCCACGTCAGGACAAGGCCATGATCGTCAGCTTCGACACCGCCGCCGAACTCGTCACCGACCTTACCGACGATGTCGCCGTGCTTCAAAAAGCCGTGATGGGTTTAAGGCCGGGGGGCGGAACGGCGCTCTACGATGCCATCTACTTTGCTTGCCGCGAAAAACTGATGGCTGATCAGCCACTCTACAAATTCCGCCGGGCCATGGTGTTGTTGAGCGACGGCGAGGACAACCAAAGCAAGTACACGCGCGACCAGGCGCTGGAAATGGCGCAAAAAGCCGACGTCACCATTTACACCATCTCCACCAACATCTCGCACATCACCACCGACGGCGACAAGGTGCTGCGTTATTTCGCGGCTGAAACGGGCGGCCAGATCTTTTTCCCATTCAAAGCCACCGACCTGAATCAGTCTTTCGAAAATATATCGAACGAGCTGCGCCATCAGTACAACATCTTCTACCGCCCGGAGCCCTTCAAAACCGATGGCCTCTATCACGCGGTGGAAATGCGCGTAAAAGGCCGAAAAGACTTGATCGTCCGCGCCCGCAAAGGCTACTACGCCCCAAAAATGTAGCGTGGCGCGGACACTCGTGTCTGCGGCCTCGAGACTCGTCTCGAGGCTCTTTCCCACAGAGCATCGAGATAAGTCTCGATGCAGCAGACTGAAGTCCCGCGCCACGTTCTAGTACAATGGAATTTCCCCCGAGCGAACTACTTTCCTTAAGGACGTATCATGGACGAAAAAGAACGAGCCCGCACTCTTGGACTTACGCTTGGCCAAATAGAAAAGCAATTCGGTAAAGGCTCCATCGTACGGCTTGGATCGAAGGAAGCGATTGTCCCGGTTACCGTGATCTCGTCCGGGTCCATTTCTCTAGATCACGCGTTGGGTGTGGGCGGCTTTCCACGTGGGCGCATCAATGAAATCTTCGGACCGGAATCGTCCGGCAAAACGACTGTCGCGCTGCAAGTGATCGCGGAAGCGCAGAAGGCCGGCGGCATGGCCGCGTTTATCGACGTCGAACACGCGCTCGACCCCATCTACGCCCGCCGTCTGGGTGTCGACGTGGACAACCTTCTGGTCTCGCAGCCGGACTACGCCGAGCAGGCTCTCGAAATCACCAGCGCTTTAATCGTCTCCGGCTCCATCGACGTACTGGTGGTCGACTCGGTCGCCGCCCTCGTTCCCAAATCCGAGCTCGATGGCGAAATGGGCGACAGCCACATGGGCGTTCAAGCGCGGCTCATGTCGCAAGCCATGCGCAAGCTCACCGGCCACGTGTCCAAGTCGAATACGTGCCTGATCTTCATCAATCAAATCCGCGAAAAAATCGGCGTCATGTTCGGCAACCCCGAGACCACCACCGGCGGCCGCGCCCTGAAGTTCTATTCCTCCATACGCGCGGACATCCGGCGCATCGCCGCCATCAAGGAAGGCGAGGTGGTGGTTGGCAATCGCACCAAAGTCAAGATCGTCAAGAATAAGGTGGCCTCCCCATTTCGCGAAGCCGAGTTCGACATCATCTACGGCGAAGGGATTTCCCGCGAGGGCGACTTGATCGATTTGGGCGTGGCGCAAAACATTGTGGAGAAAAGCGGCTCCTGGTACAGCTACAAAGGCGATCGGATTGGGCAAGGCCGCGAAAACTCCCGCCAGTTTCTCAAGGACAATCCGGACATCCGCCAGCAGGTGGACACCGAGCTCCGCAAGGCGCTCGGTCTGACGCGCAAGGACGCGGTGGAGCCCGTTCCCGCTACCGTTGAAGCCGTGAAACCAGCAGCGGCAAACGCCACCCGTTCACGCTAATGTGGGGCAGGCTGGCATCCTGCCGCCGATTGTAAATCGGCGTCTCGCTTTCCGGCCTTCGCCGGATCGGCCGATTGCCAATCAGCCGGCAGGATGCCATCCTGCCCCACACGATACTTACGCACCAACGTTGCTTCAACTCTGTCCGAACCCTTTTCAGGATTCACACGTCTGTCACTCTATGAAAAGGTTGCTACCTTCGCTACTATCTTTCGCCCTCGCCGGATCGATCTTCGCGCAATACCCAGGCTTGACTCTTCCACCGAGCGGTAACAATCAAAAATCGTCGGTCACGCAAAATATCGGACCGGTCCAAGTAACCATCGAATATTCAAGCCCCGCCGTTCACGCCGCCAACGGGCAGGATCGCCACGGTCAGATTTGGGGCAAGCTGGTTCCCTACGGCATGACCGACCTCGGATTCAACAACGGAAAGCCCAGCCCGTGGCGCGCCGGGGCCAACGAAAATACAGTCTTCGCGATTTCCCAACCAGTCACCATCGAGGGTCAGCCTCTGCCCGCCGGCCGCTACGGAGTGCACATGATTCCGGGGCAAGACGAGTGGACCATTATTTTCTCGAAGAATTCCAGCCAATGGGGCAGTTTCGCTTACGATGAAAGCGAAGACGCCTTACGTGTGAAAGTGAAACCCGCCAAGCACGAATACCGCGAATGGCTGACCTACGAGTTCACGGCGCGCCGGCCATCGGAGGCCACGGTCGAGTTGCAATGGGAAGACCTGTCCGTGCCGTGGAAGATCGGCGTGGACAATATTACCGATCGCTACATAACCAGCCTTCAAAGAGATCTGACGGGCGCGTCCTGGTTCGATTACCGCGCCTATATTGCCGCCGCTCAATACACCGCGCAAACCGGCAGTCATCTGGAACAAGGATTGAAGTGGGCGGATACCGCCATAAACAAGCAATTTGTCGGACAGTCAAACTTCGACACGCTCAGCGCCAAGGCGCTGGTTCTCGTAAAAATGGGACGCGCGGACGAAGCCAAAACAGTAATGCAGACAGCGTTGAAGTTGCCGGGCACCACGCCGCTTCAGATCCATCTGTACGGCCGCACTTTGCTCAACGCCAAGCAAACCAAGGAAGCCGTGGAAGTATTCAAGTACAATGCCGAACGTAATGGCGACGCGTGGCCCGTGCATGTTGGCTTGGCTCGCGGCTATGCGGCCATCGGCGACAGCCGGCAGGCGCTTGAACACGCGAAAAAGGCGGCCGAGCAGGCGCCGGACGATCTGAATCGCCAAAGTCTGCAAGCCATGATCAAGAGCCTTTCGGAAGGCAAGAACAATATCAATTAGCGTCTGATGACATAATTGGTTTCTTGCGAATCCGAAAACTTCTGATCGCGAACCGGGGCGAGATTGCCGTTCGCATCGCGCGCACTTGCCGTGAGATGGGAATCAGTCCGGCCGTGGTCTACACAGAGGCGGACCGGAACGCCCCCCATACGCGCGCCGGCGATGAAGTTATCGCGATCGGCGCGTCTTACCTCGATATCGAAAAGATCATAGACGCTTCGAAGCGCGTTGGCGCCGGCGCAATCCATCCCGGCTACGGATTTCTTTCCGAAAACGCCGCCTTCGCCGAAGCATGCGAGCGCGCGGGATTGATCTTTATCGGTCCCTCCGCGGATGTGATCCGCAAGATGGGACTCAAGAGCGCCGCCCGCGAAGTGGCTGAAGCCGCCGGCGTCCCTGTCGTGCCTGCATTCGATCCTGGCGAAATGAAGTTCCCGGTTATTATCAAAGCCTCCGCGGGAGGCGGCGGCCGGGGGATGCGGATTGTGCATGACGCGTCTCAATTTCATGATGCCTTCGAATCCGCCCGAAGCGAAGCAGAGCGGTCCTTTGGCGATGGCGCGATGCTGCTGGAACGCTATATCGAAGGCGCCCGCCACGTCGAAGTGCAGATCTTCGGCGACGCCCACGGAAATCTCATCCACTTATTCGAGCGCGATTGTTCCGTGCAGCGCCGGCACCAGAAAATCATTGAAGAATCGCCCTCGCCCGCGCTCGATGCAGAACTTCGTCAGCGCATGTGCGCAGCCGCGGTCGCGATTGGCCGCGCCATTGGATACACCAACGCGGGCACCGTCGAGTTCCTGGTTGCTCCCTCGCGTGAATTCTATTTCATCGAAGTGAACACCCGCATTCAGGTGGAGCATCCGGTGACGGAGTTGGTGACCGGCCTGGACCTGGTGCGCTTGCAAATCGATGTCGCCGAAGGAAAGCCGCTGCCCGCGCCTCCACGCCTTATGGGGCACGCGATAGAAGCGCGTTTGTACGCGGAAGATCCGGCCAACGGCTTTCTTCCATCCACCGGCGGCATCCGCATGTGGAGGCCGCCGCATCATGTGCGCGTGGATGCCGCTCTGGAAGAAGGCATGCAAGTCGGCATTCACTACGATCCGATGCTGGCCAAGATAATAAGCCACGGAACGGATCGCGAGGAAGCCTTGCGAAAGCTCATTCTGGCCCTGAAGTCGACCCGGCTACTGGGCGTCACCACCAATCGCGAATATCTGATCCAGATCCTCGAAACCGAAGAATTCAGGGAAGGACGCGCGTCGACAAATTTCCTTCCAAGTCCGGCGCAACCAGATCACTTGACCCACATTGCAGCCGCGGTCCTCTATTTAGAAAGAACGCGTACCACGCCATTCCCGAACTACCGCAACAACCCATATCGCGACCCTTCCATCAAACTAAAAATCGGCAACGAGCAAATCTCAGTGCATTTGCGCAAAAACGAAATCTGTGTAGGACAGGCATCCTTGCCTGTCTTGGTCTTGGCCAGCACCACCCCAAACCAAATAACCCTAGCCATCGACAACATCACCCAAACCTACGACATCGCCATCTCCGCCGGCCACATCTTCGTCCAATCCCAGTCCGCATCCAGCACCATCCTCCGTCTACCACGCCACCCACGTTCCGCGGCTGCAACCCAGCGCGAAACAGCCAACTCGCCGATGCCCGGCCAAGTCTTGCGCATCCTGGTCAAAGAAGGCCAGCAGGTAAAAACAGGCGACCCCCTAGTCGTATTAGAGGCTATGAAAATGGAACAGACGATCCGAACTACAATCAACGGAGTGGTGCAATCCGTCCTGGTTGAAACCGGACAAGTAGTGGCGCCGGGCCAGATGTTGGTCCAAATCAGCGCACTGGAGAACGAATCATGAGCAACGCCGCGGTGGCCGCCGAAGTGAAGCGGGAATTTCCGTATTTTACCGAAGAGCACGACATGATTCGGCAGACGGTCAAGCGGTTCTGCCGTGAGGAAATCGCGCCCTACGCCGAAGAGTGGGATTTAGCCGGCATTTTCCCGAAGGAGCTCTTCAAGAAGGCTGCGAATCTCGGGCTTTTCGGAATTCGCATCGATCCCGAATGGGGCGGCCTGGGCCTCGACTGGTGGGCCAGCGCCGCCTACATGGAGGGCATGGCGCACTCCGATAGCGGCAGCGTCAACATGGCGTTGATGGTGCAGTCTGAGATTACCCTGCCGGTGCTCGCGGAGCTTGGAACCAGCGAGCAGAAAGATGAATTCCTGCGTCCCGCCGTGGCTGGCGACTTGATTGCCGCGCTCGGCATCAGCGAACCGGGCGGTGGATCGGACGTTGCGGCACTCAAGACGCGTGCCCGCATCGACGGCGGCGATCTCGTAATTTCAGGTCAAAAACTTTGGATCACAAACGGCACTCGAGCGGACTTCATCGTGCTCGCGGTGCGAACCGGCGTGGAAGGTCACAAAGGCGTCTCGCTGGTTCTCTTTCCAACCAAGACCAAAGGTTTCACGGTGGGAAAGAAGCTGAAAAAGGTCGGCAACATGGCGTCCGACACGGCCGAGCTGTTCTTCGACGAATGCCGCATCCCGCAGCGATACATTCTGGGTGAATTGAACAAGGGCTTCTACTATGTGATGCATAATTTCCAGGGTGAGCGCCTCGCCGCCGCGATTCTGGCGTTGGCCGGCATGGAAAAATCGGTGCGTGATGCGATGAACTACGGTGCCGAGCGCACCGCTTTCGGAAATCCAATCGGCCACTACCAGGTCTGGCGGCATCGATTCGCGGAGCTTCTCACCGGCATCGAAGCGGGCAAGTGGCTAACCTATCGCGCGCTGGACCTGCTGAACCACGGCCAAAAATGCGTGCGCGAGGTGACGATGGCTAAGCTCTTCACCTCCGAGCTTTCGCAAAAGGTGAGCTACGATTGCATGCAGATTTTCGGCGGCTTCGGCTACACAACCGAATATCCGATCGGCCGCACCTGGCGCGATGTTCGTCTCAACACCATTGGCGCCGGGACTTCGGAAATCATGAAAGAGATCATCGCCAAGGAAGAAAAGATCTGAGTCAGGCCATTGATAGGGCAGTCTGAACCGCGCGCGTAAGCAAGCGTGCGGCGTAGGGGTGCCGTACGACTCCCTGACGGCCGCGGTTCTGACACGCCGCGGGTTCTTCACAATTCCGTGAGTTGAACAAGCGTCAGTCGTAGCGTAGAACCACCATCGGATCTACCTTCGACGCGCGCCGCGATGGCACGTAACCGGCGGCGATGCCGGCCAGCGCTAACAGCATCACAATGCCGATATAAGTGAGTGGGTCCTGCGGCCGTATACCGTATAAGTACGACGCAATCCAGCGCGATGCTCCCAGCGAAACCGGAATTCCCACAGCCACGCCTATGGCTACCACTCGAAGAGTGTCGCGCAGCACCATGCCGATCACTTGGCGTTGCTCGGCGCCCAGCGCCATCCGTATTCCGATCTCGCGCGTTCGTTGCGCCACTGCATTGGCCAGGATGCTGTAAAGCCCAACCATGGCGAGGATAATCGCCAGTGCGCCAAGAATTGTGGAGACACTGGCCAACATCCGCTCCGGCGAAAGGGTTCCAGCGATCTGCGTCTCCAACGTGCGCATTCCGTATAACGGTACTTCCCGGTCGATCGATCGCGCGCGTGCCCGAAGTTCGGTGAACACCGGCCCAGAGTCGCCGGCGATGCGCAAATGCAGCGTGGCGTTCTTGAAGTTTCCCTGCAACAGCGGAACGTAAAGAATGGTTTGCTTGGGTTCACGCAGCTCGCGATAAATAGAGTCGCGTACCACGCCGACTACTTCCACTTCCTTATTGCCTACCGCCGGCGTTTTGAAGCGCTGGCCAACCGGGTCGCGGCCCGCCCAGAACTTTTTTGCCATCTGCTCATTGACCACCGCGACGTATGGCGCGCCTTCGCGATCGCGGCGAGTGAACTCGCGGCCGCGGATCAATTGCGATCCAATAGTGGCGAAGAAGCCAGGGCCGATGGCGTTCACGTAGGTCATTGGAACTTCCTTCGGAGCGGCGGCATAGCCAGGAACCTGGACCGAATACATCCACAACTGGCCGGATAGTGGACTAACCATGGCTGCGCTCGCGGCCCGGACTCCGGGAATCGTCTCCGCACGGTCAATCAGGCTCTCGAAGAGTGCATGAGCCCGCTCCACCGAATAACGATTGGCTCCCGGATTCAGTGCTGCGACGGCCACATTCTCCGGCTGGAATCCCGTCTGAATCGACTTCAGATTGTGCAGACTCCGCAACAGCAGTCCCGCTCCCGCCAACAATATTATAGAGAGCGCTACTTGAGTAGCCACCAGCATCCCGCCCAGCGCGCCGCGGCGTTTTCCGCCACCGCTGCTGTCACTCTTGAGCACCGGGCCGACGCCGGCTTTTCCGGATTCGAGCGCGGGCGCGATTCCGAACAGCAGCACGGTTAGGCAGGACACGCCAATTAAAAATCCGCTCACCACCAAGTCCGGCCGCACGTCGATCTGAAGGGTACTTGCAGCCGGCGCTAAACGCAGCAGCAGATCGGACATCCAGACGGAAAGAAGCAAACCACCGCCCGCTCCCCCGGCCGCGAGAACCGAACTCTCCGCGAGTTGCTGGCGAATCAACGCCCACCGGCTGGCTCCGAGCGCCAGCCGAATTGCGATTTGTTTGCGCTGGCCGGAGGCGCGCGCGGCAAGTAGGCTGGCGACGTTGGCGCAGGCAATCAGCAAAAGTAAACCCACCCCGAACATCAGCAGAAGCAGTGGACGCTCATAGCTGATCCTCAGATCGTCGAAGCCCTGACGTCCCTCCAGCGCCAGCAAACGAGCCCGCTCGCCCGGCTTCCCGTGGCGGCTGGACATCTCGAACGTGAAATCCTGATGAGCGATGGGAAGTTGCGCGAAGCGCGCGTCGAGCACTGTCTCAACCCCCGCGAGCGTCACGCCGGACTTTCGCCGGCCGGCAAATTGCAGCCAAGATTCCCACTCGAGAAAGGGTGGCTGAGCCTTCGAATCGGCGGGTATCGAAAGCACCTGCGCCGCCATCATGAGCGGTATGTACACCTGGGCGCTTGTACCCTGGCCGGTGCCGTCGAAGCCTTCGGGCGTCACGCCGAGAATCGAGTAGGCGCGGCCGTTGACTTCCACCTGACGTCCCAGGACATCGGGAGCCGAACCGAAACGTCGCCGCCACAATCCATAACTGATTACGCAGACCGGATGCCCCCCGGCGTCCCGGTCATCCTCCGGCCCAATCAGCCGGCCGATTCGAGCGTGGACGCCGAGAACCTGAAAATAGTTGCCCGAGACCAGTTGGCCGGGAACACGCTCAGTAGCCTCCTCGCTCGCCAGGTTCATCTCCGTCGAACTAATCGCGGACAAACCCGCCAAGACGCCGGGTGCATCTCGTAGCGCGAGATAGTCCTTGTAAGAAAACGAATCGAAGATATTTCCTTTTTTCGAGACGTAGCGGAGCACCACCAACTCGTCCGGTTTCTGAACCGGCAGAGATCGCAGGATCACCGCGTTCGTGACGGAAAAAATGGCGGTATTAGCACCGATGCCCAGCGCGAGAGAAGTTATCGCCACGATCGCGAGACCAGGCGATCGCCGCAAAGTTCGGAGTGCATACCGAAAATCGTTCATCCGCATAGGACGTATGATACGACGTGGCGCGGACTTCAGTCTGCCGCATCGAGACTCGTCTCGATGCTCTTGTTACCGCGCGCCACGCCGTTTCGACTTGAATCGGAACGTCTGACCGGCCCGCACCGCAGGCTGCCTCATCACGATCACCGGCGCCGCATGCCGTTCCTCACGCGCGACATGTGGCGCAACGTCGCGTCGAACGAGCCGGACATTCAACAGCTTTTCGATCTTGTTAATTTCACCGCGTTCCGTCCTGGTGCTGAATGTGGAGGCGGTGCCGCGCGTGCCGACACGGCCGGTTCGTCCCACGCGATGTATGAAGTCCTCGGGCACTTGCGGAAGATCGTAGTTCACCACGTGCGCGATCCCCTCCACATGTATGCCGCGCGCGGCAACGTCCGTCGCGACCAAAATTCGATATTGCCCTTGCTGAAATCCACGTAATGCCTGGTTACGCTGGCTCTGGCTGCGTCCGCCGTGAATACAGGCGGCGCTGGCTCCGCTTCGCTCCAGCTTTTTCGCCAACTTATCGGCGCCGTGCTTGGTTCGCGCAAAGACCAGGAACGAGCCTTGCTCCGTCTTCAGCATGTGTTCCAGGAGACCCAGCTTGCGATCCTGCTCCACTTCGTAGATGTGCAGATTGACCAGTTCCGAAGGCTTGGTGATGGAACCGATGGCCACTCGAACGGGATTCTTCACGTGTGCCTGGATGAGGTGCGCCACGGAAGATTCGATGGTCGCGGAGAAGAACAAAGTTTGCCGCTGGACCGGCATCGTCGACATAATCGCTTTGATGGTCGGCAGAAAGCCCATGTCGAGCATGCGGTCCGCTTCGTCCAGAACCAATATTTCGATCGCGGAGAGTTTCACCAGCTTGCGCTGCAGGAAATCGGAGAGGCGTCCCGGCGTCGCGATGATCACTTGAGCGCCTTTGCGGATAGCCAGCAATTGCCGTTGTTCATTGAGTCCGCCGACCACGACAGCGGCCCGAATGCCGGTGCCCTCGGCCAGCTTGCGAAGTGTTTCTTCGATCTGGATCGCGAGCTCACGCGTGGGACTGAGGATCAGCGCGCGGGGATTGGAACTCCCGGTTCGTTTGGAAAGCGCTTCGAGCACGGGCAGTACAAACGCGAGCGTTTTGCCGGTGCCAGTCTGCGCGGTGGCGACCACGTCCTGACCGTTCAAGGCCGGCGGAATCGCTTCGGATTGCACGGGAAGTGGTTCGACAAATCCGTGCTTGGCCAGGTTGTTTTGCAACACTGGCGATAAAGATAGTTCAGAAAAAGTTTTCATTGAAAAGTTTGAGACGGGAATCAGCGGGCCGGCTAACAGACAGGAGAGAGGCGCGGTTTGACTTCCAGTACTTTTCAACTCTAGCACATTTTCGGGAATGAATGTTCGCTATCCTAGATTCGTCGAAAAGAGTGCCCATCAGGGCTCGCCGCCCCCATCGGACCCGCTTGCATCCCTTTCCTTCGAGGAGCTGGCTGCTCGGCAAGGTGTCGCACCAGTGGAGAACTTCGAAGCGTTGATCGGCGGGCCGTCGGCCGAGGACGAGTCGGTGCAAGAATTCTCTGCAATGCTGCGCGCGTGGCGTCGCGAGGGAATCGGCGTGCGCGATCCCCAGTGAACGCCGCCATCGTTGACACCGACGTGGTGTCGATGCTTTTTAAGGTACAAGGGCATTTTCTTTTCGCA
>CATPCJ010000103.1 GCA_955652915.1 uncultured Bryobacteraceae bacterium
ATGCGATATTCCCTGGTTTATTATTGCCGTCGATGTAATCCGATAGAGCACGCATCGTCCAAATGCTGCACATGGTAAAAGGCCCCCCAAGGACCATCCTCCGATCGATCCTCTGCTCAACAACAGGATCTTTATCACCCAGCGATAGTTCTCTCTCGTACTCATCAACATCTACGCTGCACACCACCGCAAATTCAAGTCTCTTGGTTGCAGATTCAATCAGATCATGACGCAAACTAAGCCATTCACCTTCATTAAGCTTGTCGTATGGCTCCCTATGTGCCATGAAATTAGTCATGTGAAAATAGCGTTTCCTTGACGGGAGATGGGAAAGGAAAGGATCAAGAATCCGACCCCATTCTGAATCAAGCTCGGCGCTCTTGCTCTTATCAAAGAGGAACGATGCTACCGACATAATTCTGCAAGGTCTCGACGTGCCGCTTGCGTCGGCAAAGGCTTCAAAAACAACCACCAAGCCTCCTCTCGGAAGTAGGATATCCAGTAACCGGCCAGCATGATAGCGAGGCTCTCTCGCGGGCGTCACTGGACACCCCCAAGCCTACCACCGTAGGCCGTATTAGGCAAATATATAATTGCCCAAATTACGGCGGCGGCGGTAAAACGATCTCGGTCGTCGATCTGGTCGCCCAAAAAGCCCTGGCGCCCATTGACCTCGGCGCCTTGACCGCGCCTCATGGACTGGAATTCGTGAGCGGGAAACTGTTCTTTACCGCGGAGGGAGCCAAGGTTGTCGGCCGCTACGATCCGGCAACTCAAAAGATCGATTTGGTTATCGGAACAGGGCAAAATCGTACTCACATGGTGGTGGTCTCGAAAGACTTGAAGACCATGTTTACCTCCAACGTCAGTTCTTCAACCGTCAGCATCATCGATCGGAACACGCCACAAATGAGTGGCCCAGGTGGGCCTCCCGGTGGGCTTCCCCGGCAAGGTCCGGGAGGACCGGGGCGCGGTGGCCAGCCTGACTGGAACGTCACAAATATTGCAGTAGGCCGAGGGTCGGAGGGCTTCGATCTTTCACCGGATGGCAAAGAGTTGTGGGTTGCCAATGCCCAGGACGGAACGGTGTCGATCGTCGACGTCGCCGGCAAGAAAGTAATCCAGACAATTCCTTCCACAAAATCCGCCAATCGCCTGAAGATTACTCCCGATGGCAAGTATGTCTTCGTGTCCGACTTGAACGGCAACGAGATACTGGTGATCGATGCCGCGGCCCGCAAGGAATACAAAAGGATCGCTCTCGGCACCCGCTCGGAGGGCCTGCTGATGCAGCCTGACGGTACTCGCGTCTACACAACACTAAACGCCCGCGATTCGGTTGCTGTAATCGATCTGAACACGATGACCGTAGTGGGCGAGGTCAAGACCGGCAAGGGGCCGGACGGGCTGGCGTGGGCTGCAAGGAAGTGACGCCTACTTCTCCAGCATGAAATTTCCGGCGAACAGCGTGTCGATTCCAGACGAGTAGAAACTGCGAACCGCGTCGCGTGGAGTGCATACCAACGGGTCGCCGAAAAGATTGAAGCTGGTGTTGTAGAGAACCGGCAGGCCCGTGGTCTTGCCGGCGGCGTGCAGCAGGCGATGATAAAGCGGATTGTCCGCGGCCGAAACCGTATGGACGCGGACGACGCCGTCGCCCAGAACCGCGCTCTCAAATGTTTTGCGATGCGCCGGACGCACGCGGCCCACAGTGGCAAGATAGCGGGCATTCGGACCCACTTCGAAATATTCGGAAGCCAATTCGGCTGGGACCGATGCGGCGAATTTGCGGAAGGGCTCGCGATGCTTGATATAGATGTTGAGGTTTTCAGTGGAGTAGGCATTGAGCGGCGACGCCAGAATACTCCGGTTGCCTAGCGCGCGTGGGCCGAACTCCATGCGGCCCTGCATCCAGGCGATGATTTTCTGATCGTTGATTTGCGCGACGACGCTATCCACCAAATCTTCGGTGGTCATCAGGTATCGAAATCGCAGCTTGCAGTTTTCCAGGACTTGCTTAACTTCTTCGGCGGTGAAGTGGGGGCCCAGACACATGTCTTTCAACGTCGCCCGCCGACTCTGCCGATACACGCTGTGCCAGGCATGCAGCACCGCTCCAACGGCTGTTCCCGAGTTTCCCGCGGCGGGCTGCACAAACACATTCTTGGATTGCTCGAGGGCGCTTACCAGCAGGGCGTTGAAGCCCAGGCCACCAGCCAGGCATACGTTGGATGCGCGATCGGCCATCCTCAACACCGTTCGCTCCATGGCCTTTTGCAGTCCGGCCGCGATGGTGGCGTGCATGGATCGCGGAATGACCGCGCCATCTTCGAGTTGCAAGCCGCGGTAAAACTTCGCGCTGAAACCGCCATGACTGATTCGGTCCGCATCGAAAAAGCTGCGATCCAGGCGAGGCCATTCATGACAGCCGAGAATTTCTTCGAACAGAGGCAGGGAGACGCTGGAATCGCCCGCGGTGGACAGCCATTGAACCTTGTGTTCTTCAGAACCGGCGCGAAAGCCGAGCAGCTCCGTGACGCGGCCGTACAGATCGCCCAGCGAGTCCGGATAGTACAGCTCCTTGTCGAGACGCAAGGCATTGCCGCTGCCCTGCCAGCGCGCGCCACAGGTGAAGTCGCCCCTGCGATCGAGCGTCAACACCGTGGCTTCTTCAAACGGCGACGCGAAAAAGGCTGAGGCGGCGTGAGCGGTGTGATGTTCCACCAATACGAGTTGGCTGGCCGGAAACCGCGCGCGCAAAGCGAGGTGCAGCGCCCCTTCGGGCCCCGTGGCGAATGGCCGGACCAGCGCCACGCAATCCAAGCCTTCAACCGGAACGCCAGCCAACTTCAAGGCCGATTCGATAGCTTCCCGAGGCAGCTCGCCCGCTACGAATCGGCGCGAAACTTTTTTCTGTTCCACCGCGGACGCCAGACAGCCATTCTTGAGCACCGCGCAAGCCGGTTCGTTCAGCAGACCACCGAGTCCGAGAATGTTCATTTCGATTTCTTTTCGATTTTGGCCCACGTATCGCGCAGCGCGACGGTTCTGTTGAACATCGGATGGCCGGGCGTGGAATCGCGATCGACGCAGAAGTAGCCCAGGCGTTCGAACTGGTAGCGGCTAGCGGGCGAAGCGCCACCAAGACTCGGCTCGAGTTTGCAACCGTTCAAAACTTCGAGCGAGTTCGGATTGAGATTCGCGGTGAAATCCTGGCCCTCAGGAACCTCATCCGGATTCTCACGAGTGAATAAATTCTCGTACAGGCGGACTTCGGCGTCGAGAGCGTGCGCAGCGGACACCCAATGAATAGTCGATTTTACCTTGCGTCCGTCCGGGGCGTTTCCACCGCGCGTGGCGGGATCGTAAGTGCAGTGAATCTCTTCCACCTCGCCCTTTTCATTTTTGATCACGGAAGTGCAGGTAATGAAAAATGCGTAGCGCAGACGGACTTCGCGGCCGGGAGACAGACGGAAGTATTGTTTGGGCGGATCCTCGCGAAAATCGTCCTGTTCGATATAGATCACTTTTGAAAATGGGATCGAGCGTGTTCCGGCGGAGGCATCCTCGGGATTGTTGACTGCCTCCATTTGATCTACGTGGCCTTCGGTATAGTTATCGATCACCACGCGCAAGGGTTTAAGCACCGCCATGACCCGGTGCGAGCGCTTATTCAAATCTTCCCGCAGAAAATATTCCAGCAGCCCCAGCTCGGTGGTCCCGTTGGTTTTGGAAACACCCACGCGGCGGCAGAAATTGCGGATGGCCTCGGGCGTGTAGCCTCGGCGGCGAAGTCCGGAAATGGTGGGCATGCGCGGATCGTCCCATCCGCTGACCAAGCCCTTCTGAACCAGGCTCAGCAATTTTCGCTTACTCAACAGGGTGTAGGTGAGATTCAAGCGGTCGAACTCAATTTGTTGCGGATGATAAATACCGAGCTGCTCTATGTACCAGTCGTAAAGCGGGCGATGATCCTCGAATTCGAGAGTGCAGATGGAGTGCGTAATGCGCTCGATGGAGTCCGACTGGCCGTGCGCGAAATCGTACATCGGGTAGATACACCATTTGTTCCCGGTGCGGTGATGCCCGGCATGCAGAATGCGATACAGGATGGGATCGCGCATGTTCAAGTTCGGTGACGTGACATCGATTTTTGCACGCACTGTTCGCGCGCCATCCGGAAACTCACCGGCTTTCATGCGCTGGAACAAATCACAATTCTCGTCAACCGAACGGTTGCGATACGGGCTCTCCTGGCCGGGTTCCGTCAGCGTGCCGCGTTGCTTGCGAACTTCCTCCGGCGACAAATCGCAGACGAAAGCTTTGCCGGACTTAATAAGTTGAACGGCCCACGCATAGAGCTGATCGAAATAATCGGAGGCGTAGAAGAGGCGGTCTTCCCAATCGCCCCCCAGCCAGCGGACATCCTCGATGATGGAGTCGACGTACTCCGTCTCTTCCTTGGAGGGGTTCGTATCGTCGAATCGCAGATTGCATTTTCCGCCAAATTCTTCCGCCAATCCAAAGTTCAAGTTGATGGACTTGGCGTGGCCGATGTGCAGATAGCCATTGGGCTCAGGAGGAAAACGGGTGTGGACGCGGCCGCCGTACTTGTTGGTTTTCAAATCCTCGAGGATGATTTCACGAATGAAATTCGACTGGACGGGTGCGGCTTCGAGCTCGGTTGGTGTGGTCATATGCCTGTTCTACAGCTTTTGTATTGCCTGGGCGATTCGTTTTAAGCAGACATCTCGCCCCAACACTTCTAGTGTTTCAAAAAGCGGGGGAGCGTTTTTGCGACCGCAAACGGCAACGCGAATCGGCTGGAACATTTGCCCCGGCTTGATTTTCAAATCCTGTGCTCCGGCGCGCAGCCCGGCATCCAAGGCCTGATGATTGAAGTCGGCCGTCGCAAGGATTTCGAGCGCTCGTTTTAGGGCTGTGATCGCCATGGCAGGATCGCCCTTCTGCGGGATCAGCTCTTCTGGATCATAAGGCGGTAGCTCGTCAAGAAAGAAGAAATCGGCGACGGTGGCGGCATCGCTCAACAATTTAATGCGTTCCTGGATTAAAGGCGCGATCTGCTCCAGCTTGTCGAATTTCGCTGGAACAAATGGGCTCAAAAGCCCGGCCAGCTCGGCTAGCGGCAGCGTTCGGATGAATTCCGCATTCAGCCAGACAGCCTTGGGATCGAACGGTTCCTGTTCGGTGAAATTCACCACGGCGTTGCTGCGGTTGATGCCTTCGAACGAGAATGCGTCCACCAATTCCTGACGGCTCATTTTTTCCCGATCGTCCTTCGGCGACCAGCCGAGCAGGCACAGAAAATTGATAAAGGCTTGCGTCAGAAATCCATAATCGCGATAGGTGGTCACGCTCACTACCGGACCGTGCTTGCGCTTGGAGAGCTTCGATCCATCGGGAGCGATCAAGAGCGGAAGGTGCGCAAATTGCGGTGGAGCGGCGCCGGCGGCTTCAAAAATCAACCCGTGCTTGAAGGTGTTGGTGAGATGGTCCTGGCCGCGGATGATGTGACTGATGCGCAAATCGATGTCGTCGGCGCAGGACGCCATGTGATAGGTCGGAATTCCGTTGCTGCGGAGAAGTGCGAAGTCTTCGATATCGGCGGGCAGTTTCGATTGCTCACCGTAGACCGCGTCGTGAAATTTCACCGGGTTCGGATCGTCGTGCGCCACGCGAAATCGGAGTACGAACGGCTCACCCGCATCGGCGCGCCGCCGGCTTTCTTCGGGGGACAATTCGCGCATCCCTGGATTGAACAACCAGGTGCCTTCGCCGCCTTGAGTCGTCGCGGGCGTGAAGTCGCGATACGCCAGACCTTTTTCGAAGATTCTCCAGGCCATTTGGCGATGCAGGTCGACGCGGTCAGACTGGCGATACTGTTCGTCCCAGGGAAGGTCCAGCCACCGCAAACCTTCGAAGATGGAATCGAGCGAGGCCTGAGAGTTACGATCGACGTCGGTGTCGTCGATGCGCAGGATCATGGCGCCTTGATTGTGGCGCGCATAAAGCCAATTGAAGATGAACGTCCTGGCGCTGCCGATGTGCAGAAAGCCGGTAGGCGAGGGGGCAAAGCGGACGCGAAGCATGAAACTTCAGGATACAGGAGGTGAAAGAGGTGACTGTCACCTCTTTCACCTCAAGACCTGGCTCAGCATTTCCAGATCCTGCTCGTTGTTGTAGAAGTGTGGGGACACGCGCAATTGACCGCGCCGGGCCGCCACCAGCACACGCTTCTCTTTCAACTCGCGCGCCATCGCGGACACATCGCGATTTTCGAATCGAGCCGCTACAATCGGTGAACGCCACTCTTCTACACTCGCGCCCTTTTCGCGCAGCATCGCGCGAGTCTTCGCCGCCAACTCCAGCACTCGCTGCTCGATCGCTTGCGGACCGATCTCCAGCATCAAGTCGATGGCCGCCTCCAGCGCACAGAGCAGCGCGAATGGCACCCAGCCACCCTCGTATTTCTCGGCGGTGCCCGTCAATTCCGGAATACCGTGGTGCAAATTGTCGACGTTGCGCCAGTCGCGATGACTCCGCCAACCCAGCACATTCGGCCGCAGGCGTTCCCGCAGACGCGGATGCACATACATGAAACCCGCGCCGTTCGGTGAAATCATCCATTTGTAGCCATGCACCGCGAGCATGTCGGGTTGAATCCGGCTGGCGTCAAACGCCAACGCGCCGACGCTCTGCGTGCCATCGATGTACAACAGCACATTGCGCTCGCGGAGGACCTCCGCGATTTCGGCCAGCGGCGGCGCGAAGCCGGTATTGTAATTAGCCGAGCTGATCGCCACCAGCCGCGTTCGCGAATCCACGGAGTCGTAAAACCGTTCCCAGGTGCACTCCACCGGTTCCACGCCCGCGCGAGCCAGCAAACCGGGCGCGTAAAGATTGTTTGGGAATTCGTGCTCGAGCGTGAGAATGCGATCGCCCTGCTTCCAATCCAGGCCGGCCAACAAAATGCCGAGCGCCGTGGAAGCGTTCGGAATAAATGCGATGTCGTCGGCGGTGCAGTGGATCAAACGGCCGATCTTCCAGCGCAAGCGTTCCAGATCGTCGAACCAATCTAGAAAATCCGCGCAAGCCAGTTCATCGCGATGTTGGAAATGTTTCGCGACCGCTTCCGTGCCGCGCCGGGGCAACTGGCCAAAGGTCGCGGTGTTCAAGTAGGTCCAGTTGGCCAGCGCCGGGAATTCCCGCCGCACTGCCTCCCAATCCACGCTCATCGCGGTTCGATCTTGGCGGCGACGAATGCGGCCGCGTACTCCTTGTCGACGTCCTCGGACGCTTTCGTCCGCCGGTCCACCACTTCCACCATGCCCGTCGTCAGTTTCTTGCCGAGCGTGATGCGATGCGGAATCCCCACCAGGTCGGCGTCCTTGAACTTCACGCCGGGCCGCTCGTCGCGATCGTCGAAAATGGCGTCCAGGCCGAGCTTGAGGCAGCTTTGATAAATCTCCTCGGCCGCGGAACGTTGCGCGGCGTCGGAATAATTCACCGGCGTCACCACCACGTCGAAAGGAGCCACCGCCGCCGGCAGCGCCATGCCGTCCTTGTCGTGATACAGCTCGATGGCCGCGCTCAAGATGCGTTCGACGCCGATGCCGTACGACCCCATGATCACTTTGATTTCTTCACCGGCTTCATTCAACACGCGCAAGCCCATCGATTCGGAATAGCGATAACCAAGTTTGAAAATGTGGCCGATTTCAACGGCCTTGATCAGCTCAATGGCGCCCCCACATTTCAGGCAGGCATCGCCGGCCGCAACCTGGCGCAGATCGAAATACTCCGGATTGAAATCTTCATCCGGCGTCACATGCCGCAGATGGTGGTCGTCTTTGTTCGCTCCGGCGATCATGTTGCGGCGGCCGCGCAGCGCTTCATCGGCGATGACCCGCATATTTTTGACGCCAACCGGCCCCAGCGATCCGGCTTCCGCGCCGAACAGTTTCACAATCTCTTCCGGATGCGCGGGCCTAAATTCCACCGCCTTTACAGCCGAGGAGAATTTCGTCTCGCTGAGCGAATGATCGCCGCGCACCAGCGCCAGCACCGGCTTTCCATCCGCCATCAACACCAGGCTCTTGATCTGCGACGTGGCCGGCAGTTTCGTGAATTTCGAAAGATCGTCGATCGTCTTTTGGCCGGGCGTATGGAACTCTTCGGGCGAACGATCGCCTTCCGGATCGTCCGCCAGCGGGGCGGAAGGGTGCGCCGCCGCCTTTTCCAGATTGGCCGCATAATCGCATTTCGAGCAGCGAACTACATAGTCTTCACCCGCGTCCGAAGCCACCATGAACTCGTGCGATTGCGAGCCGCCCATTGCCCCCGAATGCGCTTCCACCACCATGTACTTCAAGCCGCAGCGGTCGAAAATCTTGCAATACGCTTCGTAATGCTTGTCGTAGGAAACATCCAGCCCCGCCGCATCGATGTCGAATGAATAGGCATCCTTCATGATGAATTGCCGGACCCTCAGCAGCCCGGATTTCGGCCGCGGTTCATCGCGAAATTTCGACTGTATCTGATACCAGATCTGCGGAAGCTGCTTGTAGCTGCGCATCTCGCCGCGCGCGATCGAGGTCATGACTTCTTCCTCGGTCATGCCCAGGCACAGCTCGCGTCCAAAGCGGTCCTTCAGGCGAAACAGATTGTCGCCCATGATTTCATAGCGGCCGGATTCCCGCCACAGTTCGGCCGGATGCAGCGCGGGCAGCAGCATTTCCTGCGCCCCGATCGCGTCCATTTCCTCCCGCACAATCTTTGTAATCTTGAGCAGCGAGCGCTGCGCCAGAAACAGATAGCTATAGATGCCCGCGGCCAGTTGGCGGATGTAGCCCGCCCGCAACAACAGTTGATGGCTGACCACCTCGGCCTCAGCGGGGTTCTCGCGCAAGGTGGGAATAAAGAGTTTGCTCCAAAGCATGGAATTTTCAGTGTAACGCAGGGCCGTGTGAATACTTTCAAAAACAGTCAGAATGAGAGTTGGCCGTGGCGATCGATCTTCACGAACCTCTGCGCCGCTATTGGGGCTACGACGACTTTCGCCCGCTGCAAGAGCGAATAATCAAAAGTATCCTGGGTGGTTTCGACACGTGCGTGGTCATGCCCACGGGCGGTGGAAAATCGCTGTGCTACCAACTTCCTGCCCTCATCTCGAATCGCACCGCCATCGTCATCTCGCCGCTGATCGCGCTCATGCAGGACCAGGCCGCGCAGCTAAAAGAAATGGGGATCTCCGCCGCCGTGCTGAACAGCTCCGTCGCCTGGCAGGACCAATCCAGCGTGATGTCGAAAGCGGCACAAGGCGCATACCGCTTGCTCTATCTTTCGCCCGAGCGCTTGGCGAAACCCGAGACCATCGCGTGGCTGCATCGCGTCCCCATTGGTTTTTTCGCCATCGACGAAGCGCATTGCATATCCGAATGGGGTCACGAATTTCGTCCGGAGTATCGCCAACTGAGCAACCTTCGCGCCGGCTTTCCCGATAAGCCGATCGCCGCCTTCACCGCCAGCGCCACCCGCCGCGTTCGCCAGGATATTCTGACGCAGCTCCAATTACACGAGCCGCACAAGTATATCCAGAGCTTCCATCGATCCAATCTCCGCTACCTGGTGAAGCAGTGCGAAAATGGCCGCGAGCAGTCGCGCCTTCTCGTCGCCGCCCTGCGCGCCCACGCGGGCGACAACGTCATCGTCTACGCGCCCACCATCGCTCGCGTCGAAGAGACCGTCGACTTTCTCGCGGAAAAAGGAATCGCGGCCATTCCCTATCACGCCAAGATGGACACGCGCGCCCGTCAACGCAATCAAGAGCGTTGGATGTCGGACGAAGTTCGCGTGCTGGTGGGCACCATCGCCTTCGGCCTGGGAATCAACAAAGCCGCCGTGCGCGCCGTGATTCATTTATCGCTGCCGAAATCGCTGGAACAGTATTATCAGGAAGCGGGCCGCTCCGGACGGGACGGTTTGCCATCGGACTGTGCGTTGCTTTGGCAGAAAAAAGATGCCGGATTGTTGGCGCATTTCATCGACGCGATTGTGGATCGCGAAGAGCAGCAGCGCGCCTGGGATCGCTATCGCGTGATCCGCCGATTCGCCGAGTCCGGCGCATGCCGCCACCGCCAGATCTGTCTGCACTTCGGCGAGACCCCCAAATGGGAACGCTGCGACATGTGCGATATTTGCGATGCGTCGCCGGCTTGGCTTACCGACAAAGCGGATGCCACGCTTGCCGTCGAGCGTCCGGCGCGAGTCCGGAAATGGGCGGACGCGGGCAGGAGGCAGCCCGCGGAAATCAGCGCCGGCGTGGATCCGGACTTACTCGAATACCTGCGCGAGTGGCGCCGTGGCGTGGCTCAGCGCGACAACATCCCCGCCTTTATGGTGATGCACGATGCCACGCTCGAAGACCTTTGCCGCAAGCTGCCGCGCACGCAAGCGGACTTGCTCCGCGTTTCAGGAATTGGCGAACGCAAGGCCGCTTCACACGGCGCCGCGATCCTCTTCGCGCTCGAATCCTATCGAAGCGGCTCGCGAGCTACCGCGCGTGAGGAATCCAAAGTCTCTCCCGCCGAAGAAACCATGCGTCTGCTTTCCGAAGGCCGCACCTTCGAAGAAATCGCTCAGATTCGCGAGCGCCGTCTCAATGTGGTAATCGACCTGGTGGCCGAACTGGTGGAGCGCGGCCGCCTCGCCTTCAATGAAAAATGGATTCCCCCCGGCCGGCGCATGCAAATTGAGGATGCGATCAACCGCGTCGGCTCGCAACGCATGAAAACCATCAAGGACGCGCTCCCGCCGGAGATCACCTACGGCGAGATCCGCCTGGTTGCGGCGCAGGCCCGCCACGGTTCCGCGGCGGTCGACCGGGAAAGTCAGTAGGGCGCCAAGGAAATTCTGGCCCACGTCAGGGGCCAGACGCAGGTTCCTATACGGCGTATCGTGCTGCCGGACAAGGTCGATGTGAAGCGATCCGGTCAAGGCGAGGGAGCAAGGATACAGAAACCGGATGCAACCAGCCGCGCCTACCTCGCGGTTATCGCCAAAAATCGTGATGCGGTGCTGGACGCGCTGACGTCGTGACTCGGATCGGGGAAACGGCGAACCCCAGAGCGAGATCTGTCGGTAGCCCATCGCTTCCCGATCGCGTTTGTCTATGACCCGAGGTCAGCTCGTCCACGATCATCTGACTACTTGGTGTCCTTGAGCGCGTCTTCCGTGGTTCATTTGTAGTGTTGACTTGCGATGCGAACAGGTCAATACGGCGAATATGGAACATAAGCGAAGAGAGATTGTTCCCGAACCATTTCTTGCATTCCCGTATTCCCGAATTGATTCCTTGTATCCTAACTACATCCATGCCCCTCCGCATCATCCTCGACACCCGCCGCGTCGCGGATTTCGGCATCGGAACCTACATCCGCAATCTCGTCCGATCGCTGGCCCAGCTCGATCAAACCAACCACTACACCCTCATCACGCCCACGCCCATTGTCGAGGAGTTCGCCGGACTCCCCTCCAACTTTGAAACTGCCTACTATCAGCGCAAGACGCGCTCCGGCATCGCGCAGTTGGGCTACACGCTCTTCCTCCGCCAGTTCACGGCCGACCTGCACCACATCCCGCTGAACGCCGTACCGCTCTGGATGCCGAAGCCGTACGTGGTCACTATCCATGACATGAGCACTCTTCTGTTCGCCAACCAAAAAGGCTACCGGAATAATCTGCGGCGTTTCTATTTGCGCCGGGGCCTGCTGCGTGCCGACCGCGTCCTGGCCGTCTCCAGCGCCACCCGCCGCGACGTGGAAACCGTGCTCGGCATACCCTCCAATCGCGTCCAGGTCGTATACAATGCGCCCGATCCCGCTTTCCGCCAACCCGGAACTCCACCCCTGGCGGGACCCGGCGAACGGCAATTTGGATATCCCTCCGAGATACAGCGCGTCCTCGACCGTTACCTTATCCATTATCCGTTCCTGCTCTACGTGGGACGAACTAACCCGCAGAAAAACATCCCCCGCCTGGTAGAAGCCTTCGCCGTGCTGCGAGGCCAGATGCGCGATCATCTTCTTTATAAGGACCTGCGCCTCATCATCATTGGAGATGAGATCTCGAAAAATCCTGCATTGCGTCAGGCCGTTATCCAAAGCCGTGTGGAGGACGTCGTCCGCTTCCTGGGATTCGTGCCTATCGAAACCTTGCGCGCCTTTTATCAAGCTGCATCGGCGTTCGTTTTTCCGTCTTTATACGAAGGATTCGGTTTGCCGCCCTTGGAGGCCATGGCTTGCGGAACCCCGGTGGTCTGCTCGAACGTCAGCTCGCTCCCGGAAGTGGTCGGCGACGCCGCCATGGTGGTGAATCCCGAGAATGTTTTCGACATAGCGCGCGGCATGCGGGAGGTGTTGTTGGACAATAAACTGCGCACCGGGTTGATCGAGCGTGGCCTCCAACACGCGGGAAGCTTTAGCTGGGAACGGGCGGCGGCGGAAGTGCTCCAGGCTTACGAAGAAATCGGTTCGCACCAGAAAAGTCCCGATTGATGTGGGGTAAGTGCCGGTCGCGCTCGTACCCATATTGACTACGGCTGGCACCCCTAGCACCGATCATCCCCTCCGATGGTCTGTTTGACATAATGACGAGTGTGAGAAGATCCCGGCGTGTCCTACGCCGATACGCCGGTGTTCGGAGGCCGTTTCGACGACGAGTTCAAAGCCGAGAGCGTTCGGTTTTTTGAAGAGGTTCGGCGGGGCGGTTTGTGGTAGTTGTTTCCAATGTCACGCTCGATGAGTTGGAACTGGCTCCGCACCAGGTACGTGGAGTATTGGCGGGCATGCCTGTTGAACAAGTGGAGATCGTGAACACATCGTTGGAATCCGACGAGCTCCGAAATGCGTACCTGGAAGCCGCGGTCGTGGGGCCGGCTTCCAGTAACGATGCGGCGCACATCGCTGTGGCGACGATGTCCAATGTGGATCTCGTGGTGAGTTGGAACTTCAAACACATCGTCCACTTTGAGAAGATAGGAGGGTACGAAGGAGTGAATAGCTTGCGCGGCTATCGAAGCCCCAGGATCTATTCGCCTCGAGAGGTGGTGACACCATGAAGTCCGAAAAGACATTCAACTGTGTCGAAATGAAGGCCGAGATTCAAGAGCGCCTGTTGCGTGAAATTGCCGAGCTAGGCGAAGAAGAAGCCCGAAAACGGCGCGCCGAGCGTCTGTCGCGTGATCCGATCCTGGGCGGCTTTCTGCGGAAGAAGAACGCGATGCAACCAGAAGCGGTGCACAAGCCCGTCGTCTAAGATCGAATGTACTGCTGCGCGCGAGTGGGAACATCATGAGAGCTTCTCCCAGGCGAGACTGAACGGTCAGTCTGGTCTCACGCAAGCAACTCCGATTGACCCGGCGGCAAGTGCCGATCGGGCGCGTGCACATGAGGGTTGCCGTTGGCACCAAGTACAAACTCTTTTACTGAGTTCGAGCGCGGCCGCCAACCCCTTAGCCACGTGATGTTTCTTCCGTTTTCGCCACAGCTAGATGAAGGATTGAGTAATTTAAGGAGTTTTATGACTAGAAATAGATTCGCCTGTGTGGCGGGTGTCGCGCTAATCACTCTGGTAGGCGCCGTCGGACAAAATCAATACTCGGGGATGAGCAGTGAAGCGGCTACGAACTTCAACATGGGTTTGCAAATGCAAGCCAGGGGCGATCACGTTCACGCCATTTGGCGCTTTGGCATTGCGATTCAACAGTCGGCGCCATCGGCCGAGATGTTCTTCGCACGCGGAGTCTCTTACTTGGCGCTGCACAATTACGCCGTAGCGCAGACGGATTTTGAAAGGGCGCTGCATTTAAGGCCGAATTTCGCCAGCGCTCAGGCCAAGCTGCAAGAGACGCGGCAGGCGCTGGGGTTTGGGAACAGCTCACCCGCGGGGCAATCCATGTATGACAATTTCAAAGATGTTCTGCGCCGTTCCGGCCTCTTATTGGGGCAGCACCCCTCGTACACGGAACAATATGTGACAAATCGCGCGCGCCTGTTTTGTGGTTTGATGGCAGAGGGCAATCTGACGAAGCTGACGCAGGAGATTGCGTTGCCGCCCGTGCAATCCATGATGGAGAACCCCAGGGACCGTCCGCGATTCGAAGCCGCAATTCTGATGGCCGGGACGCCGGCTTATTGTTCGAATTATCAGCAGACTGCGAATGATTGGTTACGGACGAACATGCGTTGATTCGTTAGGTTGTGCATTGCTAGGCGGTTCCGATAGTGGTCGGTCCGCCGACAAGACCTGGCCCAATGCATCCCCGATAGGCTCCCCGAGTTTCCGGCTCTCATGACGCGCCCAACGCGTCCCCGACTGTAGTTAACGCATCACGAGTGCGGGCGTTCGTACGCAATCCCGTGGATGATCTTGCAGCTCGTGGTTGGCAGTTAACCGAGCTTTTGCTCGTGGTCCCTGTCAGCAATGGCCGTTTTCGTCAAGCTGCTGCGTAATCGCCAAAATGGAGACGCGGCGCGCGCCAAGGCGCGCCGGGGAAGCAACCGCCTTTTGGGGCCGTGCACCCACGAGGGCAGAACGTTAAACGCATAGATGCTCATTCCGGCAGCCCCGAGATCACTTCGGTAGATCTCGCGCGCATCCTGTAGCGCCAGGCCGCTGGCCCGCCCGCTTACCCGCTTCGCCTCCGTGCGACAAGTTCCAAACACGACCCACTCCATCGCAGCCACCTGTTAGCAACAATCGATTGGAAGGAGACAATGCTGTTGCAAGTACACCAGAGGCGGTCGCATCAATGAGACTAACTTCGCGCCTCTTGAACACGTCCAGCAGCACAATCGTGCCGTACGATGTTCCGATAAATGCTAACGAGGCTCCGCCTCAGACCGACGAGATGTATCCCATGGCCGGGGGATCGTCGATAAACTCAAGATTGGCCCCGGTCGAGCATGGAGCCGGAAACCGGTTCCGTCATTGGACCGCAAAGCGGTAGGTGGTCCCGAAGGACCGGTGTCAACCGGAGCCGAAAATGAGCGTACCACGCAGCGTTGCCGAAGTGCTCAAGGAGCACGTCA
>CATPCJ010000104.1 GCA_955652915.1 uncultured Bryobacteraceae bacterium
GAAATTAGCCTGTCGCGGCCAATCCATTACACTGACAGTTTGGCCACCTACTACAAGACCCAGATGAGTGCGGAAGTCTTCGCCTCGCTGGATTCGATGGAAGGCATCGAGCTTCCTCCATCCGCGTTGCGGACTCCGCCGCGTCCGGCCACCAGGAACACCGCGGGACTACTTGCCGCTGCCGCCGTGGGCACACTGGCCTGGGGCTTGCATCATTTGATCCCAGCTTTCAGCGCTGCGATTTTAGCAATCGTAATTGGCGCAATCGTACGCAACACGCTGCCGCTGCCTGCCAGCCTGATTGAAGATTGCAAGGGATTGGTCAAACGCGTCATCCCCTTCACCATCATTCTTACGGGAGCGAGCGTCAATCTCACGGAAGTCGCTCACGTGGGCGCGCCGGCGCTGGCGGTGATTCTGGCGTCGATCGTTTGCGGTTGTGTCGCTGCCGTGGCCGCGGGACGCGTCTTAAAAACTTCGCGGCACACCGCCATGCTGGTCGGTTGCGGAACCGCCATCTGCGGAACCAGCGCGATCATCGCCGCCGCGCCCGTGATTGGCGCCGACGATGACGACCTGCTGCTTTCGGTGTCGACCATCAACATCCTGGGATTGCTGGTAATGTTCCTGCTGCCGCCGCTCGGCGCGCTGATGCACAGCAGTCCGGTGGCGTTCGGCGTTTGGGCCGGAGTCACCGTTCACGCCGTGCCGCAGGCCATCACCACCGGATTTGCGTTCAGCGCTCAGTCCGGCACGCTGGCGACGCTGGTGAAACTGGCGCGTGTCACGCTGCTGGCTCCATTCCTGGTGGTGCTGGCGCTTCTTGTCCCTCGCCAGAATCGAGTTCGACTGGGATTTTGGTCGCTGCTTCCGAAATTCGTGTGGGGCTTCCTGGCGCTGGCGGCCGCGAATACATTGCACTTGTTGCCCGAGTTGAGCTTTCATCCTTTGGCTTTGAGCGGCACGTGGCAAGCGCCTCTCGGCGGTATTCTAAGCGAGGCGGGCAACCTGCTGCTTACTCTTTCCATGGCGGCGATGGGCCTGGAAGTGAGCTTGCGATTCTTATTTCGAACGGGATTAGCGGCGTTGCTCGCAGGCGCAATCGCAAGCCTGGCGCAGATTCTTTTAGCGCTGGCTTTGATCCACTGGTTGATTCACTGATCGCCGGTCTTGACCCAGTCTTCGTTGAATCGCACGTGCTTGATGGCCTTGCCTTCCGGCACGAAATAACTGTACGTGACGTGGATCGCGTTGTCCTTGGCTTGGATCACGGACGGGTAGTGATATTGATTCTTGCTCTGTTGCGACGGGCCGCCATCCAGATGCCGCTTCCATTTCCAGGAGACGCCTTCGTCCTCGGAGATGGCGGCCACTAACGAATAACGGCCGCTCTCCAGGTCGTTGTAAACCGCGATCCAATCGCCGTTGCGAAGCGGGATAACTTCCAGACTGGTTCCCGGATTCAGAAGCTCGCTGTCTTTCGTGGGCGTCCACGTTACGCCGTCGTCTTTCGAGTAGCTGATATGCGCGCGCTTCGGCGGCGGACCGTTGTCGCGCAAATAAGCGACGAGCGACCCATCGCGCTTGCGGACCACGGACGGTTGAATGCTGCCATAGCCGATGATTGGTTCGCTGCCGCTCCAGGTAATACCGCCGTCGTCGCTGATAGCCATGATCCCGAACGAAAACCCGTCGGAATACATTGGAACCAGGATGCGCCCCGACGGCAGTTGCACCGGGTGCGTTCGGGTGAACCAGCCCATGCGCGAAAAGTATTCGTCCTGGGCATGCTCGATCATTCTCGCGGCATACTCCGCCTGACGGCCCGTTCCCGCTGCGTCTTTCCCCAGCACCTCTTTGGTACGCTCGGCGATATTTTTCGGAATCAGGACGATGTTGTCCTGAAATTCCCAGCGGGGCGGGCCGGAGGCCTGTTGATAGTCGGACGAGATCCGATACTTCATCAGCGCCGTCTCCCATTTGTGCGCGATGATCAGTGGCCACAGAAAAAACAGCCGCTGTTTCGAATCTATAAACATGGTGGGATTCGTTTCCGGAAATCCCGGAGTATCGGCCAGCGTGAACGGTTCGCGCCACTTCCGGGTCGATTTATTCCATCGCGCGGCCTGTATCAATACATCGTCGGCGGTTCGTTCGCCGGAACCGTGGAACCAGCACACCAACAGATCGCCATTCGGCAGCTCCACAATCGATGAGGAGTGGTTGTGCCACTTCTCCAGCGGAAAAATCAACTCGCCGCTATATTGTGGCGCAGCGGCGGCGCACGAAATAGTTAGCAACAGAAAAATAGCGGCACGCATCACTCACTCCGAATATACTTCAACGCAAAGTAGACGATCACGCCGGTGACCGAGACATACAACCAGATGGGAAACGTCCAGCGGGCGACCCTCCGGTGGAATACGAACTGGCTGCGAAGCGCGTACCACAACGCTGCCAGGATAAGCGGGAGCGCCACCATCGATAGGCCGATATGGCTGATCAGGATTGCCAGGTACGCCGTGCGGATCCACCCTTGGCCCGGGAATCTGGTATCGCCGTGGAAGAAATGGTACGTAATGTACGACACCAGAAAAAGCGCTGAAAACACCGTAGCCGACAACATGAATCGCATGTGCGTGACGCGATTCCCGCGGCGGATGTTGATGTAGCCCAGTACCAGGCACAGCGCGCTCAAGGCATTGAAGGATGCGTTGGCCGCCGGCAGGGCCAACACCCAATCCGGAGCGGCGACCTTTCCCTTGAAATAGATCAACCAGATCAGAAATGAGGCGATGGCGGCGCTCAGCGCAAGGATCGGCAGAACCGGTCTACGAGTATTGTCGGCAGATGAGATTGGCTGCACGTACTATTTTAC
>CATPCJ010000105.1 GCA_955652915.1 uncultured Bryobacteraceae bacterium
GCACAACGGCCTCACCCCAAACAATTAGCTACCTGATAGCGCCGGGGGGACGACAGTTGTAGACTGCTTTTATCCCCATGGAATCGCCAACGTCCCTCACGCGGCTGCTCGACCGCCTGGAAGCTGCCAAGCGCCAATTCGGTCCCAGTGGCCAGGCCGGCACCGCCAAATTGCTCCGATCGCTGGAGCGCAGGCAGTTTCCGGACGCAGCGTCGCTGATCCGTTTGCACGAGTCGCTCCTTTTTTTCCGCGCCTATCCGGCCAACGAAGAAATCCTGCGGCTGGCCGATCGGCTGCTGTCGACGTTTGCCGAACGCGTCCGCCGTCTGGAGCGAAGCGGCGCGGACCTCGAGCCATTCGAAGAGCCCGGCGTTTCAGGAATCTCGGGCACCGCGTTCTCCGCGATTTTTAGTTATGACATCACTCGCTGGCTGGCTTCACGCCATCCCCGGCGCGTGGATATCGATTGGGACGCTACCGATCCGTCGCTGCTCGGGCCGCTTCTGGTCCGCTTGCATCCTTTCTTCGGGGAGGACTTTCTGGTGGAGGCCAATATTCCCTACGCCGATTGGTTTCGCGCTTCGAAAAAAGGGCGAGGAACGGATTTGGAGTGGCTCAGTTCCCGATTGGATCAAATACCGGGGGAGTTGTTCGCGGCCGCTAAGCTAGCGGTCCGATGGGATCTCGGCGACGGTCCGCTAACACGCTCGAATATCCGCTTGCCTGGAGCGCGCGAGTTTTTCTTCCACGACGGCCCGCTGTTGAGACGCGGCGAGGTAGCGCTCAGCGCGGAACTGGCATCGCCGCCGTTGAAGACCGAGCGATTGAATCGCGCCCGAGGCGAACAAATGCTGGAGCTGGCTCGTGAGACGTCGGCCATGCGCTATCGCGAGTTGCATGGCTTCACTTACGGCGATCCGGCGCACGTGATCCGGGCCGAATTGGGCCGCGGCGTCGAAGTGTTCGTCTCGGGCGTACCGCCGCGGCACCGGCTTCCATTGCGGGCCTATCACGCCGGAATGTTTTTCAAGAACGGAGTGCCTATTGGATACATCGAATGCCTCACGCTGTTCGACCGTATGGAGGTCGGCTTTAATTTGTATTACACGTTTCGCGAAGGGGAAACTGCCTGGCTCTATGCCCGGCTGTTGCGGCTGTTCCGGCAATTGCTGGGCGTAAGCTGCTTCTCGGTGGATCCATACCAGATCGGACTACACAATGAGGAAGCGATCGAGTCCGGCGCATTCTGGTTCTATCGCAAGCTGGGATTCCGGCCGGTGGATGCGCGGGTCGCGCGATTGCTGGAAACGGAGGAGCGAAAGCTCCGCTCGAAGCCGGACTATAGGACTCCGCCGGGTACGCTGCGGCGTCTATCGCAAGGATCGCTGATCTACGAAATGCCGGGCGCGAAGCACGGCGAGTGGGACAATTTCGACGTGCGGCGCGCGGCCATGGCGCTAGACCATTCTCCATTTCCGAAAGCGGTGGAGCGAGCCAAGAACGGCGCGCAGGAATACGAGTACGTGCGTTTGTTGCAGCAGGACCAGCGACGTGGCGCGGCCTTCCGGCTGCCGCATCGAGACTAGTCTCGACGAATCGGGGAAAGAGCCTCGAGACGAGTCTCGAGGCCGCAGACACGAGTGTCCGCGCCACGTGTCAGCGCTGGTCCGAATCGCTTCCCACCGTGGTAGTTGGAGCGTTGATCAACTTCACCATCGCATCCGTAAATGCCTGCACAAAAGTCGAGCCGTTGTTCAGCAGATTATCCACCGTCATGTAGTCTTGTTTTATTTCCGGCCGCACTCCGATATTCTCAACATACGGGGCGGTGGGATACTCCGGCGTTACGATGGGATTCTTGCGGTGCATCAGCGACTCCGTGAGCGTGGCCTGCCCTTCCGAATAAGTAGAAACCTGAAATTGTTGGACATTTCCGCCGGCGCCCATGGTGCGCATTCCAAAAATCGGGCCGCGCTGATTGTCCTGGAATACGGCGGCAAAAAAATCCGCGGCCGAGGCGGACATCTCATCCGCCAGCAGCATGACGGGTTTCGTGTAGGCGATCACTTGACCGCTCTTGTCCATGGCCGACAGCACGGCCAGGCTGGTTCCGCAAAGTGGAAGCGGCGGCGTGCGCCCGCTGGGCATAAGGAATGCCGCCGTCACTTGCTGGAGTAACTTCTCATATTGACGCACGATCGGTGCGGGCGCGCCTAAGTCTCTTGCGTCTTGCAGAGCTTGCTGGAAGGCAGCCACCCACGCCCGCGTGGCGCGAATTTCGAAACCAAGAGTCTGAAACTGGTTGGGCATGATGCGGCTCAGCAGGTCCTCCGCGAAACAGCCGTCTCCGCCGGGGTTGCGCATGATGTCCACAACAAGACCGTCTGTGTTCTGCTGCATGTAATTGATTTCGGTTTGGAATCCGCGCGATGCAAACGAGTCAAAGGCGGGGATGCGGATATAGCCGATCGTCAACCCTTGCGCCTGATACGTGCCGGTGTAGAAGGCGTCAAAGCGGTTAGTTCCCATTCGCACCACGAAGTTGTCGGGCAATGCGAAAACCGGCTTGAGCGCGCCGAAGCCCAAAACCAGCTTGCGATCGCGGATGCGCAGATTTCTAAGGCGCATTAACGGCTCCATGTAATCCGGTTGCGTTGAGGAAGCCGCTGCCTTCGCCGCTGAATTCGAGAAGGGAGGCAACACCGGACCGACGATGGTGAGAGGGGTTCCGGACTTGAGCCACGGAATCGAAAATGATTGCGTGCCTCCATTCCGCCGGTTGATCACCACCGTCGAAAGTGCCGGAATTACGTGCGCGTGCGGCATCACTTGCTGGGTGCGAAATGTAATGGAAGAGGCGGCAAACCTGCTGGTGCTCAGTGGATTGGCCGCGATCGCGTAATTGTTGAATTGTTTGATCAAATCCTGCGTCGAGACGCCATCCAGGGAAAGCAGCTCATCGCCGATTTGGAAAGGAAAATCGCTGCTGAGCAGTTGCGTGCGATCGATGAATTCAATGATCGTCTTGCCGTCGTAGATATCGACGTCGAAGCCCAAATATGCCTGAAAGTCGGACGGCAGCAGGAAGACATCGTGCGCGTCATTCAAATTGGCTACGTAGGCCACGCACAGCTCATAGAAATCCAGGTCGTCCTGCGTGTTCATCGCCTTGGTCAGCCAGTCGCCGATGTTCAGCAAATCGACGTTCAAGGCGTCCCGTTTCCATTGCAGGGGCCCGTAATTCATGGCGTATGTGGCGGCCATTTGAGAAAAATCAAGGACCTTCTCGCCGGGCGTCATCTGGGCCGGGCACGCGGCCGCGGCGGCAAGAATCAGGGACACAATTCGTAGGTGTTTCATAATGCCTCTTGAGAATAAATCCAATTCGGAGCGGATAGCCCAGTATAGCTGGGTTGTCCGGCGCGCGATCGGGCTGAAAAACCTTAGACGGCGGAGAGTGTGGACGCGGCTGCTCATCATTTGGCCGCTTTTGAACGGGTGGGCTCGCTTGTCCGTGGAACGCCTTACGGCACTGTAGCCCCCCGTGCGACAGGCGATCTGTCCACGGATGAACACTTCTCAAGATTAATTCTCGTCAAGGAGGGCGGCGCAGCGAAAGGCTCAGGGTTAGCAAGATTAGGAGGGCTGATCCATGAGACAGTTGCTTGCCGCCCTGATTTTTGGTTTGTGCACACTGGCCGCGCTATCGGGCGCGGGATCGTACCTCGGCGCGACGCCGCTCGAGCACATTGCGGAGCAGATCATCGCGTGCGTGCATCCGCGATAAGCGGTCGAGAACTCCGGCGGCACGCCCTGCCCGCGGGATGCGCGGATCGGGTATGCGGAGCCGGACAACGGTGTGCAGCGCCTCAATCGCGGATGATCTGGCGGGAAGACGTATTGAGCTTGCCGCTGACCATCAATACGGCGCAAAGCGCGAAATCCAGCCACATGTCGGAATGGCTGTAGAGGATCGTGCCGAAGATACTGACGTTGCCGTAGGGGTGCGGGTCGAGTTCGCGGTAGCCCACGATGCCGAGCGCCAGAAACAGAATGCCGGTGAGGTACAGGCCGGCGGCCGCGATCGATTCGCCCTTCAACGAGAATCCCAGCAGGATCAGGCCGGCCGCGCCGTACAATGCGCCGTGGGCCAGGTTGGCGGCGAAGTAGCCGGCCTCGCCGACCAAGGGGTTGGGCAGGGCGGACAACAAGCCGATGATGAGCAGAACGATGCCCAGAATTCGGGCCAGTGCTTTGGCAAGTTTGGGCGGTGGCATGTCCCTCTTCCATCGGAGGGGCCGCGGCGATTCTTTAGTTTTCAGAACGGCATGCGCAAGGTTCGCGCGCCGCTCACCGCGCCGGCTAGGGCGTTTGTTGGAGCTTGCCGCCCTTGGCCGAAACCATCAGCTTAACCAGCTCTTCGGTGACTTTCGGCTCGAGACCTTCGGTGTGACCCTTGTCGATGCGGACGATATCGGCGACCACCTTGCCATCTTTACAGTCCGGATAAACGAAGACCTCGGCTTTCCCGGGAGCCGGCAGCAGTCCCCAGGACGGATTGGGTGGATTCTGGCGCGTGCCGTCGTAGACGTAGCCGGGCTTGGTGTCTACGACTGTTTCCGGTTTTCCGCGCGGGCCGCAGTTGAATTTCGCCGCCCAGGTTGAAGTCTCCAGCAGACCTTTGTCGTCCATCTCGCGCCGGCCCGTTTCGTAAATAAATGAGAAATCGCTCGACGGAGGTTCGCGCAAGGCCGCCGCGGCAGCGGCAAGACTGGCGGCCAGCGGAGGGGTGGGGCTGGATGCCGCCAGAGCTGTTCCGGGGGTTGCCGGTCGAGGAGGGCCGAACATGGAGGCGCGGCCGGGATTCCCGCCCAAGCGCCCGCCGGAAAGGCTGAGCCAGCCATCCACCTTGTCCTTGAAGAAATCGGTGCGCACGATGCGGTTCGAGGTCATGCCGCCTTGCGAGTGCCCGGCCAGCCAGAAAGCTTTAACGTTCTGCCTACCGATTTGCTCGACGACGAAGTTGACGACGTTATGCAGGTACTCGTCGTCGGCGTCGGACCAAACCTTGGTCGGCGAATTCGGGGTGGCGATCACCAGCCGGTATTTGTCCTTGTAGTCCATGATCGGGAAATAGTGGCGCTGCCAGTTCCCATAGGACCCGCCGCCGTGAAGGGCGAGAACGAAGGTGACTTTCTCGCCGGGCTTCAGATCGCAGGGATAATCGAGGAAGTAGGTGCGGCGGGTCTTCATCTCCACTATGTTTCCCTCGTTGATCACTCGATCCGCCGGGCAGTCTTTGTCCGGACAATGCAGCACTGGCGGATTGGCGCACGGCGCCCCGGCGAACTGGAAGAATTCCTGAGCGTTGCCGAATCCCGCGAACGTCATCACGGCGCCGGCCGTGGCCAGCAGTCCGATGCGATCAGATGTTTTCCTCATGACCGGTTTCTCCTGTGCCTTGTAAGTAAAGAGCATCGAGACGAGTCTCGATGCGGCAGCCTGAAGGCCGCGCTACAAATTCTTAGCTCCCAGCGCTTGCAACCGACCGTTCGGTAGAATCGTACCTGTATCCGTGATAGATGTCAAGGCTTCTTGGCGTCCGGACCCTGCCCACGCGCGGCGTCCACGCTGATCCGGTTTTGCAGGATCCTCGCGGCTTCCTGCATTTGATCGGCGCGGATTCTCTCTTTGCGCAACTCTTCTCTCAACTGTTTCGCTTCGGCTTCCAAGCGATCACGCTCGGCGCGGAGCTGGTTCAAATCCGGCGAGCCGGGTTGATCATTAAAAGAATGGCCGGCCGGAGCCGTCGCCGTCCCTACCAGGCGGGCATATTCCTGTAGGCTCGCGCCTTGCGCCGGATACACGGTCATTCGTATTTGCAGGTCGGCGGAATGGTGCGGGTATATCATTTTGCCGGCCTGTAGTTGCTCGGGGGTGAGCGAGTAATGCTGTGTTTCGGCGCCGTCCTTTATGTCCAGCGCCGCGCTCCGGGCCGCCTGGATGGATGCGGACTTCGGATCCCATTGGAGCTCCGCCGTTTGGCCGGAGGCGTACGCGCGAAAAGAGAAAGGTTGATTGTTGGGCGTCAGGAATCGCTCTTTGAGCAGCATGCCGGCGATGATGAGCGCCAGCGAACCGGGAATCGCCCACAACCAGCCGCCTCGCCCCGTCGAGCGCGGTTTCTGAGTGAGGAAGCGAGGCGGTTCAATGATCGCGAAGGGCGCCGTCTCCGATGGCGGCCGATCGCGTCGCGGCGAGAGTTCTATGGGTAGTTCCCGCGGCCGGCCACCCGCGGCGCCCGGGCGGGCCAAGGGCTCTATCACAAAATCCTTGTAACTGGATTCCGATCGCAAACTCCCGTCAGTTTCGCGCAAGAAGAATCCGGCGCGCGCGGGACCAGCCTTGCCAGGCCGCAAGACCAGCGTTACCTGCCAAGGCTCCGGGAAGAAGCCGTGGAAAATCTCCAGGTCCGATTGCGTGAGAAAGATATCGCTGCGCGCGTGCGAGAGAAACCAGCCCACCGGTTGCAGTCCGGCCAAATCCGGCTCTGCCTTGGCCACTTCCAGCAACCGCGCCAGCTCGATGCGATCCCGTGCCGACAGCCGAAGACTCGGCCCCTGCGCGTGCTCACAGGAAATCGGCCGCCAAGTCAGGATTCGCAGCGTGTTTTCGCGCCGCGCGCCGAATAGCACTCCACCCACTTCGAGACCGCCGTGGGCCAACTGCTGAAGTCCATCGCAAACCGCCGCGCGTATTTCGTCCAGAACCTCGAGTGGGTACTCGATGCTTAACGGGATCTCAGGAGTGCTCCACGATCCGAAGACGAATTCAGCGGCTTGTTCGGTCACTGGCGTGAAAGAGAAGTTTAACCGAGGGACTAGCGATCAGGGAAGCCGAGGTTGTGTCTTCGGTGTCCGTCTCGTCCGGGACCTCATGCAGATGGTAATAAAACGTGATCCCGGCCATTGTGACGCCTACGAGAATAATTCCACCGAACCAACCCATCGTGCGCCGGCTCCAGGTCCCAGGCTGTTCCACCATTCCCGCGGTGAAGCGTACGCAGCACCAGGCGAAGGCCAGCACGCAAGAAAGTTTGGAGTACCAAGGCAAGAGGTCCATATGGCCCTGCCCGCCCACTTCACTCCAGAGAACAATGATCGCGATTAGCGCCAGGAGAAATTCTATCGCATAAGCCAAGCGCATCCACGACGGTACTTCCAATGCAGGAACGGCTCCGGCATCCTCTCCTGCTTCACGGTGGAGATGTGCAGCTTCAGGGGCCAGTTCAGCAGCCAGCTCCTCCGTTCTCGGTTCTTCGATTCCCTCGTTCACTTCCATACTCAACGTATCATGTTCTTTGGACGCCGCTTAGACAACAGCTATGGATAACATTACTTTGAATCACACCGGCCTCAACGTTTCTCGAATTTGTTTCGGGAACATGACATTCGGGGGGCAGACCGACAAAACAGTGGGGGCGAAAATGATCGACCTTTGCGTCGATGCCGGCATTAACTTTCTGGACACCGCCAATGCCTATAACGGTGGAGCGGCGGAAGAGATGCTGGGTGAGTTGCTCGAAGGCCGGAGGAACAAGTTCATTCTGGCAAGCAAGGTCCGAAACAAGATGGGCGATGCGCCGGACCTGGCGGGTTTGTCGCGGGCGGCGATCTTCCGCGCCATCGACGACAGCCTGCGGCGGCTCAGAACCGATTACCTCGACATTTATTATTTGCACCTGCCGGATTACGAAGTGCCGATCGAGGAATCGTTGGGGGCCATGAACGAACTGGTGAAACAAGGCAAGGTCCGGCACGTCGCCAGCAGCAATTACAGCGGCTGGCAAGTGGTGGAGATGCTTTGGATCGCGGAGCGCAACGGCTGGCCGGCGCCCTACCTCAGCCAGCCGATGTACAGCTTGATTGCGCGAGGTATCGAGCAGGAATATCTGCCCATGTGCAAACATTTCGGAGTGTCGAACGTGGTTTACAATCCCTTGGCGGGCGGCCTGCTCACCGGCAAGCACCAGCGCGAGGCGCCGCTTTCAGGAACACGCTTCGACAACAACAAGATGTATCTGGACCGCTACTGGCATCCCGCGGATTTCGACGCCGTGGATCAGCTCGCGCAAATCGCCGATCAAGCTGGACGTTCGCTGATCAGCTTGGCGCTCAACTGGATTTATCATCACACCGCGGCGGACTGCATTATTCTGGGCGCCTCGCGATTGGAGCAGTTGCAGCAGGATCTGACGGCCCTGGGCGACGGCCCGTTGGATAAGGAAACGCTGCAACGATGCGATCAGGTCTGGGCAAACCTGCGCGGCCCAACGCCGAAATACAATCGATAAACAAAGGGGTGACAGGCACCTCAATCACCGCCAACCGAATCACATGGTTGAGCCAATGTAGATCGGTGATTGAGGTGCCTGTCACCCCATTCTCTCATTCGTATCGCAATGCGACCATCGGGTCCACGCGCGTAGCTCGACGCGCCGGCGCCCAGCACGCAATTAGCGTGACGGCAGTCAGCAGCACGGCCATAAACGCGAATGTTACCGGATCGAAGGAGCTGACGCCGAACAGCAAGCCCCGGATCAATCGCGTAAGCGCGAGCGCGCCCGCCGCCCCCAACGCGACTCCGATCAGACCGAGCAGCAAGCCTTGGCCGAGCACCATTTGCAATACATCGCGTTGGCTCGCGCCCATCGCCATGCGAATCCCGAATTCATTGGTGCGCTGAGCCACGGAATAGGAAATTACGCCATAAATTCCCACCGCCGCCAGCACCAGGGCAACGCTGGAGAACATCGTGAGCAGCAACGTCAGGAATCGCGGCCTCGCTTGAGCCGATGAGAGGACTTCGTCCATGGTCCGCACCGATGCCACCGGCAGCGACGAGTCGATTTCCTGTATCACGCCGCGCGATGGGCCCACCATCTTGGCCGGATCGCCCTTGGCTCGAAGGATGACGTAGCCGTTGCGCATGCCGAGTCCCGTTGTTTGAAGATAGGGAATATACAGCTCGGTTCCAGTCGGTTTGTCGATTCCGGCATTCTTCACATCCTCCACTACACCCACCACTGTTCGCCAATTTCCCTGGAAGCTTGGCTTCACGCGATGCCCCAAAGCGCTTTCGCCCGGCCAGTACATGCGCGCGGTCGTTTGATTCACCATCACCGTCAGCGGTGCGCTCGCGCCGTCCCGGTCGTCGAAGTAGCGCCCATCGATCAGGCGGATGCCCATGGTTTCGAAGTAGCGCGGACCGGTCAACTGCCAGTAGTCTATGTTTTGGATCGGTCCACCGTCGCGCCGCACCCAGCCTTCGATCTGCGTATCGTTGGCGTTAAGCTGGCGCATGGGCGGAAGGCCGCTCACGAAGGTGGCCGACTGCACACCTGGCAGTGCCGCCACCCGCTGCTGCACCGAAGTCCAGAACTGAAGCACGCGCGGGCTCTCGGGATAAACCGCCTGTGGCAGCGCTACTCGCATGGTCAAGAGACCGCTTTGCTGGAATCCCGGATGGACTTCCTGTAGCTTCCAGAACGCCCGGACCATCAACCCCGTTCCGATCAGCAGGACCAGCGCCAGCGCCATCTCGGTGACCACCAGAGCCTTGCGAAAACGGTTCGATGCAATCGACGCCGTAGTGCGGGAAGCGGCCGCCTTCAAGGTGTCGTGTACGTTTCCCGCGATGATCTGCGCCAGCGGAGCCAGACCGAACGCGATGCCGGTCAGGATCGATATGCCCAAGGTAAACAGCAACACAGTCAGGTCCAGACCGATTTCGTTTACGCGTGGAATGCTGGAAGCGCTAGCGCGCGCAATTACGCGCAATCCCCCGAAGGCCAGCCCGAGTCCGAGCAGCGCTCCGCCCAGTGAAAGTACCACGCCCTCGGTGATGAACTGCCTGGCCAGTCTCCACACCGCCGCGCCCATGGCTTTGCGAATGGCAATCTCGCGTTGCCGGGCTTCCGCGCGCGCCAGCAACAAATTCGCGACGTTTACGCAAGCGATCAGCAGCACGAATCCCACCGCGCCAAGCAGCATCAACATCGCCAGGCGCACACCGCCAACTATCTCTTCCTGGAAGCCGGCCATCACCACCGGGTGATTCTTGGGACTCAGCATGTGGCGCCCTTGTCCATCTTGACGGCCCCACTGTTCCACCAACTGTTTCATTTCGTCGCGTGCCTGGGAGAGGTTCACGCCGGATTTCAACATTCCGATCGCGGATACGAAATGGCCCGACCGGCTGCCTGGCTGCGCGGGATCGATTTGCATGGGCGCCCACACTTCGGGAGGATCCGCTTCCCCGGGAGGAAATTGGAAACCCTTAGGCATGACGCCGATGATGGTCGATTTGCGTCCGTTCCATAGGACGTCACGCCCGATGACGCCGCTATCCCCGCCGAAGGCGCGCTGCCACAAACCGTAGGAAAGCACTGCCGTTTGCGGCGCGGAGGGCAAGTCGTCCTGAGGCGTGATGATCCTTCCCAGAACCGGCGAGACCCCCAGTGTGGGAAGCAGTCCACCAGTGACAAAGGATGCGGTGACCCGAATTGGATCGTTCCCGCCCGCCAGATTCACTCCCCCGTTTACCCAGCCATCAACCGACTCCCAGCTCTTCGCATTCTGGCGAATCTCGAGAAATTCGGGCGCCGAAACCCAGAACTTCTTGAACGTGGGAAACTCGGAGTAGATTCGGATCAGCCGCTCGGAATGATGGTAGGGAAGGGGCCGCAATATCACGGCGTTAACCACGCTGAAGATCGCGGTAGTGGCTCCGATGCCAAGAGCCAGGCAAAGGATGGAAGCAGCCGTAAACCCCGGTGAATTCCACAACATCCGAAGCCCATATCGCAGGTCCTGCCCAAACGTATTCATGATCGATCCTTTCCAGTCAGACGAGCGGCGACACCTTTGGTGCCGCTTACGATACCGCTAATCTGAAGAAAGGTTACGACGGGTAGGGCGGCTCCCCTAGTCCGCGGCCGGCCTTTCTGAGGTCGGCAACGACTGAATTCCTGGAATCAAAAGGTGGGTCCAGGGAGACCCGCGCGGACCGTGGGGTCCGCCCTGCAGGTTTTACCCCAACTGGGCGGCCAACGCTGTCAGAACACCGGCTACTTCCGCGGTCCTTCCGATAACCTCCGATTGGCGCGAAATTGCGGGCACGATGTTGTTCTCGATCGCGTAGCGGGTCAATTCGGCGGTCGTTCGCAGAGCCAGCTTGTCCATAATCGCCATTTTGTGGAAGACTGCTGTCTTGACGGATAGATTCAGGCGACTCGCAATCTCTTTCGCGGTACAGCCTTCCGCCACCAACTGCAATACTTCCCGCTGCCGCGGCGTCAGCGACACGGCATCCCGAACCGGGACTCGATCGGCTGCGGCCGCGACTGCGCGCGGCGAAACCAGGTGCGTCACATAGGTTTTCCCGTTGATCACTTGCTGGATTGCTTGCGTCAGCTCCGAAAACGCACACCGCTTCAGCAGGTATCCACTTACGCCGGACCGCAAAGCTTCGACGACGTGTCCCGGTTCAGCGTTGGCCGAGAGAATGATCACCTTCGAGACGGCGGCCAACTTGTGAAAGTACTCCGCCGGACGGGTGCCGTTCAACAGAGTCAGCCCGCCATCGAGTAAAATCACGCCGGGCTTAAAACTCGCGACGGTACTGAAGAGCTCGCGCCCGTTCTCCGCGATTTTCACGTTCTCGAACTCGCTCTCCAGCAATTTCCGCAGCCCCTGCGCCATCAAAAAGTGCTCTTCGGCGATCAAAACTTTAGTGCTGGTCAACATGCCGCTCGTTGGACACCGACTTGAGAGTAACCGTTTCACGATTTGAATTCAAATAACAAGTTTCCTATGCAGTTTGGCTTACAGACCGTATGAATGGCTTTGTTTTGTAAGACGCCATACATAAACAGGTGAGATTCTCCCTTCCAGTTCAGCACTCTCCTTGTTCATAGGATTCAAGTCCGCCGGTACCAAGCAGCTAGGATGTTAACTAGCGTACAATGTTTTTACTTGACTCGAATAGTACCCATCGCGTATCATGACCATTAATCTTTAAGTTGTCCCGCCAACACGATCTGCTCTAACGAGTTGATTGGGTTGGTGTATTGGCCGGTAACACCGACCGTCCTCTGTTGCAGGGTGCGAGGGGAGAGACTATCTTCTCTTTCGCCGCTGTAAGCCTGCAGTGTAGTTTTGCGCGCTCCCCGCGCACAACCAATTGTCGCAAAACTCAGACGACAGGAGAGCTGTATCCATGCGCATTTCTAAAAAAAATCTTACTAAGATATACACTCTATTAGTACTTACCTCTGCATTGCCGATCGCAACCTTTGCAAAAAGCGGCGGAGGGACCATCACTGGTATGGCTTCGAATTCCGTTATTGGTTTGATCGGCTTAGGAAGCTCGCCGAGACAACTGGCCATCGCGCCAAATGGATCTCGTCCATATGTTGCAGCCCAAATAGTGAACCAGATTACCGTAATCGAAATCGCGTGCGTTACCGATGACATCCACGTGCCAAATGCCGTGATGTCTAGCCCCGGCGGGAACGTCTCGATGATCGATACCAATTCCAAGACGGTCATCGGTAATTCTCCTGCCGCCGGCGGGCCACGCCAGGAGAACTGCGCCTTATGAGCATTTTTAAGTCAAATCTTCCGAAGTTCGTTTTAGTACTACTGACCACCGCACTGCCGATCGCAATCTATGCACAACCCTACGCCTACGTCTCTAACATATCGGGCAACAACATTTCGGTTGTGAATACCGCCAACAACACCGTGACTGCGATGATTCGCGTGGACGCCTCGCCCAGCGGACTCGCCGTCAGTCCCGACGGGAGCACGGTTTACGTCGCTTGTTTCGGCGCGAATACGGTTAACGCGATCAGCACCGCTTCCAATTCAGTTATTGCGTCAATCCCCGTGGGCCCTTCACCGATTCAAGTGGGGATCACGCCCAGTGGAAATCAGGTGTATGTGGTGGCGCAGGCCGCCAACCAGATTAATGTAATCGACACGGGCTCAAAATCGGTCATTGCCAACATCAACAACGTCGGATCGCATCCCAACCATGTGGCCTTTAGCCTGGACGGTACTCGAGCATATGTCGCTGGTGTGTATTCGGGCAACGTCTCCATCATCGACACCGCCTCCAAGAGCGTCGTGGGCACTTTTCCCACCGGCTCGGGGCCGAGCGATATCGCGGTTTCCGCCAATGGCCGCTTGTACGTAGGCAACCAGTATTCCAATACCGTGACTGTGCACGATACTTCCGGCAGTCTGCTGGCTACCATTCCGGGATTTACGTTTCCTAACTCCTTGGCAGCCACTCCCAATGGCGCGCGGGTTTTTGTGACGAACGGCAATGGGTCGTCGGTTTCCACGATCGATACCAGCTCCAACACCATCATGGGAACGCTGCCCACGGGAAGTGTTCCGACTTCGGTCACCGTCAGCGCCGACGGCGCGAACGCCTACGTAGTGAATGAACAAAGTTTTTCATTGACTCAGGTGAATGTGGGTGGCAATTACGTGGCAAACACTCTGCCGCGCGTGGGAGTGTATCCAATCGCCGTGGCGACTCAGCCGCCTGCCGCCGTCGCGCCACCGTGCACATATTCCCTGTCGGCCTCGAGTGTCTCCTTAACCGCCGCGGGCGGATCCGGTAGCGTAAACGTATCCGTGGCGGCGGGCTGCCCTTGGACCGCTGTCAGCAACACGGGCTGGGCGCAGGTTACCGGAGGTTCGAGCGGAACCGGAAATGGAACCGTGTCCTACTCAGTGAATCCAAACGCTGGAGTAAGCAGTGTGAGTGGCACGATGACGATCGCCGGACAAATGTTCACCATTAATGAAGCCGGTGCTGCTCCACCCTCGGGCGGGAGCGCCTCCTTCGTGAAGGTTGATACTACTTCGAGCGGCACGTGGAAAGGCGTTTATGGCGCCGACGGATTCAATGTCGTCAACGACACCGTTAGCTATCCGGCGTACGTGACGGTCACGCCGTCGGGCAATTCAAGCTACACCTTTGTTGGTTCCACCGCGGACATACGGGGGATGCAGAAGGCAGCTTCGACCACCGACCGCATGGCCGCTTGCTGGTACACGTTTGGGTCCGAGAGCATCGACCTGCATTTCAACGACAGCAGCACACATCAAGTGGCGCTGTATCTGCTGGATTGGGACGGGTACGCCGGTGGCCGCTCCGAACGCGTGGACATCCTGGATGCAAACAATACGGTGTTGGATAGCCGCACCGTTTCCGGTTTCGGCAATGGCCAATACCTGGTATGGAACATGAGCGGCCACGTGACGGTGCGAATCACGAACCTGAATGGATCGTCGAACGCCGTCCTAAGCGGCATCTTGTTCGGAGCGGGTGGCGCCGTCAATCCGCCGCCCTCCGGTGGTACGGCCGCCTTCGTGAAGACCGATATCACAACCGCGGGCACGTGGAAGGGCGTTTATGGCGCCGACGGATACAACGTCGTCAACGACACGGTTAACTATCCGGCATACGTGACGGTCACGCCGTCGGGCAACGCCAGCTATACCTTTGTTGCCTCCACTGCTGACATCCGGGGGATGCAGAAGGCAGCTTCGACAACCGACCGCTTGGCCGCTTGCTGGTACAGTTTTGGGTCGCAGAGCATCGACCTGCAGTTCAAGGACAGCAGTACACATCAAGTGGCGCTGTATCTGCTGGATTGGGACGGGTACGCCGGTGGCCGCTCGGAACGCGTGGACGTCCTGGATGCAAACAATACGTTGCTGGATAGTCGCACTGTTTCTGGTTTCGGCAATGGCCAGTATCTGGTGTGGAACTTGAGCGGGCACGTCATCGTTCGAATCACGAACCTGAATGCGTCGTCGAACGCCGTCCTAAGCGGCATCTTGTTCGGAGCGGGTAGTGTCGTCAATCCGCCGCCCTCCGGCGGTACGGCCTCCTTCGTGAAGACCGATACGACGACCGCCGGCTCGTGGAAGGGCGTTTATGGCGCCGACGGATACAATACCGTCAACGACACAGTGAACTATCCGGCATATGTGACGGTCACGCCGTCGGGCAATTCAAGCTATACCTTTGTTGCTTCCACCGCGGACATACGAGCGATGCAGAAGGCCGCCTCGACAACCGACCGCATGGCCGCTTGCTGGTACAGCTTTGGGTCGGAGAGCATGGACCTGCAGTTCAACGACAGCAGCACCCATCAAGTGGCGCTGTATCTGCTGGATTGGGACGGCTACGCTGGTGGCCGCTCGGAACGGGTGGACATCCTGGATGCAAACAATACGTTGCTGGATAGCCGGACCGTTTCCGGTTTCGGCAATGGCCAATACCTGGTATGGAACATGAGCGGCCACGTCACGGTTCGAATCACGAACCTGAATGCGTCCTCGAACGCCGTTGTAAGCGGCATCTTGTTCCGCTAGCATTCGCACCCGATTCTTGTGGGCAGGTCAACAACCCTGCCCGCAAGATCCCTAGTTTAGTTCTAAGTAAGTACTCATCACACGATTTTTCCAAAACCGGCCGTGTCCCAGTACTCTATCTTAACCCTCATGTGGTACTGAAGCCGATCCCCCGTCTTCTGCCTAGGGCGATTTGCCCTCGCCAATACACTACTTGAATTAAGCGGGTGCGACGATCTATTACCCGGCTGTATAGATATTGAAGTCGCAAAGAGGAGAAGTATGACGTCCCGCAACAAAAATCTGCTTTTCACGGCACTCACCGCCGTTCTTTCAGTTGGGGTCGCGCTGGCTCAACCTTATGCCTACGTCGCGAATATCTCAGGAAACTCACTTTCGGTGGTAAACACGGGGAACAATACCGTGGCTGCCACGGTGAGTATGCCTGCCTCACCCAGCGGCCTGGCTGTGACGCCGGATGGAACGCGCGTTTACGTGGCCTGCCAAGGCGCAAATACGGTAGCGGTGCTCAGCACGGCGACGAACTCGGTGATAGCTACGATCCCGGTCGGAACCACGCCGGTTCAGTTGGCTGTCAGTCCGAATGGGGCTCAGGTGTATGTCGTAATTCGCGGCCAGAATCAAGTCGCCATAATCGACACCGCAACGAACACGGTGAGCGGGACGGTCGCGGTGGGCAACCGGCCGGTAGGGATAGCTTTCAACTTGGCCGGCACCCAAGCCTATGTTCCAAATCTATATAGCGGGAACGTTTCCGTAATCGATACGGCGACGAAAGCGGTTACCGCTTTCGCCGCTGGTTCCGGACCAAGCGGCGTGACGGTGACAGTCGGCAACCTTATTTATGTCAGCAACCAGTATTCAAATTCCGTAACCGTCCATGATATGACTGGCGCCAAGGTTACGACGATCTCCGGCTTCGCGTTTCCGAATTCGCTGGCCTCGACTCCCAACGGGTCGCGAGTTTTCGTGACCAATGGTAACTCTTCCTCCGCGGGCGTGATCGACACGGGCACAAACACTCTAATGGCGACGGTCGCCACCGGAAGCAACCCGACCGGGGTCGCGGTAAGCACCGACGGATCGATGGCCTATGTGGTCAATGAGTACGCGTTTACTCTCTCGCAGGTGTCCGTTGCGACCAATGCGGTGATGAGTACCCTCAGCCATGTCGGCGTGTACCCGGTCTCTGTCGCGGCAGTTCCAGCCGGTAACCAGCCGCCGCAATGCACCTACTCATTGTCGGCAAACAGCGCCTCCTTCAGCGCAGCCGGCGGGACGGGCAGTGTAAACGTTACGGCGGGATCGGGCTGTGCGTGGACCGCGGGCAGCAACGTCAACTGGGCCGGTATAACAGGCGGCGCCAGTGGCAGCGGCAACGGAACAGTGTCCTTCTCGGTAAACCCGAATGGCAGCAGCGTGGGCTTGACGGGTACTCTGACCATCGCCGGACAGACGTTTACAATCAATGAAGCCGGCGTGCCTTGCAGCTACTCTCTATCCGCCAATTCCGCTTCATTCGGCTCAGGCGGTGGAACCGGCAGCGTGAATGTTACGGCGCCCGCGGGTTGCGCCTGGGGTGCGGCCAGCAATGTGGGTTGGGTATCGGTGACGGCCGGTGCCAACGGGAATGGCAGCGGAACCGTGTCGTACTCGGTAACTGCAAACAACACAGCGAACAGCCTGAGCGGCACAATAATCATCGCCGGCCTAACCTACACAGTCAATGAAGCCGGAGTTTCCTGTAGTTACTCGCTCTCCGCGTCATCCGCCTCCTTCAATTCCAGTGGTGGAACGGGAAGCGTCAATGTAACGGCGCCATCAGGCTGTGCCTGGACCGCCGTGAGCAACAGCGGATTTGTGCACGCTACCGGCGGCGCAAGCGGCAGCGGCAACGGAACCGTCAATTACTCGGTGGATCCGAACGGAGGAATTAATCCGGTCACTGGCACAATGACTATCGCCACGCAAACTTTCACCGTGAACGAATCCGGCATCACTTGCAGCTACTCGCTATCTGCTTCCTCGATTTCCCTGGGCGCTGGAGCGGGTGGCGGATCGGTCAACGTCTTGACGTCCGCGGGCTGCGGTTGGACGGGTTCGTCCGATTCGACATCGTGGCTAACGATCACGTCGGGAACCGCGGGCACTGGTAATGGCACGGTGAGCTTTGCCGTAACCGCCAATCCAGGTACTACCCCCCGCACCGGCAACCTCACCATAGGCGGCCAAAACTTCGCGGTTACACAGGCGGGAGCGTCGTTCTCCGCGATTCGAGTTCGTTGCGGCGGTCCGCAGTACACCGATGGTAGCGGCAACGTCTGGTCTCCGGACAATTCCGCGAACTACAGTGCGACCAACGCCGCAATCGCCGGCACCACTACACCGGTGCTGTATCAGGCTGAAACCTGGTCGAACAGCACTCTGCAATACCAGTTCACCGTACCGAACGGTTCGTTCACGGTGAAGCTGCACTTCGCGGAATTCTACATGAAGAATCCCGGTCAGCGTACCTTCAACATCGTGGTAAATGGCACGACTTACTTCTCCAGCTACGACATTCTTGGCCATGTGGGGGTCAATACCGCCGACGATGTGTCGATCCCGGTAGTGGTCAACAATGGCCAGGTCACGATTCAGTTAGTGCCGGTAACTGGTCCGGCGACGGTGAGCGCGATCGAGGTCTTCTGATCTCGAGGTAGCGATCGCGTGGGCGAAGGTTATCCGGTCCGCCCGGATCGGATAACCTTCCACCGCTAAACGTCCGCTCCGAATCTCCCGCATCCCAACCCTTCTCGATGGACCTCCGGTTGGTGGATCGCGAGCACCAATCCAATTTCAAACTAAGATGCATGATTAATCGGCAACGATATAACCATTGACACTGACCCAATATTGAGGCACTATACATTATTCACGTGGAAAACCTGGATACAGCACGGAGACGCGCACCGAAAGAGCTTCGCTTGCGAATGGGCTTAAGTCAGACTGCCTTTGGCCGTCAGATCGGCCGCACGCTAAACACCGTGTTGCGCCACGAATCGCAAATCGAGCCGAGAGGCGAGGCATTGTTGCCATATGCCGCGCTCGCCATACAATGCGGGCACGATGACTTGGCGGAGATTTTCCGGGAAGCTATTATTGAGGATTTCGGCCATGACTTGGAACGGGTAATGTCTTGGCGGTCCGGCCAGACCAATACCGGCATGCTTATCTCACCCGATATGCATCCACTGGTAGAGGCGTTTCTGGAATTCATGTCGGCGAAGAGTGTGCAACCGGTCGAGGAGTTGGCACGCAACAGCCTGAAGCAACTTCTGCTCAATGAATATTCGCCGCAAGGGTTGCGTGCGCGGCGAAAGAGCGGTTGAAAATATTTTCATGAATAAATTTGGTACTTGACACTTCGAAAGAACGCAAATATGCTAAGATTTGCGGGAGCAAAATAACGCCTAGTATGCGCAACAGCGACTCCTTATCCGCCCCACCAACCGAACGCGAGCTTCGTCTAGCCGCCGAATGGATGCGCGTGGCCCGACTCATCAGCGCCAGCATCCAATCTAGAATCAACTTCAACCCGGAAGAGGTTGAAGATCCGATGGTGCGCTACGCGCCACTCAAACTTCTGCTCAACGACGTTTATGTGCGGGAGCTATGCGCTTGGGGGGAGCGCGAGACCGCCAGA
>CATPCJ010000106.1 GCA_955652915.1 uncultured Bryobacteraceae bacterium
ATGCCATCAAGTGATGCGGCCCGCGTCGCACACCGCGCGATGGAAGGACGATCTCCACGGCAAGTTCGCTGCGCTCGATCGCGCTACTTGCGCCACCTGTCACGCCGCCGATTATTGCAGCCGCTGCCATAACGAATTGCCGCGCAGTCACCAGCCGTTGCCATTGTTCAAGGCGGGCGCCCACGCTCAACTGGCAATGCTCAATCAGCGCGCCTGCATGACCTGCCACACTTTCCAGAACACCTGTTCGAATTGCCACGTTCGGTAACCCGACAGCTATACTTCACAATGGACGTCTCGAATAGATGGCCGCGGCAAAAAAACAGATAGTTATCCTCGGCGGAGGTTTTGGCGGCGTATACACGGCGCGCACTCTGGAGAAGTTGCTGAGCCGCGAAGAAGCCGACATCGTTCTCGTAAACCGCGAAAACTATTGGGTTTATCAGCCCATGCTCCCCGAAGTCATTTCCGGATCCATCGCCTTGATGGACGTGGTTTCGCCCATCCGCCGCCTGTGCCCTCACACCAATCTGGTGATGCGATCCGTCGAGGACATCGATCTGAAGAACAAGATCGTAACGGTAAGTCCCGGATTTCGGCCGCGTGAAAAAAAGATTCCGTACGACTACCTGGTTATCGCCTTGGGAGAAGTCACCAACTTTTACGGCATGCCCGGCATGCTCGAAAACGCCATGCCTTTCCGCACGCTGGCGGACGCCATTGCGCTACGAAATCATCTGATTCACGTTTTGGAAGAGGCCGACGTCGAAGAGGATGCCGATCTGCGCCGCAAGCTGTTGACCTTCGTCGTAGGAGGCGGTGGATTTTCCGGCGTCGAAGTAATCGCCGAGTTGAACAACTTCGTTCGCACCGTGCAGAAAAACTATATGCGCTTGCGCAACGAACAGGTGCGCTGCGTCCTGGTCCACTCGCGCGCGCGCATCCTGCCGGAGATGGTGGACGCGCTGGCGTCGTTTGCGCAAAAAATTCTCGAGAAGCGCGGAGTCGAGATCGTTCTAAACGATCGGCTGGTGGCCGCCACTTCTGAAAAGGCCATCCTCAAGTCGGGTGTTGAGATTCCCTGCAAGACCATCATCTCCACCGTTCCATCCGTCGGCCAGCCGGTGCTTCAGAAATTGGAATGCCCGAAAGAGAAGGGCAGCCTGCTGGTGAATACCGCGTTGGAGTTGAAGGGCTACGAAGGCCAGGTGTGGGCGCTGGGCGATTGCGCGGCTATCAAGACTGTTTCCGGTAAAGATGTTCCACCCACCGCTCAGCATGCGACACGCGAAGCCACAACCTGCGCCGTCAACATCGTTGCCGCGATTCGCGGGGGCAAGCAAGCTCTGTTCGCATTTGAAGGATTGGGCACGCTCGGCTCTCTCGGCCATGGTTCCGCGGTGGCGCAAATTCTGGGAATGAAAATTTCAGGCGTCGTGGCCTGGATCCTGTGGCGCTGCATTTACCTGATGAAAATCCCCGGTCTCGCGCCGAAATTGCGCATTTCAATCGACTGGTTCATCCACCTGCTCTTTCCGCCCGACCTGGCCCAGACCAAAGTTGAGCTGGAGTCCGGCATCAAGAATCAGCATTTCGAACCGGGAGATATCATCTTCAACCAGGGCGACCTGGGCGACAGCGTTTATGTGATTCAGCAAGGCGACTGCGATGTATTACGGGAAGTGGATGGCGCGCAAAAAGTTCTGGCAACCTTGCACGCCGGAGATTACTTTGGCGAAATGGCCCTGTTGGCCGACCTCACGCGCAACGCTACCATTCAGGCTCGGACCGCCATGGATATCCTGCTGATTCCCAAGGGCGATTTCAACCGGCTGCGCAAGAGCGTGCCCGCCTTTGGCGAGGTGTTTGATGAACTGGCCAAGAAGCGTTCCACGCCAACTACGAAAAGCTGATAAACTGGAAGTTCCACTTTAGGAGCACACGATTATGGCGAAAGTATGTGAACTGTGCGGACGAGGGCCGCTGTTTGGGAACCGGATCAGTCACGCGCACAATGTGACCAAACGCCGTTGGAACGTCAATCTGCAAAGCGTGCACGCCATCGTCAAGGGCGCCGCCAAGCGTATCAAAGTTTGCACGTCCTGCATTCGCAGCGGCAAAGTTCAGAAAGCAGCGTAGCGAACTAGGCCGCTTCCGCTTCGCCCATTGGCAATGGCTTCACTCGGGCCAGCCCCAGCGCATCCAACAATCGAATAATCAGCCACGCGGGATCCACTTCCCTGCGTCGTTGCGCGAACCGGGCCGAGCTCGGATACTCGTGGTGATTGTTGTGTAAGCCTTCCCCACCGGTGAGAATCGCCACCCATTGCAGATTCGTCGCCATGTTGTCGTAGTTGCGATAACCGATTACGTGGCACAAACTGTTGATCATCGAATTCAGCAGAATGTAAAACACGCCGTGAAACGCCCAAGCTCCCAGGCCCCACTTCCAACCGAAACTCAACATGAAAATCCCGAGACCGCCCAGCGACATGAAATGCTGGAACGGCAGCCGATCGATGAGATCGGGCTTATAATCCGGCGTATATTTGGAGACCGTCGCCTTGTTGGATTTTTCGACCTTATAGAGCCAAAAGTTGCTGAACAACACCGTCCACATTCCCAGCAGATGCGGACTGTGCGGGTCGCCCTCTTTGTCCGAGAAATGATGATGCTTGCGATGTACCGCAACCCACTCCCGGGGGACGATGCCCGTGAACAACACCAGTTCCAGGTGCATGAACAGCGCCACAAACCGATTCAGTTCCAAACCTCGATGCGTCAGGTATCGGTGCAGAAAAATGGTCGTGAAAAAAACCGACATCTGCAGGATTACCACCGTGATCAGAACCATCCAGAACAGACTCATATACTCTCCAGGACCGCAGTTTAACAGACAATCCCGCGCGTGCAGCCCGTCGCCCGTAAGTGCGACATAAATATTACACTTCAAGGTTTTTTTGGTTCTAAAAACCGATCACCGGGCCGTATTGCTTACCGAGCGAACTTCATGCGGACGTCTCACCGGACTGATGGTCACTCGCAACCCCAGTAAACTACTGATGTAGATAGAGTTGTTGACCGAATCAGGCGGCCATGAAAGCGGACAAAAGCGCGGTCGACCTCGTGAAAACCTATGATCCGCGACAGCTCCCGTACCTGGCATTCGATCTTACACAGACGTCTGCTCTTGCCGCAGTCTGCCTGGTAGCTTGCCAGGAAGGTCCGGGCGATGCAGAAAAAACCTTGGCGTCCCCAGGGGGATTCGAACCCCCGTTATCGCCGTGAAAGGGCGGTGTCCTAGGCCGGGCTAGACGATGGGGACTTTTTTGGAGGAGCCTGCGAAAACCAATGTAACACGGCCGGGCGCCGCCACGCTTTCGATCTTACAGCGTTTTCAAGTAGGCCAGTACGTTGGCCTTTTCGGCTTCCGAAAGCAGATCCGCGTACGCCGGCATTCCGTTGCCGCCGGCGTTGATGACGGCCTTCACGGTTTCATCGGTGACTTTCTTGCCG
>CATPCJ010000107.1 GCA_955652915.1 uncultured Bryobacteraceae bacterium
CTTCAGGAAATATGCGCGCGCCGGATCGATGCGGTCGCCACTCACATCTTGGCCATTCAGCGTTTTTGCCTGCGATGGCGCCAGGATCGTGTAGCGGATGCCTTGTTCCGACAACCGGTCGAGAGTCTCCAGGTCGACCGCCGTTTCAGGCAGCCACATTCCTTCCGGGTCGCGGCCGAACCGGCGTCGAAAATCCGTGATCCCCCAAATGATTTGAGTGAGCTTGTCTCGCGAATTCGCGAGCGGCATGATCATGTGGTTGTAGCATTGAGCGATGGCCGACCCATGGTCGGAGAATCGCTCCCTGCTGGCGCGGTCCGCATCCAGGATGTCCCGATATGTCTCGGGCGCTTTTTCCTGAATCCAGGACAGCAGAGTTGGACCGAAATTGAAATTGATGGCCGCGTAATTATTGACGATCTTGACGATTCCACCCTCGCCATCCAAAATGCGCGAGGCCCCGTTCGGCGCGTAACACTCCGCGGTGATGCGCTCGTTCCAGTCGTGATACGGAAAGGCTGAGTCCTGCATTTCGACGGCTTCCAGCCAGGGATTCTCCCGGGGAGGTTGATAAAAATGTCCGTGGATGCACAAGTACCGCATAGGGTCTTTCTAGCTTTAGACGCGGATGGATCGATTTTTGTACGCTACTCCGCCGGCTTCATCGTCACAGCGGTGCCGTAGCACAGCACTTCTGTAACGCCTTGCATGACCTCGGTGGCGTCATAGCGGACCCCGATGATGGCATTGGCGCCCATCTGCGCGGCGTGCTGGGTCATTCGCTGGAAGGCGTGGGCCCGGGTTTCCTCGCAGAGATTTGTGAAAAGAGAAATGTCGCCGCCCACCAGCGTTTGCAGGCTTGCGCCCACCGTGCCGAAGATGGAGCGCGAACGGACGATGATGCCGCGCACGACGCCCAGATAGCGTTCAATCCGATAACCGTCCAGCGTAAACGTGGTTGTCACCATGTGCGTATCTACGGCGGGGAGATGTTCTTCCATGATCCTCTCGACTTATCCTTTCAACCCGGCCATGACCCCGCGCTCGTATGCCAGGCTCTTTTGCATGCCCATCATGGGGTCGTCCGCGTTGATTTCGTATTCCAGCATCACGCCGCCGGTGTAATTCATCTTGCGGAGCTGCTTGAAAATGGCAACGATCGGCAGGATGCCATCGCCGACATCCACCTGGCTCTCCCTGGCTTTTGAGTCCGCCAGGTCCTTGGTATGCATGCTAAGCAGCCGGGGACCGGCTAGCCGGATGGAATCCACCAAGTCGACGCCGGTGCGCGCCGTGTGCCCGATATCGATGCAGAGCCCGCAGCGCGGATCCATGTTCTTGACCACTTCTAAAACACTCTGCGGCGTCGGGAAGTGTTTGTCTTCGGTGCCGTGATTGTGGACCGCGATCTTGATGTCGTACTCCTTGACGAATTTCTCCATTTTCGGCAGCGTGACGTGCGTAGGCGCGCAAACAATCAGCGGCAGGCCGGCGAGCTTGGCGTACTCGAATTTGCCGCGCATATCCTGTTCGTCATCTTTGGCGAAAGTGATGTTGCCACCGCCTTCAATGATAAAGCCGGCGTCCTCAAATTCCTTCCTGGCAGCCTTGATCTCGTCCGGCGTGGAGGTGAGCGGCAGATGTACGTCCTTGATGTCGACATACTTGACGTTCAGCTTCTTGAGTATCGCGATGGCTTCCGCGCGCTTGAACTTGCGCAGGGAATAAGTGGCGACCCCAAGTTTGAACTCCCGAGGATCCTCGGTAGTGGCGGAAGCCCCGGTCCGGGAAAGCGCAAGAGCGGCAGCCGAAGCGCCAAGAAATGTGCGGCGGGAAGTGGAAAGATCCATGTATAGATTATCCACTTTTGTGGGGCAGGCAATCCTGCCTGCAGCCGGCTTTCGGCCGGCATCACCAGCTTGAGAGAAAACCTGAAGCCCTGAAAAGCCGGCCAGAGCAAGGATTGGGCTGTATCTGTACGATGTACTAGTCCGTGCCGAAACGTTTACCGTTCCGAAGACAAAATGTCAGCGTAAAAAACGCGATGAGCCTAAAGCTGCGGGCCGGGTTCAGGCATGACAGTTGAATACTGAGCACCGGGTGAAGTTCCCTGCTAGGCTCCTGTTCTAAGAGCTTGACAGCGATGTAGGCTGAGGCGGAAGGGGAACGCTTCCTGCCATGGTTGGGTCGCTAGTGGGTCGTGCCCTAAATTTTAGCACTACCTTTCGAGTTGGACATTTCGGGCAACGTGTTGTGACGAATCGATCGTCGCTTGATCTCCGAGATCTACGGTTAGGGCGTTACACGGCCAAATGACGTGAAGCGGACTTCACGGGAGTAATCCCCGAACGAGGTGCTTCGCGGCTTTCTCCGAGTGGCCGACAATGCAGACGAAGCGCGCGGATAGGTCAAGAGTGGCGTCTTATAGGAAGTTAGGCAAACGGCGAACCAAAGAGAACGTGATAACGTGCGCAGGTGGCCGACTATGCTGGTTGGGGAAAGCGACGATAATTGAGAAGTTGTCAGACAAATCGCATTAGCCGGAGGGTTAGGCGGAACGCCGTCCTGGTGTTTGCGGCGTTCGAGTGGGCGCACCGGGACCGATTTCTCAGGCAGGGAGACCGCGCAGTTTCGACAAATCCGCTGCCGAATCGTGTCGAGCGACACAGGCTGGTTCGTTTTGTCACGCAGCCAGGAGGAGCTCCAGTTCGCGATCAAAAACCCACTGGTCCGAGTGGATGGGTTTTCGAGTCAACAACCTGGCCCGGGCGGCGAGTTCGGCGGTCAGTTCGACGACGCGAGGCTCCCGGGTGAGCCGTGAGGCGGCTTCGAAGGCTTCCTTGACTTTGGTCGACTCGTTCAGCGCGGTGTAGATGTGCATCTGGAGGACTCGAGCGACCGGCGTTGTTTCCTGAGCTAGGGCTTGAGCAGCTTGCCGGGGCTGCCCGGCGAGTAGGCTGGCGTAGGCGAGCCCAGACTTGAAGTAACGACGTTGCTCCCATGGCGATTGTGTCGAGCCGCGCTCCAGGAGTTTCATTGCGTCCTGTGTACGCCCCATTCGAAGGTAGATTATGGCATGCACATGCATGCCCACCCAGTTGACTGGTTGTGTTGCCGCCGGGTTACCTAGCCAGCGGAGGGCTGTGTCCCAGTTTCCTTGCACCATGCAGACGCAAGCCGCTCCGTTCCGCGCGACCACGTTTTGCGGGAAATCGCGGACGGTGGCGGTGTACTCCTGGAGAGATTCCTCCAGTTGCCCGAGCGCTTTGAGGACCTCGGCCCGGCCGGTCCGCGCGAACACGTCTTGCGGGAAATCGCGGACGGTGGCGGTGTACTCCTGGAGAGATTCCTCCAGTTGCCCGAGCGCTTTGAGGACCTCGGCCCGGCC
>CATPCJ010000108.1 GCA_955652915.1 uncultured Bryobacteraceae bacterium
ATGCTGGAAGACGCCCAAGCCCCGCTGCTGCTGACCGAAGAACGGCTGCGCGGCCGGCTGGAGGGCTACGCCGGCCGGCTGGTGTCCCTGGACCGGGAACAGAGCCGCATCGCCGGCGCAAGCTCAGTCAACCCGCCCGGCAGGACATGGCCGGAGAATGCGGCCTACGTCATCTATACCTCCGGGTCCACCGGTCGGCCCAAGGGCGCGGTGGTAACGCATGCCAATGTCACTCGCTTGTTCCATGCGACGGAGCTCTTATACCACTTTGGTCCCCAAGATACCTGGACGTTGTTCCACTCGTACGCCTTTGATTTTTCCGTATGGGAAATCTGGGGCGCCTTGTTCTACGGGGGAAGGCTAGTGGTGGCTACCTATTGGGTCAGCCGTACGCCGGAAGCGTTTTACGAACTTGTAGCAGACGAACAGGTGACCGTCCTGAATCAGACGCCGGGCGCGTTTCACGAATTCACTCGAGCCGCAAGCCAGAAAAATAGACGTCTCTGCTTGCGCTGGGTAATCTTCGGAGGCGACGCGCTCCATCTCGAGAGCCTGAAGCCGTGGTGGGAACAGCACGGCGACACGGGCCCGGCGCTCATGAACATGTATGGGATAACCGAGACCACAGTGCACGTGACCTTTCGGCGGGTAGCGCTGAATGACCTCAATGAAGCGCCGGGAAGCACTATCGGCCAGCCGATCGCAGATTTGCGCGTTTGCCTGCTCGACGAGTACGGCCAACTTGCGCCCTGGTGGGGTACGCCCGGTGAGATCTACGTCGGCGGCGACGGCCTTTCGCGCGGATACTTGAACCGTCCGGACGTGACTGCGGCACGGTTCGTTCCCGATCCCTTCAGTCTGAAACCCGGACTCCGGCTCTATCGCACGGGGGATCTGGGCCGGTATCGGAGAGACGGGGAGCTAGAACATCTCGGCCGGATGGATAACCAGGTGAAGGTGCGTGGGTTCCGGGTTGAGTTGGGAGAGGTGGAAGCGGTTCTGAACCAGCATGCGGCATTGCGCGAATGCGCGGTCATCGCCCGCGACGAAGAAGGCGGGAAACGGCTGGTGGCTTACGTGGTCCCGCAGAGCGAGAACGGCATCACGCCCAGCGAGCTGTATGCGGATATGTCCGAGAAGCTGCCCGCTTACATGATCCCTTCAGAATTCGTCGTGCTGGAGCGGCTGCCGCTCACGCCGAACGGGAAGGTGGATCGTAAGGCCCTGCCAGATTCGCCGTCGGGACCGAGCGTTCCCGGGACGACGTACGTCGCGCCCCGCACCCGCACGGAGCAGATCCTGGCGGACATCTGGAGCCGCCTTCTGCGTCGGGAGCCTGTAGGCGTCCACGATAATTTCTTCGCGCTGGGCGGCGATTCGATCATAAGCATCCAAGTCACCGCGCGTTGCAACCAAGCCGGCTTGCAAATGCGGCCGCGGCAACTTTTCGAGCACCAGACCATAGCCGGGCTGGCGCAAGTAGTAGGGGAGGCCACCATGCCGGCTGCGCCGCAGGCGCCAGTCACGGGCTCGGCTCCGCTCACTCCGGTGCAGCAATGGTTCATGGAGCAAAACTTGCCGTCCCCGCAGCACTACAACCAGTCTGTCCTGCTGCGCGCGCGAGGGCTGAATGCAGCCGGCCTCGAGCGATGTATCGATGCGCTGATGCGGCATCACGACAGCCTCCGGCTCCGTCTTAGGCGGGAGGGGACCACATGGCACCAGTATTGGTCTCCGGCGGAGGCGGCGCCTCCATTTACATGTTTCGACCTGTGTTGCCTTCCAGCAGCCCGACGCAAGGCAGCGCTGGAGGAGACGGCGGCGGCGCTTCAGCGAACGCTGAACCTTAGCAGCGGATCGGTCATCCGAGTGGCCCAGTTCCGGATCGGTCCCGGCGAAGACGACCGTTTGCTCATTATCATCCATCATCTCGCTGTGGACGGCGTTTCCTGGCGAATTCTGCTGGATGATTTGGAAACCGCTTATGAACAGTGGCGGAGTGGACGGCCTATAAACCTGCCATGGAAGACCAACTCTTTCCAACAATGGGCCGGCGCATTGGAGAACCTGGCGCGGACCGAGGCGGTGCAGCAACAGCTCCCGTACTGGCTGGCACCGGAATGGTTCCGGTGCCCGGCGCCGCGGGATTTTTCCGGCGCCCTTAACACGGTCGCGTCCGAGCGAGTTTTGGAATTGGAGCTGGGAGAGGAAGAGACGGAAATCCTCTTGCGCCAGGCGCCAAGGCTGGGCCAGATCGGTCCGCGAGAGGTCCTGCTGACTGCGTTGGGCGAGGTCTTGACCGCGTGGATCGGCGACAGCGCCGTCCTGATCGATATCGAAGACCACGGCCGCGAGGAGCAACTGGCGGGCAATATCGATTTGTCCCGCACGGTTGGCTGGTTCACCAACATTTACCCGCTTTTGTTCCATGGCGACGCGCAGCGGGATCTGGTGTCCCGCTCGCTCCAATTGGGAGACCAGTTGCGCTCCGTACCGAAACGGGGCATCGCGTATGGGCTGCTGCGATATCTCCGCCCGGCTGAGCCTCCGGCTGAATGGCCGGCCGCGGAGGTCAGCTTCAACTACCTCGGACAGCTCGATCCAGTTCTCGATCCCCGCGGCCCGTTCACTCCGGCGCTTGAGTTCGCTGGACCCTGGCGGGATACGTTCGGTCTTCGCAAGTACGTGCTAGAGCTGAGCGGCGCGGTTCAGCACGGGCGGTTGCGAGTGCGCTGGAGCTACAGCCATAACGTGCATTTCCCGAACACAATCGAGCGCCTGAGCGAGCAGTTTTTGCAGGCGGTCAAGAATTGGATCAAGCAGAGCCAGCGGGAGCGGGTGGTTACGGAGCGCGCTGTCGACCTTTCGCTTGCAACCCTGCAAGGCGACGATCTCGAGAACTTACTTGAAGAACTGAAGGCCTCCGCCGGGCGATGATTACCGACGTAAATATCGAAGCTGTTTACCCGCTCTCGCCGATGCAGCAGGGCATGCTGTTCGACGCTCTGTACGCGCCGGGGCACGGCCTGTATGTCGAACAATTCTGTTTTCTGCTGCGCGGCGATCTGGACATAGTAGCGTTCAAGGCTGCCTGGCACGATGTCACACAGCGCCACCCCGTGCTGCGAACGGCGTTCGTCTGGAAACAAACGACGAGCATGCTCCAGGTGGTATTCGAGGACGCGAAGCTGACCTTGGATTTGGAGGACTGGAGGGACGCGACACGCGAAGAGCATCCGGGGCGCTTGCAGCGCTTCCTCTCCGGCGATCGCCAGCGAGGCTTTGATCTCTCCCGCGCGCCGCTGATGCGTCTCAGCCTGGCGCGTCTAGCGGAACGGGAGTGGTATCTCCTGTGGACCTATCACCACCTGCTGATGGACGGATGGTCGACGGCCTTATTGTTCCGGGAAGTCGCCGTCTGCTACGAGGCGCGTTGCCGGAAGGGGAAGGCGAAACTGCCGCCGGTCAGGCCGTATCGGGACCACATCGAATGGCTGCAGCGCCAGGATCTCGAAGCGGCCCGGCAATTCTGGCGCGAATCGCTGGCGGGACATGCGGCGCCCACGCCGCTTCCGTTCGACGGGACCGGCGACCCGGAAGCCCTCGCGCACCGTCATGAGCGGACGGCCTCGCTGCCCGCGGCCGGCACGGCCGCGCTGGAAGAAATGGCTCGTGAGCAAGGCCTGACGTTGAGCGCGGTGGTACAAGGCGCCTGGGCGTTGCTGCTCAGCCGTTGTTCCAGCGAGCGCAGGGTGGTAACGGGGTGCACGGTTTCCGGCCGCCCGGTGGATCTGCCGGGCGTCGAGAGCATGGTTGGGCTGTTCATCAATACGCTTCCGGTCAGCATCCATTTGCACCCCGAAGAGCCAGTCCTGTCGTGTCTGAGGAGACTCGCGCTCGAGCAGGCCGTGGCCCGCCAATACGATTTCACTCCTTTGCCCGAGATCCACGGCTGTAGTGACGTGCCGCGCCAGCTGCCTTTATTCGAGAGCCTCGTGGTGTTCGAGAACTACCCCGTGGACCGTTCCTGGTCCCCAGAGATGGATGTCGACGTCCGTCTGATCGAGGTAGTCGAGCGAATCCGGTATCCGCTGGCCTTGGTAGTCGCGCCGGGCGGGCGGTTGATGCTTAGGCTGAGTGGTGAAGCCTCTCGTTTCTCCAGCAGCGCTCTGGAGCGGCTATTGGATCGTCTGGCGGTCGTTCTGAATAGCATGGCGGAGAATCCGCGGCAGCGCGTGAGAGACGTGCCGCTGCTCGCCGGCGGAGAGCGCGAGCAAGTTCTCTCGAGCTGGAATCGGACGGAGTCCAGTTATCCCGCATTGAAGTGCGTTCATGAACTGTTTGAAGCCTGGGCTGCGCGGACGCCCGATAGCGTCGCAGTGGCGTATGAAGACGAGCAACTGTCTTATGAGGAACTGAACCGCCGCGCCAGCCAGTTGGCCCGGTATCTTCGCGCCTTGGGCGTGGGACCCGAAGAACGCGTCGCGGTGTGTCTGGGGCGGAGTGTGTCATTGATCGTCGGGCTCCTGGGCATCCTCAAAGCCGGCGGCGTCTATGTAGCGCTAGATCTGAAGTCCCCCGCCGCCCGGCTCTCCTTAATGATCGAGGATGCGGGTGCGCGCGTGGCGCTGGTGGACGCGGCATTCGCGGGTAAGTTGGGCGGGGCGGCTTCCCAGGTGTATCTGGATCGCGAGTGGGCGCGGATCTCGTCGTTCAGCGGTGTCAATTTCGCCTCGGGCGCGGCGCCGCACAGCCTCGCCTATATCACCTACACCTCGGGTTCCACGGGTCTGCCAAAAGGAGTTTGCGTTACGCACCAGAACGTCGTGAGGCTGGTCCAGGCGACGAATTACGTCCGCTTCGACCGGCAGGACGTGTTTCTGCAGCTTGCGCCGGTTTCCTTCGACGCCTCCACGTTCGAGATCTGGGGATGCCTGCTCAATGGAGCGCGTCTCCTCGTGTATCTGCCGCGCACGCCATCGCTCGCCGAATTGGGCAGCGCTTGCCAGGCGGGCGGAGTAAGCACACTGTGGCTGACGGCGGGAGTCTTCCATGAGATGGTGGATGGCGAATTGGATGGCCTGCGCTCGGTGAAGCAGCTCCTGGCCGGAGGAGATGTCCTCTCTCGCGTTCATGTGGGGCGTGCGGTGGAGACGCTGACCCACACCACGCTGATCAACGGTTACGGGCCCACAGAGGGAACGACATTTACGTGCTGTTACGTGATAAAGGAATGCCGGCCGGGATCGGCCAGCGTACCGATCGGGCAACCGATCGCGAACACGCAGGTATACGTGGTGGAGGAGTGGGGAGAGCCGGCGGGCGTAGGGATAACGGGTGAGTTGTACATCGGCGGAGCGGGCGTGGCGCGGGGCTATCACCAGCGGCCGGAGCTGACCGCGGAGAAGTTCGTGCCGGACGGTTTCGGGGCCACGCCGGGGGGGCGGCTATACCGTACCGGAGACCGGGCGCGCTGGCTGGAGGACGGGAACCTGGAGTTTGTGGGGCGGATGGATGAGCAGGTGAAGATCCGGGGCTATCGGATCGAGCCGGGCGAGATCGAGGCGGCGCTGAGCCGGCAGGCGGGCGTG
>CATPCJ010000109.1 GCA_955652915.1 uncultured Bryobacteraceae bacterium
AACGCGCCCGGGTGTTGCTGGGAGATGGCCTGCTGACCAGCGAGGGCAGCTTTCACATACGCCAGCGCCGCTTAGTCCAGCCCGCGTTCCATCGCGATCGCCTTGCCGCGTATGCAAAATCGATGACCGAGGCCACGGTGCGATTGCGCGACCGCTGGAAAGACGGCGGCACGCTCGAGGTCTCCGAAGAAATGATGCGCCTGACGCTTTCCATAGTCGGCAAAACATTGTTCAGCGCGGACGTTGAATCCGAGGCTTCCGAAATCGGAGAGGCGCTGACCACCGTGCTCAAAATGTTCCGGATGTTGATGATGCCTTTCTCGGAATATTTCGAGAAACTCCCGCTGCCCTCGGTCCGCCGCTTCGAGAAGGCTCGCGCCCGTCTGGACCAAACTATTTACGGCCTGATTCGCGAGCGCCGCCAGAGTGGCGGGGATGCGGGCGATCTGCTTTCGATGCTGCTGCTGTCGCAGGATGAAGACGCCTCGGGTGGTTCCATGACCGACGTACAAGTGCGCGACGAAGCCCTCACTCTTTTCCTGGCGGGACATGAAACCACAGCCAATGCGCTCACCTGGACCTGGTACCTGCTGTCGCAGAATCCAGAGTGCGAGGCGCGATTGCACGCGGAAATAGATTCCGTGCTGGCTGGCCGCGTTCCTGAAATGGCCGACGTGCCGCGGCTACGCTATACCGAGATGGTGTTCGCCGAGGCAATGCGGCTCTATCCTCCCGCGTGGGCCATCGGCCGGATGTCGAAGGCGCCGTTCGAGCTGGGTGGCATTGAGATCGGCGCGAAAGCGATCTGCATCATGAGCCCGTACGTAATTCAGCGGGACGCGCGCTGGTTCCCCGATCCGGAACGTTTCGATCCGGAGCGCTGGACTCCGGAAGCCCGCGAGCCGCGCCCGAAGTTTTCGTACTTTCCCTTTGGCGGCGGAGCGCGAGTCTGTATCGGCGAGCGCTTCGCATGGATGGAAGGCGTGCTGGTGCTGGCGACTGTTGCGCAGAAGTGGAAGCTTCGGCTAGATCCCAGTCAGAAGGTGGAAACGCTGCCACTGATTACGCTGCGGACAAAATACGGGATGCGAATGTCGGCGGAGGCAAGATAAAACTCCTGATAACCACTCCCTTACGGTCATGGCTCGGAAAGTAGTTCTTCATAAGCCGGCGGTCTTTAACGCCTCCATGAGTTGCGCCTCGCTTCGCCCGCCGATGTAGTGAGCTCTGATCACGCCGTTGCGATCGATCACGATCACCGTCGGGATGGCGCGAGCGCCGTACATCCGGTGCACATTTTTCTTCGAGTCCATCAGAGTGGCGATCGTGTACTCGTGTTTTTTCAAGAAACCCTTGACCGTACCCGCATCCTCATCGTTGATCCCCAGCACTACAACGTCTTTATCCGCCAATTCCCGGTGAAGCTTTTCGATGCTGGGCAGCTCCTTGCGGCATGGCGGGCACCAGGTTGCCCAGAAATCGAGCAGCACGATTTTTCCACGGAAACTGCTCAAACGCACTGGCGCTCCCTGAAGGTCTTTCAGCTCGAAATCCATCGCATTTTTCCCGGTCAACAACACTCGCTCTCCGGGCAGATTGAGAGTCGCCACTTCTGTTGCGTTCGAGGGCGGCTCGAAGGTGAAAAGATCGTTGGGGGGCGGCAGTTTGATTTCCGCCTCCTTCAAAGTGGTGCTCATGCGTACTTCCGCCTGCGCGCCGTTTATCGCCGTTTTCACTACTTCGTCGTGACGTACCACGACATAGCGTTCCTTATCGATCCAGAGTTGATGTTGGCTTTTCGCCGCCTGGAATCGAACCACGTAGCAATCGATTTTCTCGCCGCCGACTTTCACTCTCTCGTCCTTCGCCAGCATCGCGGAAGCACTGTACCGCCCAACGCCTTCATAGGCCAGGACGAGTGTACGCAGGCTGGTGGTCAACGTATCCGCCTGTTCGCCGTCACCTTCGTCGTCATCACCCGACACGGCCGCCTGCTGCCTGGTGTACTGCTTCTGCTTGGGCATGTAGGTCCAAGTGGTTTCCCCATCGGCGACCAGAATGATCTCCTTGGAATCGTCCTTGAACGTCAGACGAAATTTGTCCGGCTTTACCACTGCTAGCGCAAGGTGGGTTTCCGCGGACCCCGGCAGCCCTCGAACCGTGACGTCGGTCCTCTGCGTGGCTACGAATTGATAGGCCTGCAATCCTTTGTAAGTCTGGGCGACCTGATTCAGAATTTCGGGCGCCGACGGCGGAGCTGCAAGGGCGCAAGAGACGCCGGCGATCCACCAACAGCCTAAGGCGTAAACGTATTTCATATGCGAATGTCCGCAGTTTCTCGAAGGAACCATCGTACCGCCGGCGGTGTCTAAGTAGCAACGGAGGCTGTGCCCCGATGCTAGAAGTCCGAGACCTGACCAAGTACTACACCAGCATTCCGGCCGTGGAAGGCGTCAGTTTTGTCATCAAGCCGTATGAAGTTCTGGGCTATCTCGGCCCCAACGGCTCGGGCAAGACGACCACGGTCAACATGCTGATCGGCCTGCTGGAGCCGACGCGCGGCCACATCTATTTCGATGGACGCGATATCCGCAAGAACCTGATCGAATACAAACGCGCTATCGGACACGTTCCCGAAGTTCCGTACATTTATCCGTATCTCACCGGCCGCGAGTACCTGCAGTTGATCGGCCGGCTGCGTTCGCTGGGGCCGCGCGCCATGGATCGCAAGATTACGGACCTGATGCAGCTCTTCGGCATGCATGCACATCGGCACTCGCTGATTTCGTCCTACTCGAAAGGGATGAAGCAAAAAATCCTGATCTGCGCGGCATTGCTGCACAATCCGCAGATCCTGATTTTCGACGAGCCGCTGTCCGGGCTCGACGTCACTTCGGCGCTGGTTTTCAAGAACCTGATCAAGTCGTTATCGGTGGCGGGGAAGATCATCCTCTATAGCTCGCACGTTTTGGAAGTGGTGGAAAAAGTCTGCTCGTCGGTAATCATTCTTCACAAGGGACGCGTGGTTGCCGACGATTCGGTGGAGAGCCTTCGCAACCTCATGCAACTTCCCTCCCTCGAGCAAATCTTCGCGCAGTTGGTGGTTCAGGAAGACGCGGAGCAGGTGGCCAAAGACATCGTCGAAGTGATGCGCGCTCATGCGTGATCTTTTCGTGGTCCTGCTGCGCCACTTCTTCGGGCGTTTTTTCGACAACGAACTCGTGTCCGGCGAAGGAGACACAGTTGCCAGCTTCGCCAAAATAATCGGCGCCATAGCCGCCCCCGGGCTGGTGTGCTTCTGGCTGATGCCGAAATATAGCGTGCTGGCCTACGAACCGCCCGCCGTGGCCGAAGCCGCGTCGTTCCCGGACAAGCTGCTCTTTCTTACGTTCTCGATGGCGATCATGGGATTCGTCACGGTGCTGGAGTGGGACGCGCTGTTTCCGGATCGGCGCGATTTCACGATTCTAATCCCGTTGCCGATCCGCCTGGAGAGCATCTTCAGCGCCAAGATCGTCTCGCTGTGCGCATTTGTCCTGGTGTTCTTCGTGGCCGCCAATGCGTTTTCAACCTTCCTTTATCCATTCATCTCCATGCGCGGCAGCAGCACGTTTCTGGGCGTGATGTACCGGATGTTCGTTCACGCCGAGGTCACGTTGGCCGGCACGTGTTTCGTCTTTTTCTTTTTCGTGGGGTTGCAGGGATTGCTGATCAACGTTCTGAGTTTTCGCGCATTCAAACGCGTCTCAACCTACGTTCAACTGATTGCCGTATTCGCCCTGTTGATGATGTTGCTGCTGTCTTTCGATCCAGGCTCGCTGCTGCATTCCGGGAAGCACCGGGACCTGTTGTATTACTTCCCGCCGATGTGGTTTCTGGGACTCTATGAAACCTTGCTGCATGAACGCGAGCCGCTTTCCGGCGCAGCGGCGATTGCAATGCGCGCGCTCTGGCTGGTTATCGGCGCGTCCGTGGTAGCCTATCTACTCTGCTACCAGCGGCACGTGAAGAGGTCGCTCGAATCGGAAGACATTCTGGACGTCGTGCCGGCCTGGATCAGCACCCGGCTGTGCGCCTTCGCGGATCGATTCGTAATCCGTAACCCGCTGGAGCAGGCCTCCTTCTATTTCACCAGCAAGACCATCGTTCGCAGCCGGAAACACTGGCTGTACCTGGCGGCATACGCGGGCGTGGGATTCGCGCTGGTGGTGCAAGGGCTGATCGGTTCGTCCTCAAAACTGTCTTTGCTGTCAGTGCCGCTCATCCTTTCATTTTTTCTTCTGTCGGGAATGCGCTTCGTGTTCACGTTGCCCGCGGAGCTGAGAGCGAACTGGGTCTTCCAGCTTTCCGAGGCGGACGGCCGCAGAGAGTGTCTGTCAGGCGTCCGAAAAGCGATGTTCCTGTTCGGCGTGCTGCCCATCTTCGCGTCGCTTTTGCCGGTCTACATTTTTTTGTGGGGCTGGGCGGCCGCTTTCTTTCACACGTTTTTCGACGTGACGCTGTCTCTATTGTTGATCGAGCTGTTGCTTTTGAAGTTTCACAAGATTCCGTTTACGTGTTCGTATCTTCCAGGGAAGGCAAACATTACGGCGCTTTGGTTTGTGTACTGGCTGGGATTCGCAACCTATGCCTACAGCATGGCGTCGCTGGAAGCGTGGATATTGCAAAGCGGGCTGCGGATGGGTTGCTTCTATTTTCTGTGTGTGGTGGAGGTGGCGTCGGCGGTGTATTACAGGAATCGGCGGCAGGATGAAGGGTTTACTTTGGTGTTTGAAGATGAGAGGGAGCCGGTTGTCCGCACGTTGGATTTGAGTGCGCCTGGGACTTGGTGACGGACCATTTGGCAATCGGCGGATCCAACACCAGGCGGATTACCAATCCGCGGCAGGATGCCATCCTGCCCCACAAGGGCTAACACTCATGTTGCGGCTTGACTCGTTGCGCGAAGGATCAGGTTATTCGCGGCGGAGAGCTTCTAGAGGATCTACTCGCGTGGCGCGCCACGCTGGGATTGAAATTGCTGCTGTCGCTACTGCCGCGAGCACGAATGCCACGCCGATGTTGGTCACCAGGTCGTTTGGCTTTACGCCAAATAGGATGCTCGCCAAAACTTGAGTCAGCCATTGTGAGGCGGCTAGACCGGCCAGTAGTCCGGGGATCGCCAAACTTAGTCCCTGGCGCAGTACCATCCACATCACGTTGTCCGCACGGGCGCCCAAGGCGATTCTGATTCCGATTTCATGGTTTCGTTGCGTCACTGCATAATGCATGACTCCGTAAATCCCGATGCTTGCCAAAACCAGAGCGACCAGCGAAAAAAGGCTTAGGAGCCAGGTTTGGAAGCGGCGTGGGGCGATCTGGCCGCTCAACTGTTGTTCCAGCGTGGTGACACTGGAGATTATCGCGGCACGATCCAGGGAACGGACGACATCGCGCATAATGCCCGCGAGTTTCAGCGGATCGCCAGTGGTCCGAATTATGAGATCCGGTGTGGCCGTGCCGGACTGAGCCACGGGCTGATAGACGTGCGGTGCGGGCTGGGCCTCGCGTCCTTGAGCGTGCGTGTCATGAATTACGCCAATCACTGTCAGGGGATCGTCATTTCGTCCACGGGCATCTTGGCCACGGAACTGTTTGCCAATCGCATTCTCGCCGGGCCAGTAGCGGCGGGCCATACTCTGGTCGATGATTGCCACCAGTGGTGCGTTCGGACCGTCCTGTTGGTTGAAGAAGCGCCCCTGCAAGAGCGGAACGCCCAGCGCTTCTAAACAATTTCCTCGAATGCTTTTCCAAGTGGCCCAGACTCGAAGCGAGGGCGAAGCTGCTGTTGGGGCGGCACTCGATTCAAAAATGCCATTGATTGCTCCGGTTGCGCGAACTCCCGGAATATTTCCGATCCGCGCTAGCGCTTCGTCGTAAAGGCGGGTGTGCAAAATTCGCAGCGTGAGGACATGCTCGGTATCAAATCCGGAATCCACGGCTCGCACTGCAAGAAAACTGCGAATCAGCAAACCGGCGCCGGTGAGCAGCAGCACCGTAAGAGCGAACTCCAGCACCACGAGGAAACCGCGTGTGCGGCTTAGCGCAACCGCGCCGGAAGAACCGCGTCCGCCTGACTTCAGAGACTCGTTGGGGGTAACAGCGGACGTTTTCCAGGCGGGCAGGAGACCGAAGAAAATTGCAGCCAGGAACGAGATTACGATGGTGAAGAGGAGCACTTGCGAGTCCATTCCGGCCTGCTCCAAACGAGGAAGGTCGCGCGGGCCGTATGCGATCAGCGCGCGAACGCCGAATTCGGCCAGCAACAGGCCGAGGCTTCCGGCCAATAGCGACAAGGCGATGCTCTCCGCGAATAGTTGTCCGATCAGGTCGGATCTTCCGGCGCCGAGCGCGGTTCTCACCGCCATTTCGCGATCGCGCGATGCACCGCGGGCCAGCATCAAATGAGCGGCGTTGGCGCAGGAGATGATCAGAACAAATGAAACGGCGGCGAAGAGAATGTAGAGCGCCCGGCGCGTATTTCCATTCAACTCCACTTGCAAGGGGACTACGGTGAGTCCGAGTCCTTTGTTGAGATCGGATCTCGTTGCCTCAGGCGGGTCGCCAGGAGGCTCATTTCTGTCTGCGCGCGTTCGAAGGAGACTCCGGGCTTTAGCCGGGCGATCGCGTTCCAGCGCGCATAAGCGCCGCGAGCGTATCCCTTGCCGGGTGTTTCAAGCCAGTGGGGATTGGTTGTGATCGGTGCCCAGAACTGGATTTCACGTGCTGGGAACTGGAAGCCGGCCGGCATGACTCCGAGGATCTGAAAGCTCATTCCGTCGATCTCCAGGTTCTTGCCCGACACGTCTAGCGCGGATCCGAAGCGGCGGCGCCAGAGTGCGTGGCTGAGCACTACGACTTGCTCGCGTTTCGATATTTCGTCGGCTGTGAAGACTCGGCCTAGCAGCGGGGATACGCCTAAGAGGGGAAAGAAGGTGGCGGAGACGTATCCGCCTTGGGCCGATTCGGGCTCGGCGGTGCCCGTGAGAGTTACGCGGGAGAAGCCGGTGTTCTTGTAGTAAACCGCTAGGCCAGAGAAACTCTCACTCTGTGATTTTAGAAGCTCGAAATCGGGTAGAAGGATGGGCTGCCTGGAATCGGAGGGACTCGATTGGAAGAGGAGGATCAGACGACCTGGGTTGTTGTACGGCAAGGGCCGAAGGAGAACGGCGTAGATGATGCTGAACATCGCCGTGTTCGCGCCGATGCCGAGCGCCAGGGTCAAAATTGTTACGATCGCGAAGCCTGGATTCTTGCTGATGCTCCGTAGAGCGTAGCGAAAGTCTCGGACAATTCCCACACAGACTATAACGACGCAGATGGCAGTTTCGTTGAGAGCCGTCGGAGTACGGCCCTCGCTGGGGCGCCGTCGCTGCCGGATAGTTTCAGCGGAAGGCACACCAGCTCATAGTCGCCTGGGTCCACATGCTTCAGATTCAGGCCTTCAATCAGCCAGATACCGGCGCCCAGCAACGCTTGATGCGTCTCCGAGCTGTCCGTTTCGTATCCGCCGACGGACAGGTAGTCCACTCCTACGGTGCGCACTTTGAGGTTAGCCAAATAGATGGCGGTCTCTTGCGGAATGTGGACGAACTGTTCTTGAAAATCGTTGGTCTTCCAATGGTGTTCGGAATTTCTGGTCTTGAATAATATTCGCTCGCCGGGGCGGAGCTGGTGCTGTTCCAGTTCTTTCACGCGGATCAAATCAGGATCTTGAATTGCAATCACGCGCGCTGGACCGATGACAGCATCGATCGGCATGGTCTCCATTCCATGGCCATCGGCTAGAAAATGGCGCGGCGCATCCATGTGCGTGCCGATGTGCGCGCTGGAGCAGAACTGCGATAAATTGCACGGGTCGCCGTTGGCGATCTTTAGGGTCTCCAGCCGGTGGAAGGGAGCGTCGCCGGGCCAATTCACCATGCCGTTGTGAAGCGGTATCGACACATCGATCCACTCGCTTTTCACGGCGCCACCGTCACTACGTTCTTAATTCCGCCGACATCGCTGGTCAGCGGCTGGAGCGCCTGACTGATGGGATATCGCGCCGTGATAAGCGCTCGAACGGCGGCCGGCCAGCGTTCCATGGCGACCCCGAGATCGCGGATCGCAGAGGCGAAGCAGTGGGGCGGAGCGTTCACGCTGCCGAGAATCACCTGGTTGTTCAGGACGACATCTTTCATGATGTAATCCGTGTCCACTTCAATCGGTCCTTTGCGGCCCGGCACTCCGGTGAAGATAAAGACGCCGTTGGGACCCAGATGCTGGATAACATCGAAGGCCACACTCGACGCGCCCACCGCTTCGTAGACGACGTCAATGGGTCCGGCGATTTTGGCCATTTCGTCGACAGAGTTGGTTTCCGCGGCGATGTATTGCGCGCCGATGGAGCTGACGATTTCGTTCTTGTCCGAATGGGAATGGGAGCGCGAGTAAACAAAAACCTCGAAACCGGCGATGCGCAATGCCATGGCGCCCAGGAGTCCGACTGGTCCGGCGCCCAGGACTACCGCGCGATGGGTGGCGCCCCACGGCAGGCGTTGCTGCACGCACGAAAGTTGCTCCAACGATTTCTCCGCGATGGTGAGAGGTTCCACCAGTACCGCCACGTCGCGCAACTGGCGTGGGACGACGCTCAGGTAGCGCTCTTCTTCGACGACGAGCTCAGTCATGTAGCCGTGCTGCTGTTTGATGCCGCGCTCGGTATAGTCGCCGGTGTAGCAATAGTCCTGGCGGCCCTCGCGGCAGGCCAGGCAACTGGCATGACCACAAGGGCGGCGAACGGTCATGATTACCAGATCGCCGAGCTTCACCTTCGAGACCTGGGGCCCCACCTCGACCACTTCGCTCAAAGACTCGTGCCCGATGACCAGATATTCAAAACCCTCGGGCGGAATGCCGTACTGGAAGGAGACGATCTCACGGTCGGTTCCACAGATGCCGACCTCCAGGACCCGCATTTTGGCCTGGGTCGGCGACACGATGGCGGGCTCCGGATGGTCGATGGCATGGACTTCGCGTTTAGCCGGAAAAACTGCGACGGCAAGCATAGAATTCCAGAATACAGGATTCGACAAACTTTTCCCTTGACATCCGCAGTGGATTAGTACTAAATAATTAGTATGCGACCTAAGAGCGCGACCTTGACCGAGCAGGAACTGGAAATCATGAAGATCGTCTGGGCTCGGGAACGGGTGACCGTGCGGGACGTTTACGAAGACATGCTGGAACGCCGCAAGATCGCCTACACCACGGTAATGACCATGATGAAAATCCTGGCGCAGAAGAAATACTTGCGGAAGACGCAAGAGGACCGGGCTTATGTGTATCAGCCCACCAAGCCCAAGAACCAGGTGATCAAGGGAATGGTTCGCGAGTTTGTGAACCGCGTTTTCAACGGGTCGGCCGAGCCGCTGCTGGTGCATCTGGTGGAGGACCGCAAACTTTCCGGCAAGGACCTGGAGGAGATTTCACGGATGATTCGGGAGGGTCGTGAAAATGGCTAACTTCTGGCTGCAGAACCTGCTTTCTTATAGCTTGCAGATCGCCGTGGTGGCGGCGGCCGGCGCGGTTTTATTGCGACTGCTGCGGATTCGGGTTCCAAACATTCGGGTTTTGTGCGGGCAGGCACTGATCGCCGCTTGTTTATTCCTGCCCGTCATTCAACCGCGGCTTCCCGGCAAGAAGAGCAGTGCGACGGTGCAGATCACGACCGGGCCCTATACGGTTGTAGAGCCCCGGCAGAGGTCCAACAGCATGCCTCTTCCCATGGAAAACATTTTGCTTCTCCTGATGGGCGCCGGTATTCTGGTTCGAACGGGAATGCTCGGGCTGGGCTTCTGGCGTGTCCGGCGGTACCGGCATACGTCGACATTCGTGCCAGGCACGTTCGAACACTTGCAGCGCCGCCTGGGCGTGGCGGCGGACTTCCACATTTCATCCGAGGTTCCAGGGCCCGTGACATTCGGATTCTTCCGGCCAGTGATTTTCATGCCGGAAAGTTGCATGCGGAACGAGTCCATCGCCTGTCACGAGTTGGTACACGTGAGGCGCCGCGACTGGCTGTTCACGGTTGCCGAGGAATGCATTTTGTCGGTGTTTTGGTTCCATCCAGCGATGTGGTGGCTGGTTGCGGAGATCCAACTCGCCCGCGAAGAAGCAGTAGACCGTGAAGTAGTTCTCCTGTTGAATACCCGCGAGCAGTACCTGGAATCATTGTTGTCGCTAGCCGCGGCCAAGGCCGGCCTGGATCTGGTTCCGGCCTCGCCGTTCTTGAGAAAACGTCACTTGAAGAGACGAGTGGCATCCCTATTGAAAGAGGTTTCCATGTCTAAATTACGATTGAGTTCTTCCATGGCCGCATTCAGCGCGGCGATTGTCCTGGCAACCTGGCTGGGCGTGAAGTCGTTTCCACTGCAAGCCGCTCCACAGGAAAAGCAGGAAAGCAAGATCGATGGGCCAGGTGTAGCTGTCCAACCCAGTCCGGTAGCGGTGCTGCATCGCACGCCGGTGGCGTATCCGAAGGAGGCGCTGGCAAAGCGAATCCAAGGGACGGTTGTGGTTGAAGTGACGCTCAGCGCAACCGGAACAGTTTCCGATGCGCGAGTGCTGAGCGGACCGGAGGAGTTACGCAAGGCGGCGCTCCAATCCGTTCTGCAATGGCACTTCAGCTCGAATTCACAGGTTTCGAGCACGACTCAGGTGACCGTGGATTTCCATTTGCCCGACCCCGCGCCTGCTTCCATTCGAACTGCGGTGACGCCCGCGGTGGACGTCCCGGTTGTAGACCGGGTGATTCTGCGGGTGCCGGAATCTCTCAAGCAAAAACTGGAAAGCCGCCTAACTTTGCGGCAAGGCGATCGGCTGACACCGGCGGCGATCAGCGATCTGTCCGCCGCGGCCAATGAAATTGACGAACATTTAAACGTCAACGTTGAAACGGGCGTGGAGGGCGCGGTGGTGGTCATCTCGCTTCCGGAAAGTGCGGCGCCCGCGACACCTGGCCGGATTCGTGTCGGCGGCAACGCGCAGGCGTTAAATTTGATCTATAAGGTGACGCCGGTTTATCCTGCCCTGGCTAAGCAAGCGCGTATTCAAGGCGTGGTGCGCTTCACGGTGAACATCGGCAAGGATGGCACGGTGCAAGATGTGCAACTGATTTCCGGTCATCCGCTACTGGTTGAGAGTGCCCGGACGGCCGTATGGCAATGGCGGTACAAACCGACGCTGCTGAATGGAGAGCCGGTCGACGTGGTGACGCAGGTGGACGTGAATTTTACGTTAACGCCGTAACCGGGTAGCGCGGACTCCAGGCGGCCTTCAGGCTGCGGCATCGAGACTTGTTTCGATGCGCTGCGCTAGAAGGAGCCTCGAGACGAGTCTCGAGGCCGCAGACCGGGGGTCCGCGCCACTTCTCTCCTTGACAACTTAGGAGAGCCGCGTTATCCTTCTCCTTAGCGATTTAGGAGAACCCTATTCCGATGGCTGAACTTCTTCCCGGCACGCTCGACCTCTTGATCTTGAAAGCCGTCTCCCTCGGTCCGCTCCATGGATATGGCGTCCTGCTGCGCATTGAACAGATTTCGGCCGGATCCCTGCGTATAGAGCAAGGCGCGTTGTACCCCGGCCTCTTCCGGCTCGAACATCGAGGACTGCTCAAGAGCGAGTGGGGCGTTTCGGACAACAACCGGCGGGCCAAGTTTTATCAATTGACCACTGCCGGCCGAAAGCGATTGCGTGCGGAGACCGAAGGCTGGAACCGTCTTGCCGCAGCCATGGCCTCCGTGTTGAATACGTCTCCCGGGGAGATATAGCATGTTGGCCCGGATTCGCTCGTTGTGGAATGGCCTGTGGCGGCGCTCCAATATGGAGCGCGACCTCGAGGATGAACTTCGCCTCCATCTCGAAGAGCGTGCGGACTCGCTCGTGAACAGCGGTCTTCCGCGCCAGGAAGCGGTACGCCGCGCCCGTCTTGAGTTTGGCGCTGTGGAGAATTACAAGGAACAATGCCGCGAGGCGCGTGGCCTCCGCTGGCCCGGCGAATTGATGCAGGACTTGAGATATGCAGTCCGCATGGCGCGCAAGAGCCGCGGAGTCGCCACCGTCGCCGTCCTCTCCCTGGCGCTGGGCATCGGCGCCAACACGGCCATCTTCAGCATCTTGAATTCACTTCTGCTCACTTCTCTGCCGGTCCGGGACCCAGGTGCGCTGGTGCACCTGCAGGTCTGGAGGCAAACGTTGCGGGGAGCAATCTCATATCCGCTTTATCAGAGGTTCCGGGCAAACCTACGCGGAAAACCGCTTGAAGACATTTGTGCGACAGGCGCCCCCAGCGCTGGCAGCGCCTCTCTACCCGGAGCCGATCCAATCCCGATTGTGCAAGCGAACGTCAGCGCAAACTACTTCGACGTCCTCGGCGTTCGTATGATTCGCGGACAGGGTTTCGGTCCCGAGCAGGACAAGATCGGGAGCGCCGCGGCGGCGGTCATCGGCGAGCGGTTCTGGACAAATCGGCTCGCCTCCGATCCTGGCATTGTGGGCAAGACTCTGCTCATCAATGAAAAGCCCGCTACGATCCTGGGGATCGCGGGAGACAACTTTTCCGGCGTCGAAATTGGCAATGCCGTGGACCTATGGGTCAATGTAACGTCCACCGATCCGAAAACTCTTTCTCTCGACGGCTGGAATTTTCTTCAAGTCTTCGGGAGGCTCGCGCCCCATGTCAATGTTGACCAAGCGCAAGCGGTGGTGCAGACGGTCTTCGATACATTTCACCTCGACCA
>CATPCJ010000110.1 GCA_955652915.1 uncultured Bryobacteraceae bacterium
AAGCCTACGGGGCGCGGGGTTACGAAGCGCCGCGGGGAGAGATCGAGAGGGCGCTGGCCGGGATCTGGGGCGAGGTGCTGAAGCTCGATCGAGTGGGCCGGCAGGACAACTTCTTTGAGCTGGGCGGGCACTCGCTGCTGGCCATCAGGCTAATCGAGCAGATGCGACGCAGCCGCGTGCAGGTGGATGTGCGGACGCTGTTTGCGGCGCCGACGATCGCGCAACTGGCAGCCGCCGCGGTTCCGAATACGAGCAACATCCAGGTTCCGCCGAATCGCATTCCGGAAGGCTGCGCGGCCCTTAGGCCGGAGATGCTGCCGCTCGCGCAGCTGACCTCGCAGGAAATCGAACTGGTGGTCCGCAGCGTGCCGGGAGGGGCGTCGAATGTGCAGGACATTTATCCGCTTGTCCCGGTACAGGAGGGAATTCTCTTCCATCATCTGCTCGGCGGCGAAGGCGACCCCTACATTCTGGCCGGCGTGTACAGCTTCAACAGCCGAGCGCGGCTGGAGGCGTACCTCAGTGCGATGCAGGCGGTAATCGACCGTCACGACATCCTGCGCACGGCGGTGGTTTGGGAGGGACTATCGCAGCCGGTCCAGGTGGTGTGGCGCAAAGCCGTTTTGCCGGTGGAAGAAATCGAAATCGATCCTGCCGCTGGCGACCCGAGCAGGGCGATTTATGAGCGCTTCAACCCGAGGCGTCACAGGATTGACCTGCGGCGCGCTCCGCTGATCCGGATTTATATTGCGCGCGATCCTGCCGCCGAGCGCTGGATACTGCTCTCGCTGAACCATCACATCGTGGACGATGTCAGGACGCTCCAGCTGATGCATGACGAAATCCAGGCGCATCTGCTCGGACAGGCCGAGCGGCTTCCGGCACCGCCGCCGTTCCGCAACTTCGTGGCGCAGCAGCTAGCGCTCGATAGGACAGAGCACGAAGATTACTTCCGCCGGCTGCTGAGCGACGTTGATGAACCTACCGCGCCGTTCGGGTTGCTGGACGTGCAGGGAGACGGAAGCGGTATTGCGGAAGCTCGGATGGAGTTGGACGAGCATCTGGCGAGCCGTATTCGAGATCGGGCGCGCCGGCTCGCGGTCAGCCCGGCGACTCTGTGTCACGTTGCATGGGCGCAAGTGCTTGCGCGCGTGTCCGGCAAGGAAGACGTGGTCTTCGGGACCGTTTTGTTCGGACGGCTGCAAGCGGGTCTCGACTCCGATGTGGCGATGGGGCCGTTCATCAACACGCTTCCGGTGCGGATCCGTATTGGGGATGACGAAGCGCGGGAAGTTGTGAGGCAAACTCATGCGCAACTAGCCGATCTGCTTCGTCATGGTCATGCCTCACTCGCGATGGCTCAGCGGTGCAGCGCGGTTCAGGCTCCGACGCCGCTGTTTTCAGCGCTCTTGAATTACCGGCACAATCCGGATGCGGCTCAGCCGCAATCGGCGGAAGCGATGAGCGCCTGGCAAGGCGTCCAGGGCATATACGCCGAAGAGCGCACGAACTACCCGTTCATGCTCTCGGTCGACGATCTGGGCGAGAACTTCTGGCTGACGGCGCAGGTGGAGGGCGGTACCGAGCCTATGCGGGTCTGTGAATACATGCAGACCGCCTTGACATCGCTTATCGAAGCACTGGAGTCCATGTCCGCGCGGGCCGCTCGAACACTTCAGGTGTTACCGCCAACTGAGCGACAACGTGTCCTGTACGAGTGGAACCAAACCGCGGCGGAATACCCCACGAACAGGTGCGTTCACGAGCTGTTCGAACAGCAGGCGCGAGAGACGCCCGGCGCGTTAGCCGCGGTGCACGACGGCTGCGAGGTGAGCTACGCGGAACTGAACGCGCGAGCCAACCGGCTCGCTCATTACCTGCGGACACTGGGCGTGCGGCCGGACGCGCGCGTCGCTATTTGTCTGGAGCGCAGCGTCAACATGGTGGCCGCGGTATTGGCGGTGCTGAAGGCGGGCGGAGCCTACGTGCCTCTCGATCCGGCGTACCCGCTACAAAGGCTGCGGTTCATGCTCGAGGACTGCGGGGCGACCGCACTGCTCACCGAGTCCAGCTTGTCGGACTTGTTCACGGGCGTGAGCCAAACGGAGCCCGTGATTGATGTGGCGGCGGATGAGGCCGCATGGCAACAACACCCCTCCACCGATCCCGATCGGGCGGTTATTGGTCTTGGTCCGGAGCATGCGGCTTACGTGATCTATACCTCGGGTTCCACTGGCGCCCCCAAGGGCGTCGCCATGCCTCATGGGGGGCTCGTGAACCTGCTTTGGTGGCAGCAACATCAATACGAGCGAGCTTGGCGGCCGGTCACGCTGCAGTTCGCCGCTATCGGGTTCGATGTGGCGTTCCAGGAGATCTTCAGTACGCTCTGCTTCGGCGGCGTCCTGGTTCTGATCGATGAATGGAAGAGGCGGAACCCGGTCGAGCTTCTCCGGCACATGGATGAGAACCATGTCGAGCGCCTGTTTCTGCCGTTTACGGCTTTGCGTTTTCTTGCTGAAGCTTTCGAGAAATCGCCTGGGGACACAAAACATGCCGGCTCCAGGCTTCGGGAAATCATCACCGCGGGAGAGCAGTTGCGCATCGAGCCAGCCATCTTGCGTTTTTTCGAAAGCCTGCCATTGTGCAGGCTGCACAACCAGTACGGTCCGACGGAGACGCACGTGGTTACGGCGTTCGCTTTGCCGCAGGACAGTACTTGCTGGCCTATGTTGCCATCGATCGGGCGGCCGATTGCGAATACGCGGATATACGTATTGGACGAGGAGAGAGAGCCTGTGCCGGTGGGGGTCGCGGGGGAGCTGTACATCGGGGGCGTGCAGGTGGGGCGGGGGTATTTGAATCGTCCGGAGTTGACGGCGGAGCGGTTTGTGCGGGACCCGTTTGTAGCGGCGGCGGGCGCGCGGATGTATCGTACGGGCGACCGGGCGAGATGGCTGCCGGACGGGACCGTCGAGTTTCTGGGACGGAACGACTTTCAGGTGAAGATCCGGGGCTTCCGCATCGAGCTGGGGGAGATCGAAGCGCGGCTGGCCGAGCATGCAGGGGTGCGCGAGGCGGTGGTGGCGGCGCGGCCGGA
>CATPCJ010000111.1 GCA_955652915.1 uncultured Bryobacteraceae bacterium
ATCAAGCTCTCCTCCGGATTCATTTCGGGAGAGGAAAGCCTGTATTCCAAATCGGCGTCGAAGGGGGCCTGGGAGCTCTGCCGGGCTCGGATTTTTAGCCCGAGATTGTGCGCCACGCGAAAAATCCAAGCCCGAGGGTTTTGAATGTTTTCGCCCTTCTTTAACGTGACGTAGAGCCGGAGAAATACTTCCTGGGCCCCCTCTTGTGCTTGCGGGGGGTAAAGACCGAGGCTCAACAGGTAGCGATAAACGTCGTCGCGCGCCTCTTCGAACAACTGCGCCACCTGATCCTGCAACGTCATGGTGGCCCGCTCCTGGCGGACGATAACGGCAATTTGTTCACCAAATGAAAACGACAACATTCCTGATCGCAGTCCTAGAGACGTTCCTAAGACCCGTGGCCTCGGGATTCCAACTACAGCGTCACCAAAAATATTTCCAGGATTCGTTACCTCGAGTGTAGTTGAAACGCTTCTGAGGGGGTCTTTGTAACAGTTGGACTCATTACCTATGCGGCCCCCGGTTTCCGTCACCATCGTTACTTATAAGGCCCGGCACTTCATCGAATCGTGCCTGGAATCAGTGCTTCAGCAGGGTATCCCGCTGGAAGTGGTGGTCGTGGACAACGCTTCCATGGACGGTACGCGTCCGATTTTGGCGCGCTATGAAGACCGCATCAAAGTAATTTATAACAACGAGAATGTTGGATTTGCGGCTGCCCAGAATCAGGCGATAGCGGCCAGCGCCGGTGAGTGGGTGCTGGCTTTGAATCCCGATGTCGTGCTGCTGCCCGGCTTCATCGAGCAACTGCTGGAAGGTGGCCGGATCGACGCCAACGTCGGAACCGTGTGCGGCCGCCTGCTGGCAATCGGACGCGACCTGAAAGTGCCGGAGCAGCCGCTAATTGATTCCGCCGGAATGTATTTCACGCCTTCCATGCGTCATTTCGATCGTGGCTGGCACGAGCCCGACGACGGCCGGTTTCGGCAGGTCGAATATGTCTTCGGAGCCAGCGCCGCCGCCGCACTGTACCGCCGCGAGATGATCCGGGACATTTCAGAAGGAAGCAATTTTTTCGACCCCGATTTCTTCGCCTATCGCGAGGACGCCGACGTTGCCTGGCGGGCGCAGCTCCTGGGATGGCGCTGCCTTTATATTCCGCAGGCCGCCGCGTATCACGTTCGAAGCGTGGTGCCCGGCAATCGGCATGCGGTGCCCAGCGTTCTCAACATGCATTCAGTGAAGAATCGCTTCCTCATGCGCTTTAAGAATATGACTGGCGGCTTGTACCGGCGGTTTTGGGTTCCAACCACGCTGCGCGATCTGTTGGTCGTGGGCGGTTGTGTGTTTGGCGAACAGAAATCGCTTCCGGCATTCTGGCATGCCGCCAGGTGTTTACCTCGTGCCTGGCGCTGGCGGCGCAGCATCATGAACCGCCGCCGGGCCACCGATGAAAGCTTGGCGCATTGGTTTAGTTCACAACCTTGCGCTGAGCCCGTCGCAGAAATCGCTCTCCCAGTGAAGTGTGACAGTCTCCTTGTCTAACAGGTAGTGGCGTAGTTCGCGCAGAACGCCACTACCTGTATTTTCACTTCCGCTTCGCCAATCGAGGCGCCTCCAACCGACACGAAATCCAACCGAGCCGCGACAGTAATGGAGCGCTACCTTCACCAACATCCTTCGGCCAGCGCGATCGCCCCCAGTACTCCCGCCCGCGCCCCCAGTTGCGGCGAAACGATCTCGGGGGAATCGAGGTAGTCTCCCAAGAGCGCGCGTAGCTTTTCGCGAACCGATGGAAGCAGGTTCACGTTGCGCATCACACCGCCCCCTAGAATTACGCGCTGCGGCGAAAGAGTACAGATCCAATTGCACAGGCCGAGAGCCAGATAATGCGCTTCCAGATCCCAAGCGGGATGCCCGGACGGCAATTTCTCTCCCGGCTGCCCCCAACGGGCTTCGATGGCTGGGGCGCTTGCCAACCCTTCGATGCAATCGCCATGGTAGGGGCAGCAGCCGGCGAAAGGATCGCGCTGCCAATCGTGCGGAATGCGAATGTGTCCCATCTCCGGATGCATACGTCCGTGCAGCAGCCGGCCGTTCGACATTCCTCCGCCGCCAATTCCGGTGCCGGCCGTGAGATACAGGAAGTCTTCCAGACCCTGCGCCGCACCCCACCGGAATTCGCCCAGGGCGGCCGCGTTGACGTCCGTGTCGAAGGCGATTTCAACTCCGAGCGCACTCCGCATCGCACCGGCGAAGTCTAGATTTCTCCAAGCCAGCTTTGGCGTGGAAGTGATGTGACCGAATGCCGGCGACTTCGGATTAGGATCAATGGGGCCAAAGGAACCAATGCCGATCGCGCTGACTGAACCGTGCGCCCTGAAGAATTCCACGGCACGCCGAATGGTCTCGTCAGGCGTGGTGGTGGGGAACTCGCAGCTTTCCAGATCATCCGGCCCGCTTCCGGTCCCGCAAACAAATTTGCTGCCCCCAGCTTCAATCCCCCCGAGTCGCAT
>CATPCJ010000112.1 GCA_955652915.1 uncultured Bryobacteraceae bacterium
ACCAAACGCCTTGAGAATCGCACCATAATCCGCTAACCAAGGTAACAAAACGAAAGAGGTGTATCCTTTCGTTCGATATGCTGTAACGAAAGGTTCCCACTCTCGGCGGCGGTATTGGCTAGTGCTGTATTCTGTGTGTGAGCGGTGGAGTTCGCTTGATGCCGTCCTGGCGGCCAATGACTCCTATGGCAGGATCGCTATAGGAGGCTGCCTTTTAAACCCTCCTGGAAGCGGTCCCCAAAAAATCTAGAGGAGCAAGCAGGAGGAACAGTTTTGGATCGTTACATCATGGTTATGCTCGGCGGTGCCGCGGGATCGTTGCTCCGATATGTTCTGGGAACCGCCATCATGGGCCGGGTAGGTGGATTGTTTCCGGCGGGAACCGTTTTTATCAACGTCACCGGTTCGTTTCTGATTGGATTCCTCATGACCTTGTGGACCGGACGTCTCCAGCCGCATCCTAACTGGCGATTTCTTATCATCGCCGGCTTTCTCGGCGGGTATACGACATTTTCGGCTCTGGAATGGGAAACTCTGGCTCTCGTGGAAAACGGCCGCAGAGGACTGGCCCTGCTCAACCTGTTCGGCAGCGTGGTGCTGGGGTATATTGCGGTTTGGTTAGGAGCGGCCGTGGCAGGCAAGCGGTAACACCGCGCCGACCCCCGTCAACGGTTTACCATATAAGCCAATGTCATTCTTCACCGATGTAGTTGAAAAGGACCCCAGATTTACCAGCTCGCAGCGGATAAACGATTTGGCCCTGCTGGAGCCGGTGACCAGGGCGGCAGTCCAGAAGATCGTCGAGGATAGTCGCGTGCTCGGGTTTGACATGATGGTCTTCGAAACCTTTCGCAGCCTGGCCCGGCAGCAGCAACTTTTCGCTCAAGGAGCGACAAAGCTGCGAGCAGTGGGCGTGCATAATTATGGTCTCGCTTGCGACATCGTGAAGGTTGTTGGCGGCGAACCTTCCTGGAAAGGAGACTTTTCTTTTCTCGGCCTTCTGGCTCGAAAGCATGGTCTAATCTGGGGAGGCGATTGGGGCACACCCGGACAGCATCACGGTTTTGTCGATTCGGTTCATGTACAGCGCTGTTCCATTGGCCGTCAACCAGCTCTGTTTCGACGCGAGTTTTATCCGGATGAGGCGTATAATCCTTACGATGACTAGCGTGGGTGAAACGCCGACCCGAATATGCACGTCCCTCCAACAGTGCCCCGTAAGCCGATTCTCCTGTTAGCCGGTGCTCTTTTCGCTCTTGGATTAAGCGCCGCCACTCGCACCGATCGATATGCTTTGATCCTCGCCGATCCCCCGCTCGCCGCAGTGGCGGGAACACGGGCGGACCTCGAATCGGGAGCGATGGCTCAGCCGCGCGCGCGGATCGAGAGCGTACAGACTAACCTGAAAGCCGAACTCGAGCGCCGCGATGTGATGACGATTGGATCCACCAAGGTTGTCCTCAACGCAATCTATGTGATCGCGTCCGAAAACGAATTACCGGCTCTACGATCCCTTCCGGGCGTAATTCGCGTCGAGAAGATGCAAGCTTTAAAGCGCCACCTCAACCGCGCTCTGCCGCTGTTGAACGTCCCGGCCGCTTGGAACACAGTGGGGGGGCAGCAGAGCGCCGGACTCGGTTCCAAGATCGGCATTCTGGACACTGGTATCGATCAGACGCATCCCGCTTTCAAAGGCACGGGCTTGCCGCTACCAGCCGGATTTCCTAAGTGCACATTTCCGGCCGACTGCGTTTATACCAACAACAAAGTGATCGTGGCGCGCAGCTATGTCCGGCAGCTTTCAAATGAATTTAGTCCGACGACGATTGATCCCACCTTGACGCGGCCGGATGATTTCAGCGCCCGCGATCATGTGGGTCATGGAACGGCGTCCGCGATGATCGCCGCCGGCGACACCGTGCCAGGACCGGCCGCCACCATTACAGGCGTGGCGCCCAAGGCGTACCTTGGCAATTACAAAATCTTCGGTTCGCCGGGCGTGAACGACGTCACTTTCACGGACGTCGTGATTCAGGCCATGGAAGACGCCATCGCCGACGGCATGGACGTAATCAGTCTCGCGCTTGGCGCACCGGCGCTGTGGGGCCCGAACGATCGCGGCGCTACCTGCCAGCTTTCCGGAACTCGGGCTTGCGATCCCCAAGTCGATGCCGTCGAAAACGCGATCCGCATGGGCATGACAGTTGTCGTTTCGGCGGGCAACGATGGCAACGTGAGTTTTCAAACACAAAACCAAAGCCTGCCTACTTTGAGCTCGATTGAGAGTCCCGGAACGTCGCCATCGGCGATCACCGTGGGCGCCACCACGAACTCACACGTCTTCTTTTCGAGCGTCCGCGTTGCCGGCTCCAGCGTGCCCTCGAGTCTGCAGCGCATCAACGCCGTGTTTGGCGATGGTCCAAAAATCTCCAAGCCTCTCACCGCACCTTTGCGCGATGTTTCTCTGCTGGGCGGAGGTGGCGACGGCTGCTCTCAACCCAACAGCGGATCGCTCACGGGCGCCATCGCACTGATTCCCCGCGCAGGCAGCAACTGCACCTTCGCTTTGAGAGTCGCGAACGCGCAAGCGGCGGGTGCGGTGGCGGCCATCATCTTTCAATCGAATGGCGATGAGACCCTCTTCCAGATGATCGGCTTGTCGAATCTCGGTATACCGGCGGTGCTGATCGGGGCATCCGGTGGATCGGCGTTGCAGACTTTCGTGGGCGCGCATTCCGACTACCCGGTCACTCTCGATCCGTCATTGATTGAGACGACATTTACCGGCCAAGGCAGCTTTGACACGGTGGCATTTTTCTCGTCCTATGGCCCTGCCATCGGTGACGGAACCCTCAAGCCGGACCTGGTGGCGGTTGGCACCGGGGTTTACACGGCCACGCAGATTTACGATCCAAACGGCGATCTCTACGATCCGAGCGGCTTCATCGCCACCGATGGAACCAGCTTCGCCGCGCCATTCGTGGCCGGAACCATCGCGCTGGTCAAGCAGGTGAATCCTGGCTTCACGCCGGCGCAATTCAAGTCGGCGGTCGTTAATACGGCCAATTCGAATATCTCGGATATCGACGCGACCGGGAATCTATTCCCCGCCCGCGTTACAGCGATCGGAGCGGGGAAACTGGACGCCGGCGCGGCTGTTCAGACCACGGTGGAAGTGAATCCCGCGACCATTTCGTTCGGTGTAATCGGCACGGTACTGCCCTCGCGGACGCTGACGATCACTAACAGCGGCAAGTCCACGGCTACGCTCGCGCTCGGCGTCACACGCCGCGATGCCGACAGCAAGGCCGGCATCACATTGAGCTCCAACAACGCGACGCTCAGCCCGGGCGCCTCCACCAACGTGACTGTGCGGATGACCGGCGCAGTTCCTTCCGCCGGTATTTACGAAGGCGCCATAACGATCACCGGAGGGGCCTCCATCCTGCGCGTGCCCTACTTGTATATCGTCAGCGACGGTACTCCCTTTGATGCGTTCGCGCTTAGGGGCGGAGGCTTCGATGGCTTGGCGGGTGACTCCGTTGAGCTGGACGTGAAAGTGGTGGACAAGTACGGCGCGCCGGTCGCAAATGTCCCGGTGCGCTTCTACAGCAATTTCGGCGGCGGACATGTCGTCAATGGCCACGTCTCGGCCGCCACCGACAATCTTGGAATCGCCTTCGCCCAAGTCGTGCTCGGCGCCCAGATCGGCGCCCAGGAATTCGCCGTCGACATCAATAATCCGCCGCAGTTCTCAATCGCCTTCGATGGAAGCGTACGCGTTCCCTTAGCGATCGCAACTAAGGGGGTGGTGGATGCCGCCAGCGTGCGGGTGGGCCAGGGAGTGGCGCCGGGCTCTTACGTTTCCATTTTCGGATCAGGGCTCAGCGACGTTACCCGTTCCTATCAAACTTCGTACTTGCCGGTGTCGCTGGGCGGCGTGAGCGTCAGCTTCGATGTGCCGGCGAAGAATATCAGCGTTCCCGGCCACATCAGCTTTGTGAGTCCCACCCAGGTCAACGTGCAAGTTCCCTGGGAACTGCAGGGCCAGACGTCGGCCTTCATGAAGGTGAGTATCGGGAATTTCTCCAGCCTGGCATGCGATTCGACCGGCATGAATTGCACCACCTACACGGTTCCCCTCAACGATTATTCGCCTTCGCTCTTCGAGTACACCGAAGCCTCGACCGGCCGCGTGCTGGCCGCCGCGCTCGACCTGAATTACGTCCTGGCCGGAACTAATCACCCGATTCCGCGAGGCTCCTTTGTTCAGCTTTACGCCAATGGACTGGGGCCGGTAAACAATCAGCCGGCTTCCGGTGAGCCATCTCCGTCGCAACCCTTGGCGACAACCAAGGTCCCACCGACGGTAACAATAGGAGGGCAGCCGGCCTCGGTGGATTTCAGCGGGTTGATCCCTCCCTACATCGGCTTGTACCAAGTGAACGTGAAGGTGCCGACGAACATCAGTGCCGGCATTCAGCCTTTGGTGATCACTCAGAACGGTGTGGTCTCGAAGACGTCCATGCTGCCGGTGCAGTAGGGGGCTTGGGGCTGGCACACTCCCTAACCCGGCATAGCCGGAACTAAACAGGGCACGCCGTTTGACGTGGCGCGGCCTCTCAGGCTGC
>CATPCJ010000113.1 GCA_955652915.1 uncultured Bryobacteraceae bacterium
AATCCTGCGACGTGTTCTTTTACAACGTAGGCAACCGCTTGGGGATCGACCGAATCGCGCAGTATGCCGGCCTGGTGGGCCTGGGCCACAAAACCGGTATCGATCTGCCACATGAAGCCGACGGGTTAGTGCCGTCCAGCAAGTGGAAGATTCGCACATTCCGCGACAAATGGTATGCCGGTGAGACGATTTCGGTGTCCATCGGTCAAGGCGCGACGATGGTGACTCCCATTCAGTTGGCGTCTTATATCGGCAGCATTGCGGTCGGCGGAATCCGCTATCAGCCGCACTTGGTGAAGGGTGCGGCCGTGCCCGCCCCGCACCGTTACGACAGCGTAAACCCCGAGAATCTTCAGAAAATTGTCTACGGAATGTATGGCGTGGTGAATGAGGGTGGCACGGGCGGCCGGGCCATGATCCCCGGAATTCAAGTTTGCGGCAAAACCGGAACCGCGCAGCTCGCCTCCAACGACGTTCTGAAAGGCACCAAGGCCGGCCAGAAGATGAAAGATAACTCCTGGTTCGTCGGTTTCGCCCCAATGGACGCGCCGGAGATCGTGGTGGTCGCGCTGTTCGAAGGCGGCACCTGGGGTGCGCTCGCGGCGCCCATCGTGCGCGACGTCCTGAAAGCTCATTTCGACAAGAAAGCGCGTCTTGGGCTGCCACGCCCGCAGATGGCCGGCATTCCACCAACATTGTTCCGCGCGCCCGCCGAACCGAAAACCGCGAATCCATAATATGAACGCCTATCGCTCATTGCGGGATTTCGATTGGCTGATGTTCATTCTCGCGCTAGCCATATGCGCGCTAGGCGTGCTGCAGATTTTCAGCGCCACGCACGATACCCCGTGGACGGATGTGTGGTGGAAACAGGTGGTCTGGATATTGGCCGGCTTCGTCGTAATGTGGGTGGCGACGGTGATCGACTATCACACGCTCCTGGCTCAGACTCCTCTGCTCTATGGAGTGTCGGTCCTCACGCTCATCGCCACATTCGCGATCGGCATGACGGCATTTCATTCCCGGCGATGGATCGGCACCGCCAGCGTTCATCTTCAGGTATCGGAATTCGTTAAACTGGTGCTGGTGCTGCTGGTGGCCAGGTACATGACCGAATTGAAAAGGCAGCAGCTTGAGTTGCTGGATTTATTGAAGCTCGCCGGTTTGGTTGGCTTACCGATGGCCCTGGTGATGATCCAGCCTGATCTGGGCACCGCGCTGACCTACCTTCCCATCGTGGGCGCCGGAATTTTCCTGGGGGGTCTTCGCTGGCAATACGCGGTGTCGATCGTCATCGTAGTGGCCTTGGTGATGCCCCTTGGCTATTTTTTTGTTTTGAAGGACTATCAAAGAGGCAGAGTAGTGGATTTCCTGGACGCCAACCGCGATCCCAAGGGGACCGGATATCAAGTGATTCAATCGAAAATCGCGGTCGGGTCCGGCGCGCTTTGGGGCAAGGGCGTGACCAAGGGCACCCAGACGCAGGGACGGTTTTTGCCGGTGGCTTACAAGGATTTCATTTTCTCGGCGTTTGCCGAGGAGCACGGCTTTGTCGGCGTCATCGTATTATTAGGATTGTACTTCCTTCTGTTCATGCAGATTGTCCAGAATGCGCAGACCGCCCCAGACCGGGCGGGCATGTATATCTGCATGGGAATAGCGAGTGTGTTGTTGTTTCACCTGGTGGTGAACGTCGGAATGGTGGTGGGACGGATGCCCGTGACTGGTATTCCGCTGCCGCTGATGAGTTACGGCGGATCGAATATGTTGGCGGTATTTATGATGCTGGGGCTGGTAAACAATGTGCGGCTCCGGCGATTTGTTAACTAGAGCGGGCGGGAACGCCGGCTTTCAGGAAGATTGAGGGTTAGCGAGTTCGACTGGCGTGTGGGATTTGTGGACCCGCGCAGTCCGTTGAATGCCTTGAAGGGTGTAAGAGAATCGCATCTCCGCCTAACGAGGTCCAAAGATTTATCGTCATGATAGGCCGGGTAAACGGTCCTCTGGATCACCCGGCGAATGCCTGACTACGAAGCGCCCTTCGTTTCCTTGATGCTCCGTTCTCTCCTGGAACAGGAGTTTCCATGAGTAAGGAATTAGTGATCTCGGCGAATCGCCACGAAACCAAAGTGGCCATTCTCGAGGATGACCAACTGGTCGAGGTTTTCTTTCAACGCGCCAACGAGTATTCGCTCGCGGGCAGCATCCACAAAGGGCGCGTCACGCGCGTACTGCCAGGCATGCAGTCGGCGTTCGTCGACTTGGGTTTGGATCGGGACACGTTTCTCTACGTCTCGGATTTCTTCGAAGAAGAAACGGAAGATTTCGATCGCATAACGCCGCGTGAAGAGCCACGCCGGCAGCAGCGGGATAATCGTCCGCCCAGTGAGGAGGCGCGCGCCGTCGAAGAAACGGCGTCGGCCGCCGAGCCTCAGGCAATTCCGGCGGAAGCCGGTGCCGCGCCGGACGAAGGAACCGTTACCGCCGCACCGCCGCGTGCAATCGCTCCTCCTTCCGGCGGACGGCCGGAGAACGGCGACAGGGATCGGCATGGGCGCAGGGGGCGCCGGCGCCGCAATCGAGGCGGTGGATTCCCGGATTCAAAATATGCCTCATCGGAATCGCGCTATGCTCCCAGAGTGGCGGAACCTGCTCCGGTTCCAACGCCGGCGCCTGCGGTGGCGGAAGCGCCCAGCAG
>CATPCJ010000114.1 GCA_955652915.1 uncultured Bryobacteraceae bacterium
CCCTGAGCAACTCATCGGAAACATCTCTCTGATGAAAACGGAAAACAACAATCGGGGGTTCTGGCTCGGCTTGCTTTGGCAGCGTAGAGGCTTGATGACCGAAGCCGTCGACGTCGTCACGGATTATTGGTTCAACACGCTCGGTTTCCCGGTGATCCGCGTACCCAAAGCGGTGGAAAACATCGCGTCCAGGCGGATTTCCGAAAAGAACGGGATGCGTATTGTCGGGGTCGAGGAGCGAGACTACGTCGGCGGGAGGCGCATGGCGGAGATATGGGAGATCACCGCGGAGGAGTGGCGCGCTCATCGATCCCGGTTGAGTTAACGATTTCGCCGAACCCGCGCCACCAGGTAGGCGACAATGGCGATATTGATTATGAGAATAGCGATCTTCGCCACTGTAATATGTTTGCTGAGCTCGTAGAGCTCAAGTGGAATCAGGCCGGCCGTCGTGATGATCGTGAAATATTCAGCCCACCGTTTTCGAAGTAGAAGACCAACTCCCTCGGTCAGCAGCAGGGCGGCGTAGATAAACGTTCCAACGCTCGCCGCCTCCAACTGCCGCGTCGTCAACCCCAGGACGCGGGTGAGAATGCCGTGAACGAAACGATTGTCGGGATCCACTCGCAACAAGCGCACCCAGCCCGAAATGGTCTCCGCGTCATCATGATGCAGCAGCTTCACCGCGCCTATTCCAACGGCGAGCAGCAAGAGACCTTTTGCCAGCTTGAACAATGCAATCAACAGGAGTGTAAACGCGGTCTTGCGCTCCGGGGCCATGGCTTCTAGCTTAAGGCATGGCATTACTTCGCGAGGATCCGCTCGCCGCCAGGGTACCGCGGACAAACCTGGTCTTCTCCTTCAATTCGCGTGCGCGATATAGAAGCGGAGAGGCAGGGATAGCGCCTCAGCTTGTCAGCGCAAGGCCGCCCTGGGAGGACGCCTGTTACCCCTTCTCAGGTCGCACACCAAACCGCGGAGCTCCGCGACGGTAATCAAAAACGTTGGGAGGTTGCTTCCACGTACTCGCGACCGTGGTGGAGGGATGAGTTTTACTTCTTCATATGTATTCGAACGTCCGCCGGCGTGACGTCGATGCGATCGATCCGGTCCGCCAGTTCGAACGGCTCATCGATCTTTGCGTTGGGATATAACGGAAGGAAAAACGTGTGAATCAGGAAGTCGAGAGTGGCGCCGCTTACCGCGAGGCCGCCAATTTCCACCCGCTGCAAATAAACCGTGGCCCGGCCTTTGGCCGACTGGAAGCGAGCGCTGACCTTCACTGGTTTTTCACCCTGGATCAACTTCGCCAGCAGCCAGTTAGTTTCCACTCCGGCAGCATGCCTGACTTTCAAGAAATCGATGAGCGCGTACCCGTTGGCGGCATTGTTCCCCAGTTCGATCCTGGGTTGACGAAAACCCACCGGCGCCACTTCCAGGGCCTTTACGCGAATCCAGGCATTTAACTCCATCGGTGTAATGACAAAGACCGCGCCCGGCTTCGCTTTGCCGCTCTGAATGATTTCCAGTTTGCGGCTGACCGAGTCGGCCCAAGCCGGCGCAGTGAGCAAAACGATCCAAACGAACAGAACTCTCACTACACAACTGTACCGTCAGGAGTGGGTCGAGGCTCCTCCGGTCCTCACCCACCCCAGAGACCGGAGCAGCTACCGAACTACTGGTTCTGAAACCGTCTTATCGTGCTTGCTCACGCCCGCTTCACCGGCCGAAGCAATGTCTTCCGCGCCCGTCTGCTTCAACAGTTCTTTTGCGCGTGTCACTTCTTCCGACGAATTGCAGTGCACCGAAAGCAGCACTCCGCCGTCCTTCACCCGGCCTTCGTAACGCTTGGCTTCGTATTCGGGAATGCCCATGCCCACCAAGGCGCCGATCAATCCGCCAACCGCGCCGCCAACGCCCAATCCCGCCAGCGCGCCCATGATCGGGCCCGCCGCGATGAATGGTCCAAGGCCCGGAATCGCGAGAGCGCCGATGCCGGCCAGTAATCCGAGGGTCCCACCGATGGTGCCGCCCGTCGCGACACCGGTAGCGGTACCTTCCGGAGCTTTGGTGTTCTTCTCGTGCGCAAACTCTTTCGAGCTTTGGCTGTCGGGCAGCAACACCGAGATGTCGTTGTTCGAGAATCCGGCGGCGAGCATACGATCGACGGCGTGCTCCGCCTGAGAAACCGTTTTATAAATGCCGAAAGCGGCTGTATTTTTTCCTGCCATGTAAGTCTCCTTTGTTGAATTGATGATTTGCGAATCTGTGCTAAGGCTTCACTGTTATCTGATCGACGACCTTATCGGCGCTTCCCGCAACTTCCACCGCTTTGGCGACGATCTGTTTCTTCTCGTCATCGGAGTGGACCGGCCCCTTGAGGGTGACAACTCCGTTTTGGCTGATGATTTTGACGTTATGCGCGTAGGTGGAAAGCGATTTGTCGGCCATGATCGACTTGCGAACGCTGGCCGTGAGATCGCGATCTTGCTTGTTCATCTTCTGCTGATCGGCCGTAGGCTCGCCCGCGTTCCGGTCCCGCTTGTTGACCTTGGTGTTATCCGGCTTCACCGCGGGATCTTGTGCGTAGGTCATGAGTGACCCACAGAATAATGCCGCCAGTAATAGTCTTTGAATTTTCATGTGTTGCTTCCTCCCTGTCTTGTGCTAGACATCCTTCAGACGCTTTCCGCCTTTCTCCACGCTCTCCCCAGTTTTGTGGGTTAGCTCTTTGGCTTTGTCCACTACTTTTTCGGTAGTCTTCTTCGCCACATCGGCCGCATGGTCGATTTTGTCTTTGGCCTGATCTTTAAAGTTGCTCACTCTTTCTCCTTTCACTGCAGTTAACATCTTCCGCGAATTAGACTTCAGCTTGCACAAATAGTTACACTGCGCAATTTTACGAGCCCGGCTGGCGAGCATCGGCAAAAATTCCTTGGAGAGATAGTTAGTGCGGCTCGGTATGCTGAGGAAATACATGTAACGACGTTACATCGACTCTGGCCTTCCGATTGCATATTCGTTGTCGAAATCGAGAGTCCGAAACCTCGCTATTCAACACAATCAGGAGAATACTTATGTCGAACTACGGTGGAGTTTACTTCTTAACAGGCTTGGCCGCGGGCGTCGCGGTCGGGATTCTGTTTGCCCCTAACTCCGGGGTCGAAACACGAGATCTCATCGGCCGCAAGGCTGAGGAAGGGAAAGCGGCGTTGAAGGAGCAAGGATTGCGCTTGAAGTACCAGGCAAGAGAAATGCAAAGCGTCGCCAACGATCTGGTGGACCAAGGCAAGGAAGCATTCAACGAAGAAAAAGACCGGCTCGCATTCGCCGTCGACTCAGGGGTTTCAGCGTACCAAGCCGGACCACCTTTTTCCACCGCGCGAAACGGTTGAGCATTGGATTGAGACACTGGAGATGATTATGGCGAGCGAGGTTTGATGTCTACCCCGCCACTGCCGAGACCTCGCCGCCCCTCGAATCCGTCTACTTTCGGGCCAATAGCAATCTCCGCGGCCGTAATCGTCTCCCTGTATTTTGCCCGCAGCATATTCATCCCCTTAGCTTTCGCCTTGGTTCTTACGTTCGTTTTGACGCCTGTGGCAAGCCGTTTGGAGAAGATGCGTGTCCCTCGTGTCCTCGCTGTTTGCGTTACGATCCTGGTTTCCATCGCAGCCGTTGCAGGCGTCGGCTGGGTGCTGGCCAACCAACTGATTGATGTCGCGAATGAACTGCCGCACTACCGTGACAATATTCGTAACCGCATCGAAGCCTTGCACGTTCCGGCAAAAGGTTCTATCGGGAAGGCGGCGGCCACTGTTAAGGAGATCGGGAAAGAGTTATCGAAGACCGATCCCGCAACTCCCGATCCGAACGCAGTGCGGGATCAATCCAGACGGAAATCGTCCTCCACACCCAATTCCCCTGTTTCAGTGCAGGTGATTCCATCGGAGGAGAACGGCTTTGAGTCCTTCATCCGCGTAACCACGCCTTTCCTTCTTCCTTTGGCCATGACCGGGCTCGTGATCGTTCTCACGGTTTTCATGCTGATCAAACGCGAAGACCTGCGAAACCGGCTGATCCATCTGGTTGGACACGGTCAGTTGAACCTGATGACCGAAGCCCTGGATGACGCTACCAAGCGCATCAGCCGCTACTTGCTGTTGCAGTTCCTGGTGAATGCGGTATTTGGAGCCTTGTTCGGCTTAGGACTTTGGGCCATCGGTTTACCCTACGCGATGTTATGGGGAGCGGTGGCCGCAATTCTGCGCATCGTCCCCTACGTTGGGACGCTATTCGCCGCGTTCCTTCCGTTCCTTCTATCGCTAGCTCTGTTCGACACCTGGCTGCCCCCGGTACTGGTTGTGGTTCTCTACGGAACGCTGGAATTGATTACCGGCAATTTCGTGGAGCCGTGGTTGTACGGAGTTCACACCGGAATCTCTTCGCTCGCGATCCTGGTGAGCGCAATTTTTTGGACGATTCTGTGGGGACCCTCCGGACTGATCCTTTCAACGCCACTGACGGTTTGCGTGGTGGTGCTGGGGCGCTACGTTCCGGAGTTGTCGTTTCTGCATGTGTTACTCGGCGATGAACCGGTGCTGGCTCCGCAAGCGCATTTCTATCAGCGTCTGCTGGCGATGGATCAACAGGAAGCCCGAGACGTCGTGGATCAATTCCTGAAGGAACACACCCTGGCGGAGCTATACGACTCGGTGTTGCTTCCCGCCCTCGGCATGGCGGAGCAAGATCGCCACAAAGGCGCGCTCGATCCGATCCGCGAAGAGTTCGTGTTCTTGAGCGTAAATGAGATCGTCGCGGAGCTCTCTTCTTACACGCCGAAAGAAACCGAGATAGTGGCGCAATCGGCGCCCGCGTCAGGGAAAGTGTTTTGTTTCGCGGCCAGCGATGCCGCGGACGAAATAACGAACGCGATGCTATCGCAGCTTCTTGAACAACAGGGTTACACCGTGTTCTCGTTCCCCGCCGGCGGGTCGCCGCCCGACGCTGAGCTGTCGCCGGACGATCTGATTTGCGTATCCGCTTTACCGCCGTTTGCGTTTGCGAATGCTAGAAGGCTTTGCGGGCAACTGCGGGCACGCTTTCCCAAACCTAAATTGATAGTGGGTATCTGGGGATTCACAGGCGATTTGGCGCAGGGGCTGCAACGCTTCGAGCGGTCTAAGCCGGATGGATTGGTGACGAGCCTAACTCAGGTGATTCAGCGATTGAACCCTGATATTCCCAACCCGCCTGAGCCGGCGCCGGCAGTTCATGAAGCCCTCGATGCAGCCCTGGAGCAAGAGGAAGATCAGTTGGTTTGACGGGGAACAGCGCTGCTGGTGCGATTCTTAGCGTCGCGGGTTACGATATGA
>CATPCJ010000115.1 GCA_955652915.1 uncultured Bryobacteraceae bacterium
GTTTCGGCGACGGGTCCGAAATAGTGCAGCTTCTTCGCGCTGTGGGCCGCATGTACGATGCGCGCCGCAATCGCTTCGATGCCAAGACGGCTGATGGGCGCCAGCGACGCGCGTCCCATGGGCTGCGACGCCAGGCTTGCCGCGAGTTGTATCAAAGTCATCGCGTGGATGCCCTGCGAACCTTGCGGGAACGCGGACATTACCAGCTCGTTTGCAGCGGCGCGAGTGGATGCGATGAGAAGAACTTCCGGCTGTTGGACGTTTTGCGAAAGGAAGCTGCTGGCGCGTTCGATCAGCTTCGAGTTAGCTCGGGAGTGGACCAGAGAACGAGCAGCCACAAACTATTATATGGACCGTCTGAAGAGTGGAGGAACATGTGGGGCAGGATGGTATCCTGCCGGCCGATTTACAATCGGCGGCAGGTTATCAACCTGCCCTACATAGGAGTCCACACCCGTTACCCTTCGCGCAACGCGTCGCTCGGATCGATTCGCGATGCTGCGCGCGCCGGCAGATAACCCGCCATTAAACCCACGCCCGCCAACATTGCGCAGACGATGGCATATGTCGCGAAGTCGGCCGGCTTCACCTGGAACAGGAGTTTTTCGAGCAGCCTTCCGGTCACAAGTGAAAGAGCGATTCCTACTACCAGTCCACTGGCCACCAGCGAGAGTCCTTGCCCCAGCACGAGCCGCAAGATGTCTCGAGGACGTCCGCCCAACGCGGCGCGGATGCCGATTTCACGCCGGCGGCTGACTACAGCATACGAGAGTAAGCCGTATATTCCCACCGATCCGAGAAGCAACGCGAGTGCGGAAAAGCCGGCGAGTAACATGGTTTGGAAGCGCGGCTGGGCCACTGCTTCAGTGACCTGTTCGCTCAATGCGCGGATGTGCGCCATGGGAAGATCGGGGTCCACGTCGTGCAGTTGGCGGCGAACGGAAGCGATCAGCGCGTCGGGAGCGAGCGATGCATCGGTACGAACCACTAGCGTCATGCTCATGAACGGGGCCTGCCGATTAGGAAAATAAATGGCCGGCTCGGCGTTGCGGCCTAGGCCCGAGTACTTGATATCGGCAACCACGCCGACCACTTCGGGATCCTTCGAAAGAATCCGGCCGAGCGGACCAAAACCACCGGAGATGGTGTGCATCTTCTGGCCAATCGCATTTCCTTGTGGCCAGTATTGCCGCGCCAGAGCCTGATTGACGATGACCACTGGCGGCGCATCGGCGCGATCGTGATCGGTGAAGTCGCGGCCCGCGATCATTGGTGTTCCGAGCGCGCTGAAGAGTCCTGGACTGACCATTCGATGCCACGCGGTCTGATCCTCCGGATGCGCGGGTCTGGGCAAGGACAGAAAATGGAACGGCAGGCGGTAGTCGAAATCCTGGGCCAGCGGAAGACTGGTGGTTGTGCCCGCGGCCTTCACTCCAGGCAGCGCCGCAGCCATCTCGCGGATGCGATCGAAAGTGTTGGCGACGTCGGCCGCCTTGACGTAGCGCGCAACGGGTAGGGAGATGTTCGCGGTAAGCACTCGCTCAGTCCGGAATCCGGGATCCACGTTGGTGAGCCGCGTGAAGCTCTTGATCAGCAGCCCCGCGCCATTGACCAGCACCACCGCGAGAGTGACTTGCGCGATCACCAGAATGTTGCGGCCGCGACGATCATGAGCGCCTTCGGAACCGCCGCGCCCGCTCTCCTTCAGGGCATTCGCCAACTCCGGTTTACGCATCCGCAGAACTGGCGCCATTCCGAACAACAAGCCGGACACGACGCTGATTGCCAGCGTGTAAAACAGCACCGGAAAGGCCAGTGTGACTTCATTGATGCGAGGAACGCTGGCCGGCCCGAAGACCCGGACTGCCCGAACACCCGCGATTGCCAGGGCTAGGCCGGCCGTTCCGCCGGCAACCGCAAGCAAAAGACTCTCGGTGAAAAATTGACGCGCCAGTCGTCCTCCGCTGGCCCCGAGTGCCGCACGCAACGCAACTTCCCTCTCTCGTGCCGACGCGTGCGCCAGCAGCAGATTTGCAACATTCGCGCAGGCGATCAGCAGCAGCAACCCAACGCTGGCGAGCAGCACAATCAGCGCCGGCTTCGAATTGCCCACCAGATCGTCGGGGACCGTGCGAAGACCGATGCCCCAATCCGTATTGGTGCTGGGAGATTCCACAGCGATCGCGCGCGCGATAGCGTCCATCTCCGCCTGGGCTTGCGGCAGCGTGACGCCGGGGCGAAGGCGCGCGATGGCGTCCATGTATCGCGGCGTCGGCCGCTGACGGTAATCCCGGATGCCGTTATTCCAAACCTGAGCGTCGCCGGCGAAGTGTATGCCCGCCGGCAGGATGCCGATTAAGGTATGCGCCTGTCCGTTGATGCCGATCGTCTTGCCGAGCAGAGCGGGATCGGATCCATAACGCCGTTGCCACAATTCGGCGGTGATCAGCGTGACGTTGGGCCCACTCTGAAGTCCTTCCTGCTCCGAAATCGCGCGTCCAACGATTGGCGTGATTCCCAGCGTGTTCAGCAACGAAGGAGTACCGCTCACACAAGACAAGCGCTCCGGATCGTGGCCCGGATCGGTAAGATTCACTTCGTTGCGCCAGTAGCCACCAAATGCCTCCAGCGTGTGGCTGCGCCCGCTCCAGTCGTAATAATCGGAAGGCGAAACGAAGTAACGTTGGATGCCGTTCTTCGGCTCGGTCTCGAATAGATTCACCAGGCGCGCTGCATCCTTATAAGGGAGCGGCCGCAGGAGCACGGTCTGGATAACGCTGAAGATGATTGTGTTGGCTCCGATGCCGAGCGCGAGCGCGGTAAGGGCGATGGCGTAGAGAGAAGGCTGGGAACGCCAGGAGCGAAGTCCATGACGAAGATCGTGCCAAACCGTATCGAGTTGCATTACTCCTATTA
>CATPCJ010000116.1 GCA_955652915.1 uncultured Bryobacteraceae bacterium
GCGATTTTCATCGCCAGGGGAGGGTAGTGAGCCAGCGCGGGATCGGCTGCCTGGCGCGCCAGGACTTCCTGCAAGTTGCGATAGCGCGGATCGTGGACTTGGGGCGGCATGGGGAGGGGCTTTTTGGCGGGTTTGATCATCGCTCCCTTGGCTAGGGACTGTCGTAAAGCCTCGGCTTGTCCGCGGACAAGGTCGTCTGGGGAGGAAGCCTCTGGCCCACGTTCGCGGCTCGGAAGGGGCGCTTGCTTACGGTCGCGGTTCTGGTGCAGTAGGGCGGTGAGTTGGGCTGCTAGTTCCTGATTGGCGGCTATCTTTTCACGTAACAAGTACAAAGCTAACACCTAAACACAGTATTCTGAATAGGTCGCAATGAGTGAAGACAGCCCAGACGTCCGGCTAAGGCAAGTGGAGGCAGAGGTCTCCAATTTGCGGCAGGATATCCAGGCTGCGATTGCCGCGCAAGAGCAACTGCACGCACAACTTACCGCAGCCATAGAAAAACTGTCGGTACTGCCGGCGCAGCGCCCGGCTACGTCTGACAAAAACGAAGCCATCCAGATCGGACGCCTGGAATCCCGCATGCGGAGCGTCGAACAGCGAGTGGAGCGGGTAAATGGCCAAGTGGTTGGTATCCTTGAGAGCCGCATCTGGCGAACACTTGTAAAGGGTGCTAGTTTTTTCCTCAGATTCGTCCGATAACACATCCAGCGCTTCAATTTATGTTGCACCTCGGCCGCGGAGCCGTCTAACAAGAGAGACCGATCATGCTTTTCGAACATCGACACCTGGCATTCGCGGCACTGCTGTTGACGGGCGCCTGCAACGCTTCCGCCCAGATTACGGTCACAGCGCCTTCCGCGAACGAAACCATCCGCGCCGCGGACGATTACGCAACGCAGGCGTTTCAGGATCCGTGGGACATGAATCAGTGGACCGATCTCGGATGGTTTACCTTCGGAATCGATGCACCACCAGCCAACTTGAGCAACATTTCTTTTACAAATGGGATTTTTTCCGCCACGACCGGCAGCACCGGGAATTTCTGGTTGCTGGATCCCTTCGTGCCAGGGTCCGCGCCGATCGGCAAGATTGGCTCGCTGTTTCCGATCGACTCCACGAAGTATCGGCGCTTTCTGATCCGGATGAATTTGAGCGGCGCGGGGCTGACGAATCCGCCACCCGCCGATCAATATGCGTATTTCATCTGGAACCTGTACGGCGCGCAGAGCACTTCGTCTGCTTTTCCGGTTTACGCGGGCCAGTGGATTTATTCGGTGGATCTCCCAACGCTGGGCTCCGCGGCCGGACCAGCTTGGACCGCCGCGCCCGTTACTTCGCTTCGATTCGATCCGTTGAACAAAGCGGGAATCAATATAAGCGTGGATTGGGCGAGGCTGGTTTCCGACGATGCGGCCCTGCTGCGCACCATCACCTGGACCGGCAGCGGAGCGGTTGATATTTTCCTGGATAACGACACGAACTTCGCCAACGGCTACGCCGGACAAATTGCGACCGGCGTGACCGGCAACAGCTTTCAGTTTTACACCGGAGGCCTTTCCGCCGGCACTTACTTCGTAGCCATCCGTCCCACGGGCAGCTCCGCCACACCGGCCTATTCGGCGGGCGCGTGGACGGTGAACGATATTCCCACGCTCACGTTTACATCGCCCGCGCCCGAAGGCAGCGCTGACGATTTCGCCACCACGCAGCTCGGCAATCCCTGGGACATGAACGCGCTCAGCGATATCGATTTCACCGTCAACGTCAGCGGGCTTAGCATTACGAACATTCCCGCGCGCGACGAGGCCGGAAATTCGCTCGGAAGCGTTCGCGTGTTGAACGGCATGACCGCCAACAACCCAGCCGACCCGGAGATCTTCCCGCTTTATTCCACGGTGCGCGGCGCAAGCACACGCATCGATAGCAGCCGCTACCGGATACTTACGCTCAAATGGGGAATCGTTCACGATCGCGACATCAATCTCGGTTCCATCGGCCGCATCGTCTGGAAATCGAGCACGGAGAGCGTCGAAAACGTCTCCGACGATCTCATCTTGAATCATCTTCCCAACGCCAACGTTATTCAAACCCTCAGCGCCGATATGAAGACTCTGAAACTGGAGGATGGCGCAGGCAGTCCATCGCACTCCGGTTGGAACGGCATGCTGGACAGCTTCCGAATCAAGCCCGACGAATTTTCGAACCCCGTGAATTTCTACGTGCAATCCATCAAGCTCACCGCGTTCGAGCGGGCGGACGCCTCCTACACGATTCGATGGAACTACAGCAATCTTGGAACAGCCGCGCCCACGCTGCAGTTCTTCTGGGACGGTACGGGCACGGGTTTCAACGGAACTCAGATCGTTGCGGGCCTGGCCCCCACGGCCGGAACCTACACTTGGAACACCTCTGCGCTGGCGAATGGAACGTATTATATTTACGCCCGCATCGTGAACGGGGCCACTGTGATGAATCAGACTTACGCGCGCTGGCCCATCGTGGTCCAGCATGGCGGGGGCACCCTTTCCACGCTGGCGTTGGACCGTTCGCAA
>CATPCJ010000117.1 GCA_955652915.1 uncultured Bryobacteraceae bacterium
CGCAAGATCGTGCTGGCCACCGGTTACTATGATTTGCCCAACATGCTGAACGTGCCGGGTGAGGATCTCGATAAGGTGATTCACTACTACAAGGAGCCGCATCCTTACTACGACCACGATGTGATTGTGGTGGGCGCGAAAAATTCGGCGGCGATCGCGGCGCTGGAGTTGTTTTGGACGGGCGCGCGCGTAACGCTGGTCCACCGGGGCAATTGGATTTCGGACCGGGTGAAATACTGGATCAAACCCAACATCGAGAACCGAGTGAAGAATGGCGAAATCAAGGCGTACTTCAACTCGCGCATTCTCGAAATTCAGCCAACAGCAGTGCGCCTTGCGACACCCGAAGGCGAGATCTCCATCAAAAACGACTTTGTGTTTGCGCTGACGGGCTATCGTCCGGACTTGGAATTCATGGCGTCGCTAGGCATCCGTCTGGAACCGGAGACTCAGCGCCCGCGCACCAATCCGGAAACCCTGGAAAGCGACCGGCCGGGGATCTTCCTGGCGGGTGTAATCGTCGCAGGCATGCACACCAACGAAATCTTCATAGAGAACGGCCGCTTCCACGGCAAGAAAATCGCAGAAGCAATCGCCGCAGCCTTAGCAACCTAGTTCGCTAGATCTCAGTGGCAGGCAATTGTGGCAAGGCCTTCAGGCTGCCGCATCGAGACTCGTCTCGATGCTCGGCTTGAACAAACAAGAGGCTCGAGACGAGTCTCAAGCCGGCGGACCGAGGGTCCGCGCCACGTCGTGGGCTAAATCCCCAACCTCTGCTTCAGCGCCCGCACCCGATCCCTCGACACCGCCAGCTCCGTCTTCTTCTCATCCTTTAACCGCAGCACCATCCGCCCCGCAAACCACGCGTGCAACTCATGAACGCTGTCGATATTCACCAGCGTAGCCCGGTGAATGCGAATAAACTTGCGTGGATCGAGCCTCTGCTCCAGCTCCTGAATAGTATGGTCGATCATGTAATTCTTCGCGGCCGTTGCGGCATAGGTAAGCTTGTCGCTGGCAAAGAAATGCGTGACACGGGACAACTCGACAAACTCAACCCGTTCGCCAGTGCGTGAAGCAATTCGATCTGGATATTCCGCCTGCTTGGCCGTCAGCCGTTCCAGCAGTTCACGCAGTTCCGGACGCGGCTCCACGCCTCCACGCATGCGCTCGATCTTATCCAACGCTCGATTCAGTTGCGCAGCCTCGATCGGTTTCAAAAGATAGTCGACAGAGTTTACGCCGAACGCCTGCAACGCATACTGATCGTACGCGGTGGTGAAGACCACAATGGGTTGAGGATCCAGTTGCGACAACATCTGGAATCCATTCATCCCCGGCATTTCGATGTCGAGAAAAAGCACGTCGGGTTTGGCTTCGGCGATGGTTTCCAGGGCGTCCACGGGGTCGGTGCTGGAGCCTGCGATGCTCACTCGCCCCGTCGCCGCGAGCATCCGGCTCAAGCGCTTCAGCGCCAGTGCTTCATCGTCAACGAGGAATGCCCGCATGTTCAGGAACCGATAGCCGGATGTGATTGTGCTGCTCGCGCCGTTCCAGCGTCAGGGACGCATCCTGGCCGAACAGCGTATCCAGGCGCCCTTTCAGATTGTCCAGGCCGTGACCCGGCGGCGAGGATTCCAGAGTGAAGCCCGGACCGTCGTCACACACTTCCACTCGCAAATGTCCATTGCCGCGCCTGCCGCTGATCACGATTTCTCCTCCGGCGCGGTTCGGCGCAATGGCGAACTTGACGCTGTTCTCCACCAGAGTCTGGACGGACAAGGGCGGCACCCTTTCGCCATTCAGATCGGGAGCGAGATCGATGCGATAGCGCAGCCGCTCGCCGAAGCGCGCTTTTTCGATCTCCAGATAATCGGCGACAATCTTCAGCTCGCTCGCGAGCGGCACCAAACCCGACTGATTCGAATCCAGCGAGAATCGCAACAGCGCCGCCATTTGCTCCAGCAATCGCTCGGCGCGCTGCGGATCCTCGGGGATCAGTGAAGAAATGGAATTCAGGGTGTTGAATAAAAAATGCGGATGGATGCGGGATTCGAGCGATGCCAGTTGCGCCTCGGTAGCCAGCTTGAGAGCGCGCTCCCGCTCCAGTTCTTTGGTTCGCAGTTGCAGCGTAGTTTCCTCCAGGCGCCAATGCAGCGTCTCGTAAGTGGCGATGCCCAGGCCGGCCAGCATCGTCAGAAACGTGGCAATCTTCAGGCTGCCGAGGAATTCAGGCCAATAGAGATCGCGCGGTATGAAGCCGAATGCAACAAGGATGAGGCACGCGAGCAAGCCACCCGCCACCGAGTTCGCAAGCAGCGCCATGATTCGCAGCGGCCAGCGCTTCCATGCGGGATAGCGCTGAACGGCCTGCCATAGCCGGGGGATGGTCGCGAAGTTTAATCCACCGATGCAATTGGCGTATATCAGCGAGTAGAGAAAGGTGAAAAGGAGCCGTTGGAACGATATATGATCGACGGACAACACCACCAGCATCAGCGGCGGCATGAGGGCGATCGCGGCGTTGATGATCAGGATTCTGATCAACCCTCTGCAAGTTGTCGATGTGATCCACATCTTTACTTAGTCTCTCTCACCAGCACCGTGGCGCGGACACTCGTGTCTGCGGCCTCGAGACTCGTCTCGAGGCTCTTGTGTTCAAAGCCGAGCATCGAGACGAGTCTCGAGGCCGCAGACTGAAGGCCGCGCCTCGCCTACTTAGCCGCCGTCGCATCCGTATGGCAGCCCAGGCACCCAGCCTGCGTCGGCGCCAGTGTCTTAGTTTCCAGCCAGATCTTAGCCGACTTCTCGTAGGGCGTTCCCTTGAGGTCCTTCTGAATTCTCTCGAAGAATTCCTGCGCCTTTTCCTGATTGCCAAGCCTGCTATAGCTATCGGCCAATCCGATCAACAGTTCCCCGCGCGGATGCGTTCCCATGCTGTCGAGTTGCGCGGACTGCATCTCATATGCCTTCTCGAAATCGGTGAGACCTTTTTCGATGAGAGGCTTCGCCATCTCCGGTCCCGGGACATAGTGCGACGCCGTGAGCAGCACCGCTCCGCGCGGGATTCTTACGCCGAGACTATCGGGCGCGAGCGCGACCGCCGCATCCATTTCGTTCATGCCGCGCTGCCACATCTCCTGGCCATTTTGCATGTCGCCCTTTTGGAAGGCTTGACCGGCTTGATAGAACACCGCGGCGCCGTGCCATACCATGGCCTCGGCATGTTTCGGGTTTTCCGCGAGCACGCTCTCGCAGATCTTCAGTCCTTTTTCGAGCGCTGTGGCATTGCCCGCGAATCCGGCGAAGAAATAGTTTCGCACCTTGTAGTCGAAGCGATCCTGACTGGCCAGTACGCCGGCTGCGAGTAAAATCACGACAGCAAGTTTCTTTATCATGGGGAATTTCCTTTCGATTCTCAGAATAGAGCGAACGCCGCGAGTTGGCTCCAGGTTCCGGACGAAGGGTCGAGGAATCGGATGAAGCGGCCGGAACCGCGGATGAGCCGCGAGCGTTTATTCGCCGCCGCGAGTGTAGAACGGAGTTTCTTCCAATGTTTCGCGGGAATACCGCGCCCGCTCACCGCGCGGCCGCCGGCCCGCCCACTCCAGACGCATATCCTTGCTGACTTCGTCCAGCATGCTGACGGTGGCAACCTTGGTTTCCAGGGCAAAGCAGGTGAGCAGCAAGTTGTCGCAGATGGCGTTGATCAAGCGCGGGATGCCTTGAGCGCGAAGATGAATGTCCGCCAGCATCTCGGGCGTGAAGACGGTTTGGTCCGGAAGGCCGGCCTTCTCCAGGCGAGCCGCCACATAGTGGGCGGTGTCGTCGGCGCTGAACGGCTCCAAATTGCACCGCAGGACAATGCGCTGCTTCAACTGTCGAAGATTCGGCGCCTCCAGCTTACGGTCCAGCTCCGGCTGCCCGGCCAAAATCACTTGGATCAGCTTGCCGCGCCGGTTCTCCAGATTGCCCAGCAAGCGTATCTCTTCCAGAACTTCCCACTCCAGATTGTGCGCTTCGTCCACGATCAACACCGTTGTCCGACCCTGATCGGCCTGGGTGAGCAGCAGGCTGTTCAGCGCAAAAAGAACTTCCGTCTTCGATTTGCGTTCGCAACGCAGATCCAGATCGTAAGCGATCATTTCGAAGAACTGGTCGGAGCTGATGCGCGAATTGAAGATGAAGGCGAATTCTATGTATTGCGAGTCCAGGAAGTCCCGCAGGCACTCCAGCATGGTGGTTTTTCCGGTTCCCACCTCGCCGGTGAGCACGATGAAACCCTTACGGCTTTGAACGCCGTAGATGAGGTTCGCCAGCGCCTCTTCGTGCTGTTCGCTACGGTAAAAGAAAGCAGGATCAGGACTTAGGCTGAACGGACTCTCCGAGAATCCAAAGTAGGCATTGTACATAGAAACGCTAATTGCTGCGGAGCTTACACTCTCTAAAGCTCCTAAGTGCATCTTAACACGCGAAACGCTCATTGTAATCATCGGCAAGAACTCCGCGACGCGCTAGGATTGTGTGGTGGGTCATTAACAAACCTTAAGCGGTTGCGTTCGACAGAGGTTAATTTTGCGTAATACCAGTATGCGGCTCAGCGCGATTCTATTTGTCTGCTTGCTTACGTTCGCGCAGGAGCTAATTCGCGTCAACGTCAAGCTGATCAATGTATCGTTCGCTGTGCGCGATAGCACGGGTAAGCTCGTGCTGAACCTCAAGCAGGACGACGTCGAAGTATTCGAGGATGGCGCGCCGCAGAAGATCGCGTTCTTCGCCAAAAGCACCGACGTGCCGTTGAACCTGGGACTGCTGGTGGACATGAGTGGAAGCCAGGATCCTTTCATGAAGCGTCATCACAAGGATCTCGAAACGTTTCTGAAGAAATCGCTGGGCGCGCAAGATAAGGCATTCTTGCTGTGCTTCGGAAATCGGCTGCGTGTGGCGGAAGACTATTCGTCGTCGCCCCAGGATCTGTCGGAAGCATTGAAAGATTTCCTCAAGGGCCACGGCGACTACCCCGAACTCGGACCACTTCATGAAAAGCGGACCGCGGGCACGGCGTTCTATGACGCCATCTACTACGCCGTTCGGGAGAAATTGGCGGACGCGGAGAAAGGCCGGCGAGCGCTCATAATCTTCAGCGACGGCGAGGACAATTCCAGCGCTCACCATATGCTGGACGCCATTGAGGCCGCCCAGAACAACGACGTGTTGCTTTTCAGCGTGCGCTATACCGACGCCAAGGATGGAAAGTTGAATGCCCGGAACAAATACGGGATCGGTGTGATGGAGCGAATCAGCCGGGAAACGGGCGGCGTCGATTTCGATGCGCGCGCCAAAGGGCTGGAGTCGAATTTTGAACAGATCGGCGAAGAATTGCGGTCCTCGTATGAGCTGGCGTATCATTCCACGAACCCAATCCCGGATGGAACCTTTCACAAGATTTCGATTCGTTTGAAGCAGCCGGGATTGAAGGCGAGAGCTAAAACGGGGTACTATTCCAAGCTCCCGGAGTTATAATTAGGCTATGCGAAAAGCTCTCCTGATTAGCGTGCTTTTGGCCTCTGCGTCCCTTGTTTTCGCCCAGACCGATGCCAACTCGATCACCGTTGTCGCATCGCGGAACACGAATTTTCAAGCCGACCAGGCAGTGTTCAGCGTGTCTGTTGCATCAGGAATCAACGCCAGCTTGGACGATGTGCTCGGCGCTCTGCAAGGGTCCGGTGTTACAGCCGCTAATTTCACAGGCGTCAACTCTTCCCAGCAATTGTCCATCACGACCATTCCGGGGATTACGCCATTTCCTGTTGTCCCAGGTCCTATTGTGCCGCTGCCGAGTCTTCAATGGTCGTTCACACTGTCCGTGCCATTGTCCAAAATCAAGGACACAATCGGTACGCTCACCACGGTACAGCAGAACGCAGCCAAAAAGAATAACGGACTCAGCGTGTCGTTTTACGTCCAGGGAGCGCAGGTGTCTCCGCAGTCGCAGCAATCACAGGCCTGCGTACTGACGGACCTGATCGCCGATGCTCGTGCGCAGGCGCAAAAGCTGGCCGATGCGGCCGGTCTCGGCGTAGGGGTGATTCTAGCGATGTCGAGCGCAACAAGCGCTACACCGGCATCGATCGGTTTATCCAGTTTTTTCATCGCAGCACCTTCCGCTCCTTGCGCACTGACAGTTAAATTTGCCTTACAGCGTTTCTAACCATGCGAAGCCTATGGCTAGGCATTCTGCTGGCGGCAGTTGAATCCCTGGCGTTCGGACAACTCGACTCGGACACGCTTACGGTAACGGTGACGCGGTCCGTCAATCTGCAACCCGACCAGATTGTTTTCGTCATTATCCGGACTACGCCGGCGAGTATCGGTTTGGATGAGGTCCTCGCAAGTCTTAAGGGTGCTGGAATTACGGCTGGGAATTTTTATACTGTCTTTTCAAACCCCGGCTCGGACGATCTCAACTGGCTGTTCACGCTCGCCGTTCCGTTCTCAAAGATATCGGCCACGGCAGCCCAGCTTAGCGCCCAAAAGGTGTCATTTTCCGTGGATGGCTCGCAAGTATCGGCCGAATCGGAACGAGCGCAACAATGTTCAGTCGCGAGTCTGATGCCGGAGGCTAAGGCGCGAGCAAAAAAAGTTGCCGATACCGCCGAACTGGCGGTAGGTGATGTCTTGACGATATCGGCAGGAAATGCACCCGCCGTAATTCAGCGCCTCGTCGCCGCCCGGCCACCATCGCCCGTCAAAGCGGATCGAGCTCTCATCAGCTCCGTCCAATCTTTTTTCCTGCCGAATGTGGTGGTAACGCGCGGGCCCGTGAGCTGTTTCCTGACCGTAAAGTTTAAGCTACTCCGCTATCACTGAGCGCCTGAATTTCAGAATCCGCGTTCATCTGTGCATCGGCTAATTTCATTTCTCCAAGGGCAACCCCGCCGCCTTGTACGCCCCCAATCCACCCGCCAACGAAAACACGTTCGAGTAGCCCATCTTCATCAGCGCGTCCGCCGCCAGCGCCGAGCGGGAACCGCCACCGCAATACAGCACGACCTTCGCGTCCTTCCGCGGCACTTTCTTTTCAATATCGCGCTCGATCACGCCCTTGCCCAAATGCATCGCACCGGCGGCGTGACCGGCTTCCCATTCGTTGTCCTCACGCACGTCGATCAGCGTGAACTTCTCACTGGACGACTGCATCTTTTTCAACTGCTCGGCATCCACCTCTTTAACGCGCGTCTTTGCGTCCTTCACCAGCGCCTGATAGCTGTCTTGTCCAAAACAGACAGTAGCCAGCGAAGCCGCGAGAATCAGTGTTGCGAATTTATACATAAGTTGAGGTCCTTTGCACACCATTATGTCCGTTTTTATTCCCGCATGGCGGCCAGTGGATCGACATCCAGCGCACGCCGCGCGGGTAGATAGCTGGCCATGGCCGCCACGCCGGTGAACAAAACCGCCATCGCGCCAAACGTCGCCGGGTCGGTCGGGCTGACGTGGAATAGCAGCGTCGAAAGCAGACGGGTGAGCGCGGCCGCTCCCACCACACCGATTACCACGCCCGCCAGCGCGAGTCCCAGGCCCTGGCGCAGTACCAGCGCCAGAATGTCGCCCTGCCTCGCGCCGAGTGCTTGCCGGATTCCCATCTCCTGACGCCGCTGCTCCACCGAATAGGCCAGTAATCCATAAATGCCGATCACCGCCAGCACCAGGGCCGTGGCCGCGAATGCGCCGAACAGCCACAACGTCAATCGTCTTTGCCCAAATGAATCCGCGACGATGTCTTCCAAAGTGCGAATCGACGTCACCGGCAGATCCGCGTCCACTTGCGCGATCTGCTTCCGCGCCGCGCTGGAGATCGCCATCGGATCGCCGGACGTTCTGATCGCCAGGGCCATGCTCGGCCACGAGCGCTGATCGTACGGCGTATACAATTCCCCACGGGCATCCGAGTCCAATCCGGCCGGTTTCACATCCGCCACCACGCCCACTATTTGAACGTGCAACTCCGCCCTGGCGACAATCATTTGCTTGCCAATCGGATCCTGATTCGGCCAGAAGCGCCGCGCCATCGTCTCATTGACGATCGCCACGCCGGCAGCGGACTCGTTATCGTGTTCGCTAAATGCGCGCCCGCGCAGCACCTTCGCATGTATGGTCCGGAAATAGTCGGACGTAATAGATTGCCAATACACCAGTGAGCGTTTCCCGAACGGAACGAACGCCTCGCCCGCTATCAAAATCGGCACTAGAACGCTCCCATTCAATGGAAGCGACAGAGCCGCGCTTGCGGAACTGACGCCCGGGATCGCCGAGATCTTAGCGAGCGCATCCCGGAAGAAAATATTCTTGCGCGAGTCGGTTGGATATCTTGCGGCGGGTAGAGTCACTTTCATGGTTAGCACACCGCGCGGATCGAATCCGGGATCCACGCGGCCCAATGCAAAGAAGCTGCGGAGCAACAGACTGGCGCCGATTAGCAGCATCATCGAGAGCGCCACCTGACCGATCACCAGCAAGCTGCGAACGCGATTGTGCCGCGTACCACCCGCCGTGCCGCGCCCCGATTCGCGAAGAATCGCATTCAGATCGGGCTTGGAAACCTGGAGCGACGGCATCAATCCGAAAAACACTCCAGTTAGAATCGAAATTACCAGGGTAAAAACCAGGGTCTGCCAGTCGATTTGAATTTCCTGTACGCGCGGCAAGTCGATTTGTGTGATGCGAGCCAACAGGCGTGTCCCCGCCGAAGCGATCAACAGTCCCAAAGCTCCGCCAATGAACGCCAGCGCCAAACTTTCGTACAGTAACTGGCGAATCAAATCGCCGCGGCTGGCCCCCAGTGCCGCCCGCACCGCGAATTCCTTGCGTCTGCCGGTAGCGCGAGCCAGCAGCAGACTGGCGACGTTCGCGCAGGCAATCAGAAGCACCAGGCCGACGGCTCCGCATAGAATCAGCAACGCCGGCCGGACATCCTGCACCACCGAAGCCTGCAAAGTTTCAACCACCATTGTCGAATCCGGGTCGGCATCGACCCTTCCGGAATTCAATTGTCCATACTGGCGCGCCAGAACATCCATTTCGGCTTGAGCCTGACGGATATTCACTCCGGGTTTCAAGCGTGCGATCGGATAGATGTAACCACCGCCGGCTCGAATCTGTTCGCGCGTGAACCGGCTGAATGCGGAAAGGTTCGTGGCCAGCAGATCGAGTCTCGGGGCAGGCTGATCGAGTGCCGCTGGTAGAACGCCAATGATCGTGAAAGCCACGGAGTCGAGCGTGATCGGCTCGCCTACCACGTTCGGATTTCCACCGAAGCGGCGCTGCCAAAGGTTGTACCCCAGCAACACCACAGGCTGGCCGCCTTCTTTGTCTTCCTGTGGGAGAAAGTCCCTGCCCAGAATCGGCCGCACGCCCAGTGTCTTCAGAAAATTCCATGAGACTCGCGCCGCCGGGACCTGCTCAGGTTGGTCGGAACCGGTAAGATTGAAGCTCTCGGAACAGTAGCCGGCAAGATCCGCGAAGGATTGGCTTTCGGTGCGCAACTGATCCAGCCGTCCCAACGAGAGCGAACCGCGTCCCACGGCCCGCTTCGGATTGCTGGCGTACAGCACCATCAGCCGATCGGAATGCTCGTACGGCAATGGCCGCAAGAGCAGGGCATTGACGGCGGTAAAGATAGCGGTATTCGCGCCGATGCCCAGTGCAAGAGTCAGTGCGGCGATGACGGCAAAACTCAAGTCCTTCGACAACACGCGGAATGCATACCGCAGGTCATTAATCATTCGGCGATCCGTTGCCTATAATTCTACTCAACGCCTGTGGTATCAGTCGCCGCTTCAGAACCGCGACCGTAAGGGAGCGCTCGATGGACCTGCGGCCCACCCAAGTCAATGAAGACGCAGCCGGCCTAATCGTCGTTGCTTCCGCCGCTCCCGCCCACGACCCTCGCGAAATCGGCGATCTCGGTGAAATCTCCAAAAACATTACGCTGCGTCGCGGACTTCCACCGTCATCTGCTTGCCCAACACCGCCAGGGCAGCCTGGATCTTTTCTGCTTTCGTAGCATGCTGCGGATCAAGCATCCGGCGGACCACTCGCTCGTGCACACCAAGCCGCCGGGCCAATTCCGAATTGTTGATCTCCTGATCGCGCATCGCCAGGTAGAGCGCCAGCTTGGGCGCAAGCCAAAGTGGCACGGGCACTAAACGATGCTTGCGCTTTGCTGCCGAGTGCGCCGGGATTTCCTCGCGGCGTGACAGGCGGATGGATAGATCGGATCCGAGAGCGTCCATCGCCTCTTCAAAAGCCTCGCGTCGTCTTTGCCATCGGTTGCAACCCGTGGAAGATCGACGAACTCTACCAGTACGCGGCCGTCGCGGCCGGTCGTAAGCTTCGCGGGATAAGCAAAAGTGAACATAGATTTACCTCTTCATAGCTCATGCGGATCGAATTTTTAGGTCCCGGCACATCTTCCCCAGCAGGTCGGGGCCGATCTCCTTCTTTCGATCCTTGAGCGTGGGAATTCTTCGCCGAAATACAGACGTCCATGGCTTCCTTTTCCCTCGTCGGCCAGGAATTGGCAGACGACCTGCTCGCGCCGAGCCAGCTTCCCGATCCGCCGCTCGAATTCCGCACCCCTCATAATCCGTCTTCGGACAGTTCTGTCCGACCGTCAAGGAGCGACTGGTTGGCAGCAGGAGGCGTGTGAGCGCAACCCGTTGAGGACGCCTGCCGCATCTAGTTCAATTTCGCTAGCCGCATCTGCACTTTGCCCCTTTGCGGACAGGTTGAAATGTCGATGCCATGGCCGAGACTACTTCAGCACCTTCCCGGCAAGCCACATCGTAGCGTCGTTTGGTATGCTATCCCAATCGCTAATCAATTGGAGATGATGCTTGAGTTCCGCCACACGTCGAGAAGCGTCATCGAAGAGTGCGCGGTTCTTTCCCGCGCTAGCCGATTTGTTTTTCGAACGTAATGCTCCTTGGTGCTTTCGAGTTCAATGGTATCGCCCGCCCCAATCGCAATTTCAACCGTTATTGAGGAGATCTGATGTTAAATGGGAATCCGGCCCACGCCGAATCGAGTTCACGCTTGCGGCTGGTTGCTAAATCCGCGGCGGGGTTGCTCCTCTTTTGCCTGATCGCGTACTCGCCATCCACTGTGACGGGCCAGACCCGCGTGCCGCGGCCGGTGGGCGGCGCTCAATGTGACAAAACCAGCGGCTACGACGTGATCGTCGTCGGCGCCGGACTCGCGGGTCTCAGCGCGGCGAAGGAGTTGATCCACCTGGGACGGTCGGTATTGATCCTGGAGGCGAACGATCGCATCGGCGGACGCGCCCATGTCGGCTTGATCGGCGCCGGAGAGACCGGCGGCCCGAAGGTGCCCATCGACTACGGCGGCGCATGGATCCATGGCGTGTTCACCAACCCGCTAACCCCGCTTGTGGACGCCCTGGGCTTTCAGCGGACGCGAAGCGAACTGGATGTACCGTACTTTGTCGACGGCAAACGGGCGAACGAGGAACAGAAGAAACTCTTCGACGAAGCGCTCGAAGAGTATGAAGCCGCCGCCGGTCTGGCTGCGGCCACCCAGAAAAGCGAACACGAGCTGGCGGACTATGCCTGCAGGGCCGCGGGCAAGATCAAGGACAAGAGGATGACGCCAAAGGAGCTCTGCGGCCAACTTGCCGGCAAGATGCCCGATAAGGCGGCTGCCAGGCGTCTTTGTGACCGCGCGCGTCGCCTTGGTCGCGATGGCGCGTCGACGGAAAAGTTCTGCGCCGAGGCCCGGACCGCGATCCGTGTCACCAGTGACGTCGCGGTAGAGTACGTGCCCCAGGACCAGCGCTTCAAGGAGGTACTGCCTCTGGTAATCGCCAATGCCGGACCACTCGAGACCGCCGGGGAACTAAAGGACAGCTCCGTGGTGGATGCATCTCTGTTCGCCGCCGGGGAGGACGACCTCATCGATAAAGGAATGGGCGCTTTTGTGGAAAAAGCCGGCGAAGGTCTGCCCGCCTGTCTGAACTCACCGGTTAGAAAGCTCGGCTATTCCGAAAAGGGCGTGGTCGTACAGGCGGGCGATCTGCGCTACCAGGCTTCCTACGCGCTTGTTACGGTGTGTCCGTCGGCGTGCTCCGCGCAAACAGGATCGCCTTCGAACCCGCGCTGCCGGTGTGGAAGCGGGACGCGATCGAGCATATGCCGATGGGCAACCTCCAAAAAGTCATTATTCCTTTCAAGAGGGATATCTTCCGGGACGAGTTGCCGAACTCCTGGGTGCTCTATGAGGGCGATGTGACCGCGGACGAGCAGAAGCTGGCGGCAAAGGAGCAACTCTCCGTCAAAGATCGGACGCGGCGGGTCATGGCTTTCGTTGTCAAGCCACTGGGTACGAACATCGCCATCGGCTTCTTCGGCGCGGACTGGGCGCGGGCATTTGAGGGACAGTGCAGGGGCCAAGAGAACGGTTCCGGACCGCGAAGCAAGTCGGGTTGCGACGATCCGGCGATCGATGTCGCGACGACGGCGCTTTGCAGGATGTACGGCGAGAAAGAAGTCATGGATGCAATTCAGAAGAACGAGATCCACTTGACGCGCTGGAGCCTCGATGAGACGTCCCTCGGCGCCTATTCCGTACCGTTGCCCGGGCACTGGGACAAGCACGAGATACTGCGCCGTCCGATTGGCGCCGGCGAGGACGGAGAAGGTACGAAGCAACTGTTCTTCGCCGGAGAAGGCACGGCTCGCGGGATTTACAACGGCTCTTATCCCGGCGCGTACGAGTCGGGCGTGGAGGCAGCCCGGGACATAAATGCGGCGATGCTCGAGAAGGCCAGGCAGAAGAAGAAGGATTGATCTCCACGGGCGTTGCAGTATTTCCACCCGGAGAAGCCGGTCTCTGTGCTACGCGAATTCTGGGCGTGTAGTCGGGCATCCGTTTAGAAGTGCCATGCCGGGCTTTCCATTGAACAACACATCAACATTTGGCGTTACCCGATCAAACGACATTTCCATATCACCAGACAGGCGAGCGCTTGCCACATATCTACTTTTTGGGCAGCGGAGTAGAAGGCAGTCAGAAAGGGCGTGGTCGGCATTTCGTTAGAACTGCCCCGTGGGCCTTCGATCCAAGGTCAGAGTAGGGCGTTTTCGTCAAAGTGAGCAGCACCAAGACCGTCGGCCATTCCTAAACGCTGGGCGGCTATCGGCGGGTATCGTGGCCACTCACTGGTCTCCCGCACTTGCCAGGCTTGCGACGTACTCGATGGGAGAGCCAAAACCTTCCACCTTCACCCCCAGATGTCGCAACGCGTCCATTGCGATCATCCGCCTGTAGGCATTACACGTAATCACGTCCGCGAACATACCGCCAAAGGTAAAAGTCTCCTGCGGTTCGCACAGCGCATCGACAAACGTGTCGTCCCAAGCACTTCGATTGCGGACACCTGTGAGTACTCCGTGGAACTCTGCATCCGCTCTGTCGAGGCGTCCCAGCATGGCCGAAGGAGTTCGATCCGCCGGCGGGGCATTGTCCATTAGGGGCATACCGCCGCCCGTAAGGGCCGCGGTCCAGACTTCCTTGGTCTGCACCATCCGGTCCAGAATCTGGCGTAGACTCTGATCCGGTCCATCCCACGGAAAGACCGTCACCTGGTTTTTCAAAGGACGGTCAAGCTGTTCATCGTTAAGCGTTTTCGCCAGATCGAGAAGACGCCGAGTGTGCCAGGATTCCTGGCCGGAGAAAATATCAAAAAGGTCCATGGATTGACCGGCTCCCTTCGTGTCATCCTTACCGGAATAATGATGAATTCCGTTCGTAGCGTGCAGGTGAGTGTACATCGCCCCCATACGGCGATATAGGCTCGGTGAAACGCGGAACGCCTTTCGGAACGCCCTGGTGAACGCTTCGAGCGATCCATAATTTGCGTCAAGACCGATGTCTGTTACCGAAAGTTGCGTACGAGACAACTGCCATGCCGCTCTCTCCAACAGCAGCCTCCGGCGCATGGCAACCGGCGTCTCCTCGATCATCGCCCGGAACACCCGATAAAACTGCGTCCGGCTTCGATAAGCGAGGTGGGCGAGACCCTCTGCATCCTGCTCTTGGTCGAGCGATTCAAGAACCACTCCACATAGCCGCTGGGCTTCGTCCACACTCGAAAATACCATTTCAAAGTCCACGCGCGCCTGATCGGGAGTCCCAAAATTGCTGCCGTGGCGGTGTGCGTACGGGTCAACCTCCAAATCCCGCCTAACGCCGTAGCGTTTACCCATCCACTGGCTGATTTGTCGCCATAGCGCGGAAGTGGTTGTTAACGGTCAGTACCGTCCAAAATGTCCAAACTCCAGTTTTGGCCGACGCGAGTCGTTAGAAAACGAGCCCTCGAACCACCAATGCTTCCAATAAGTTCCATCGAACGGCCTTGCCGTACTCGCACCTCCCGCCGAGCAGCGAAGCGTTTTCATCCCCTCCAGTGTCGGCGCGCAGCGCCGAAATCGCGGGTCACAGATCTTCCGTGCCTATCTTCCCTTCCCCCTCAACACCTTGCCCAAAAACCATCGCTGAA
>CATPCJ010000118.1 GCA_955652915.1 uncultured Bryobacteraceae bacterium
CGTTTAACCGGCTAATGTCTGCCCGTTTTGAGGGCGCTTAGAGCGAACGGGCTTCAGAAACAATCTTGATGAGTCGATTGGCAAGGCGTTTGAGGTGGCGGCAGGCGGTGTCTTCAGGCAGCGTGCGGCGGTACATCTCCAGGACATGTTGTGCGGTCTGGAGTGCTTCAATAAATCCTGGCAGGTCGGGTCGGGCGGAAGTTGACGCTGATTTCGGTTGGGGTGTGAGGTGTCGAGGTTGGGTACGGGCCAGTTGAAACTCGCGCTGGAGATCTTGCACGGTGATCCTGAGATAGCGCATCGTCATGTCCGCCGAACTGTGCCCAAGCAACTTCATCAAGCTGGGAAAGGTCACCCCGGCACGAAGCATCTCGGTGGCGTATGTGTGTCGAAACTGGTGGGGCACAATGCGTGTATGAATACCGGCGGCGGCGACGATCTCACGCAGGCGTCGGCGCAGTTCACGCACGAGGGGCTCTTTTCCATGGGGGCGAGCTAAGAGCCGGCCGTCGGCCTGGAGAGGATCGAGTAAACGGAAGGATTGCAAGCGCCGTACGATCTCACAGACGAATGAGTCGATGGGGACCATTCGTTCGGTCTTCATCTTGCCGAGGGGGACGTGGATGGCCCATTGATCGGGGCCGGTAGAACGAAGACACTCCCAGGAGAGATCGGCGCATTCGCCGATGCGCAAACCAGTGTGACGGAGCAATAGCATCACGTTGCTGGCAACCTCGTTCCGACGGGACAGCTCCTGCTGAATCAGCTGATCCTGTTCGGGTGTGAGTGCGCGGGGTAGACACTTTTCTGTACGAGGCGAATCCTCCCTGCCAAGCACGTGCATCAGATCGGCGCTCTGATGTAGCCAAGCCAGCTCCTCAAAGATGCGGCGCAGGCGGATCACCTTGTTAACGTAAGCAGCCAAGACAAGCGGCGGATTCCGAGCGCGAAGATCAGACAGCCAGCCCAGCACGTGCGGGTCGCGGCGAAGTTGTTCCAGAGCGTTGACCTCGGGATGACGGGCGCCAAGATAGCTCAGAAAATGTCGCGTAGCCGCGCGATACCCACGGACGGTGTCTGGGACCAGGGAGGTAGAGATGGAATCGACAGCCCGCCAGAATAGCGGAGCCAGCGGATGACGGATCGGTTGACGTTTCATGAGCGACACCCGGGAAGAGGCCGGATGTGCTGCGCCACGGCGCGTGCATATTGCTGGTAGACCTCCAGTGGGGTGACCTGGACGTAGATCATGGTTGTCTGGATCTGGGCATGCCCCATCAACTGCATGAGCGCCGGCAAGCTGATGCCGGCGCGCACCATGTCGGAAGCGAAGGTATGGCGGAATCGGTGGGGATTGGCGAGCTTCACTCCGCTAGTCCGCCGATGGTAGCGGAACAAGGAGCGCAATCCCGCAGGCTTCATGCGCGCACCACGGGTCTGTCCTTTGAGAGAAACAAAAAGAGCGGTGGTGGAGGGCTCCGGTCGTTCCAGGCGCAGGTAATAGTCCAGTAGTTGAATAGACTCGGGAGCCAGTGGAAGAAAGCGGATCTTACTGCCTTTCCCGTGGACGCGGATTTGTGCTTCCGCCAGCAGCAGATCGTCGCGGTTGAGCGCCAGGACCTCCTTAGATCGCAGGCCTTGGAGCAGCATCAGACCGACGATGGCGAGGTCGCGGGTGGTGCGAAAGCTGGCCCAGAATCGCGCCACCTCGTCTATCGACAATGGCACGATATTACGTTTGGGAGTCCTTACGCGCAACCGGCTCAAGGCTGATCGCGGACGTCCGATTCCCATGGGGTGCCACCGCCGATAGATCTGGTGAAAGCCGGGCGCGAACTGATTGGGTGCATCTGGAAACTCATTACGCAGGGCCCGTTCAGCGACGACAATGCGCCGATTGATGCTGGCCGCCGCAGGCCGGGGTTGTTGGCCGGATTGGTAGCGAACGTAATCCACTAGTGTGGATTCGGTGAGCGCGGTTTCGACCATGACGTCGGTGTGGTGAACGCCGAACCACCAGCGGAGGAAGTGCAGCAGGTCGAGGGCATAGCTCCGAAGTGTGGTCTCAGCCAATCGCCGAACGCATTCACGATCCAGGAACCGGTTGATCCACGGCACTTCACGGCCGGTTTCCTGTTGGACAATACGGTAGGGGCTTTGTGCGGGATTGAGGTTGTTGTGGTGAACCAGATGGAAAGTCACGGATGAGCTACCTCCAGCAACTTCTGAAACTGGTGCGCATCGCCGCCTTGGAGAAAGAAGCTGTTGGGGTCGTGGCCATTGGGCAGCGTTACCATGACCACGTTCACACCTTGCTCTGAGAGCCGGCGGGCGAGTGATTGTGCCGCCTGCTGACCGCTGCCATTGCTGTCGGCATCAAACGTCAGATAAACGGTTCGAGGGCCGTCGCATAGTTGGCGAAACTGGCGAGCGTTGAGATTGGTTCCGAGCGAGCAGGTTACGTTGTGAAAGCCGGCTTGCCATACGACGGCATAATCGAACAGGCCCTCGACGAGAATCACCTGCGGGCACTGCTGGACTTGGTCCCACAAGTACAAGCCGCCCTTGGCGCCAGGCAAAAAACGGTGAGGTGACACTGCAGCGGACAGGCTGCGGCCATAAAGGTTACCGTCCAATGGAAACACAATGCGATGTGAGTAAGTGTCGTAACCCGCGGCTGTCACCAAACCGGCTTGACGTAAAGCTTGGCGCGAGTAGCCCAACTGTGTAAGCCAGCCTCGCAAGCAACCGCCAGGCGCGTACCCGATTCGCATGTGCTCGACGAGTTCCAACGAGCGAACGCCGCGTTGGAAGAGGTAGGCAACCGCCTCGGGGTGGCGGTGTAGCTGCATGCGATAGCAGTTTGCGGCTTCATGCACTAACGGCGCCAAGCCGCGCCATTGGCACAACAGCTCCAGAGCTTGCGGGAACTTCACCTGGTGATAAAGTTCGGCAAAACGAATTACGTCACCGCCGCGACGGCAACCGTAACAGTAGAACAAGTTTTTGTTGGGGTCCACGAGAAAGCTGGGCTGGTGGTCGGCGTGCAACGGACAAACCCCCAAAAAGCGGCCGAAGCCAATAGGCCGGGCCTGCCGCCAGTCGTGCGCCTGCAAATACTTCAGCAATGGAATCTGCTGTTTCAACTCGTCGAGAGCATGACGGTTCACGGACTTCTTGCCTCAATGGGCAGAATACGGCACAACGCGGCCAGATCCCAGGCAAGGATGGTGGGCGTCTGTAGAAAGTGCCGGTCTGAAATGCCGGCGATCATCCAGCACCACATACTCAGCAGTCGCCTTCGTGCCCAGCGGCGTAAGGTAGACGGATCTGGCAAGCGTGTCGGATCTTTGCAATGCGGTGCTGCCTGCTCAGCAGTGTCGCCTGCGGCGATCCGTTCGCAGGATTCTTGCCGACAGTGCAGGCTGTAGTGCGCAGAGGGCGCCAGCCAATCAGGCAAGACCGTGAAGGTCTTCCTGCATGGTTGGCAGAGTCCGCGCCGCACCCAGACGCACTCGCGCCGATCATCGTGGCTCTGGCGAAGTCGCCGGCCGTGGCCGATGATCGTCTCGTTGCCGCAGAGCGGACACCGCCGTGGCAGTAGCCGCAGCGGGAACGCGATCAACCCTGAATCGAACTTGTCTTCCGGCTCTGGCAGTGCGATAAAAAGAATCACGGCTGGCGTGAAGGCCGCCGCTGACCGTCCCTGCCAAGTTTCGATCTGAGGACCGGCCTTCACCCTCCCGGTAAAGTCAGTCTCGAACGAAAAAAGAATACTGCTTTCAATCGCCGGACGCTATCCCTCGCCCATCACTTTGGCCGGTATAAAAGCGTGA
>CATPCJ010000119.1 GCA_955652915.1 uncultured Bryobacteraceae bacterium
CCAAGGGCAAGTCAATCAGAAAAGCCGGGCAAAAACGGCCCGGCTGTCTCCGCGCTTTAATGCCTCAAAGCCTCAGCTCCAAGGCATCACCACCCGGATACCATCACTTCCAACCCCAAGAGAAAACCCCCGAGTCGAAACCCGAGGGCTCTCGCCGATCCGTAACGGAGCCAGCCCCGTCGCCTCGGCTTTGGGAAACCGCACCAGGCGCGACCCCGGCGCGACGCAATCAACTTACCACCCTAACCCGTGGTCAGATCGATAAACCGGAACTTTCTACTTTGCCTTGACAGAATTTCAGATAGCGCGAGCTGGACAGAGCCTCGATAAGAGTCTCAAGGCTGTGGCGGCGCAACGAGAAATCTAGCTAGTGCAGGGGACCGGGTGGTCAGCCAGGGGATGTAGGCGATTAACAGAACCGTGCCCACCAGGCTGGACGCACTGAGCAGGAATCCAGCCGTAAGCGTCGACTTGCCGTTGTGCCCGTGGCCAATCGGAGCAACCTTGTGGATGTGAGTTCCTTCGCATGCTTTCAATGTGGAGAGCCGTGTCAGAACCATTAATTGCGACATCTGTTATGCTGTAGCTACCAATGTAGCCATAAGGTATTCTTAGAAATCACACCATGAAATCAGCCAGCGTTCGGGAATTGAAGAATCATGCGTCTGAACTGTTAAGACAGGCTGCAACGGAAGACGTGATCATTACGTCTCGCGGAAAGCCCGTGGCTTGTCTCGTTGGACTGCAACCTGGCGACGTATCCGTGAAGGAGCGAGTTCGCCGCCGGGAGCATGCCAGCGACCTTTATAAGCGAGAAGTCTTTCGTCTGCTTGCGGGAATCTGGCGGCTGAAACCGGAAAAAGGCAAGAAATGGATTTCTCAGGAGTACCATGACGCCGTGCTCTACGGTGGTCCGGCGGAATGACGTTTGTCGATACGGGAGCATGGGCCGGTCTCTTCGTCCCCGCAGATCCGGTGCATAACGCGGCACGAGATTGGCTTCAGACCAATCGCGATCGTCTGGTTACGAGCGACTACGTGGTGGACGAGGTCATCACTCTTCTGAAAACCAGATGTAGCACACAAGCCGCAATTGCAGCGGGCCAATCTCTGCTGGGAGAACGCCTGGCCACTTTCATCTACCTACTGCCTGACGACATCCAGCGAGCCTGGAAGATTTTTCGCGCGCACACCGACAAAGGCTGGAGCTTCACCGACTGCACGAGCTTCGCTCTGATGCAAAGACTTCAAATCTCGACGGCCTTCGCATTTGATAACCATTTTTCGCAGATGCGCGGCATCAGACGCGAGCCAGGTTGAGTCCGCTATTTGCCTAGCCAGTGGAGTGGGCCGGTGGTTAGCCAGGGGATGTAGGTGATCAAGAGCACCGTTCCCATCAGGATGAATAGGAATGGCAGCGTTGCCCAAATGATCGTGCCCATCGGTTTTTTAAACCGATACGCGGATAGGAACAAGTTTATGCCTACTGGCGGATGCAGATAACCCAGTTCCAGATTCGCAATGAAGATCACTCCCATTTGCACCGGATCGATGTGGTAGGCGGCGGCTAAGGGTTTGATGAGCGGCACTACCACTAGAATCGCCGCGAAAATATCCATCAGGGCGCCTACCACTAATAGCGCGATGTTCAGCAGCAAGAGGAACAGGTACTTGGACTCCACGTGCCCTTGCACCCAATCGATGATGTGCGACGGCACCTCGGCGTCGATCAGGTAATTCGTGAATCCGAGCGCCACGCCCAGGATCAGCAGGATGCCGCCGACGATGGTCGCGCATTCGACGAAAACTTCGCGGTAATCGCGCGTCAGCTTCAGGTCGCGATAGATGAATACTTCGACAAAGAAGGAGCAGAACGCGGTAAGGGCGGCCGCCTCAGTGAGTGTGCCAAAGCCGCCGAACAACCCGACAATCATGATCACCGGCAACATCAGCTCCCATTTGGCTTCCCAGAGCGCGGCGCCTGCTTCACGCGGCGAAAACGGGTCGCGCACCACGTTGTGCTTCAATCCCATCCGGATTCCCACGGCCGCCACGCAACCTACCATCACCAGCTCGGGCAGGATTGCTCCGATGAATAACTTGTCGAGCGGCGTCTGCGAATACACGCAATAGAGAATCGCGGGCACGCTGGTTGGAAATAGCAGTCCCAAGGAACCGGACGCGGTCAGCAGGCCCATGGAGAAGTTTTCCGGATAGCGGGTCTTGATGAGCATCGGCACCAGCAAACCGCCGAGCGAAAGAATGGTGAGGCCAGAGCCGGCGAACGTGAATATGGTGCAGATCGCAACGGTGGCGATGGCGAGCCCGCCCGGAATCCAACTAAAAAGCGCGACAAAGACTCGGAGTAAACGTTTGGTTGCGCCGCCCTGGATCATGAAGTAGCCGGCCAGCGTGAACAAAGGAATGGAAGGCAATAGCGGCGACGCGACCAAGCGGTACATCTCGACGGGCACCGATGCGGCCGGCGTTCCGATATTCCAGAACAGCAGCAGCGACAGCCCGCCAAAAACCGCGAAGATCGGAAGGCCCAGAAACGTCGCAAACGCCAGGCAGAGCAGCGATAAGGGAAGAACACCCGGCGTGCCGATGGGAATCGCGAATCCAAACAGCCACGGAATGAAGAGTCCAATGGCGGCGATAGCGCGGCCGATCCAGGAAGGGCTTGCGTGCCAAACGGCTCGGAGCGCGATCACTGCAAAGCCGATCAGCATGATGGATAGCGCCGTCCACTTGGGAACGCCCGGAAGCAAGTAACTGCCGGACTCGCGTTCCGTTACCACGAAAACATAGCTGGCCCAAGCCAACGCCGTGGAAACCGCGGCCAAGGCGGCGCCCGAAATTACTTTCCCCGGACCACGCCAGGACTCCGGCAGGAAGGTGGCCGACGATAACCCCAGCAGACGGTCCGAGCGGGATGCCAGCATGCCGCCGAGCATTCCGATCCAAAGGGTGAGCTGCTGCACCACGACGGCCGATCCGGGGATTCCGGACCAGCCGAATTGCCGCGTCAGCATCTCGATCACCGGCAAGGCGGTCATCAAAGACAGTGCGACGATGGAGAAAGAATCTTCGAAGAATTGGAGGGGAGTGCTGCGTTGCGGCGTTTCCGGCGGGGGAACGGCTAGGCTCACGGCATTCCCGTCGCGCCCGCGCCGTGGTGAGCCTTTCGATATTCGTCGCGCAGGCGCTTCACTTCGTCGAACAAATCAGGCGGCACCATGGTGCCTCGCAACTTCGGCCAGATGTTCTCCGCGAGTTGGCGCCACTCGGCAATCACTTTGCCATCGGCATGGACCACGTTGAGGCCGAACTGCTGCATCATGGGGACGGAGCCCGCCTCGGCTTTGCGGATCTCTTCGCGCAACGCGACTCCGGCCGTCAGCGCCGAAGCCTTGATCTGCTTCTGAACAGGCGCGGGGATTTTGATCCAGACATCCTTGGAAATCAGCGTTGCGCCCACCAGTTGAGCGAACTGGATATCCAGCATGTTTTTCGCTCCGCCGAACCACTGATTGCTGAGCGCGAACAGCGGAGGCGATTGGAACGCCTCGATCAGACCGGTTTGCAACCCCGTGAGAATGTCCGTGGCGGCCAGAGCCACGGGATGAAAGCCGTTAATCTTGTAGAGTTGAAAAGTGCTGTTGTCGCCTTGCAAGACGCACAGTTTCAGCTTCCGGATATCGTCCGGATGCATGGCCGGCTGCTTGGTGAAAAAGTGGACCCATCCGGCATCGCCCCAGTTCAAAACGATAAAACCGCGATCGGCCAGTCCCTTTTCCAAGCGCGCGGAGATGCGATCCCGCACGTAATCCAACTCTTCGTACGAATTCAGCATCATGGGAATTTGAAGGGCGGAGGTGGCCGCATCGATCCCGCTCAGGCCAGCGCCCGAAATCGCGACGGCTTGGAGTTTCTTAATCCGGATTTTCTGTACCATCTCCGGCTCGTCGCCCTGTTCGCCTCCGGGATAAATCTTCAACTGAACTTTTCCATCCGACGCCTTCTTCCATTCTTCGCCCATATTGATCAGGATTTCGTGCCAGCGCGATCCCTTGGGGACCATCGTCCCGAGGCGGACAATGGTCTGCGCCGGCAGCATGGCCGAGCAAATGAGCAGCACACTCAAAATGCGGATCATGACAAGAATGGTAACGCAGACACCGTGCGGAGAACACGCTGTGGGGCCGGGATAGCTCTTTCCAGCCGACCTATCCGGCGGCTTCTGGTTTGTTCAAGCTGGTTTCCGGAGTTTGGACATTCTACACTTTTCATGTTGCGCCCCGGCCATTTTGCAATTTTGTTCAACTTGGCGCATAGTAATTGTGGGGCAGGTTGGTAACCTGTGGCCGATTGGCAATCGGCACGCAAGTAATTCCGATCCAACACCAGGAGGATTACCAATCCGCCGCAGGATGCCATCCTGCCCCACAAGATTATCGATGCGGGTGCACCGCCACGTGATGCTCGAAGCTCACGGGCGGGTTGTAATAGAGGATGCGGCCGCAGCTTTCGCAAAACATCAGCTCGCCGCTGTTCCGCAAATCCTGAAAGAATTGGGGGCGCAAAACGATCTGGCAAGCCCCGCAACGTCCGCTCGAAACCTCGGTGACGGCGGTGCCGCGCCATTTTTTCCGGACGCGCTCGTAAGCCGAATAGGTCTTGGGTTTAACTTGCGGGACCAACTCCTTGCGCTCTGCCTTATATTGGTCGAGTTCTTTCTGATCTTGCGCGGTTCGCTCGCGGACCGACGCCTTCTCGGCTTCCACCTGCTTCTTTTCCTCTTGCAAAGCGGCTTCGGCATGCTTGACGGCGATATCCAGGGGCTCGGCTTCGGCCATCAAGTCGAGAATACGATCGTCGCATTTCCGGATCGCGGCTTCGCAGTAGTTGATCTCGTTCTGGAAAGCGCGATATTGGTCGTTGGTCTTGGCCCCCATCATCTGATCCTTGAGCTTGGAAATCTTCGGGCCTTCCAACTTCCCGTCGTCTTCCAGGCGCTTGCGCTCTTTTTGATTTGCGGCCAACGCAGCGCGATCGGCCTCGATCTTGCGTAAGTGGGAATCCAGCGCTTTTTCGATCTGGGCGATATGTTTGGGTAAGGTAGCTATTTCCCGCTCCAACTCTGCAATCCGCAAGTCCAGGGACTGCAAGCGGGTGACCTGCTCAATGTCTGCGGTCATCAATAATTAGAGTTTAACATTCTTTACACCCCGCACGTTCCGAGCCCCAATTTTCCGGAACGTTGCGCGCCTGCCATCGTCCAATATCATATCTACAGATGCCGCGCGTCCAAGCTTACCTCCTGATTGCCGCCGGCGCGCTGACGCCTTTCACTCTTCCGGCAGCGGACGAAACATTGCCCGCGGCGCAAATCCGCTCGGGCGGTTATACGATCGTGGTGACCTTCGCTCCCGGGAAGATCAATCTGCCCCGATCCACAGTTCTCGCCTGGATCTCGAGCGCCGCCGATGCCGTCTCCGCGTACTTTGGCCGATTTCCGGTTTCCCACGCCCGAATCTTTGTCCGTCCGGCGGCAGGCCGGAGCGGCATTTTTAACGGCACAACGTACGGCCACGAGGGCGGATTCACGCGCATCTCGATCGGCGAACTCACCGGGCAACACGAGCTGGATAACGACTGGATGATGACTCATGAGCTGCTGCACCTGGCGTTCCCGGATATTGCGGGGGACGAGCACCATTGGATCGAGGAGGGCATGGCGACTTACATGGAACCAATCGCGCGCGCGCAAATCGGCGCCATTCGGATCGAGCGGGTCTGGGGCGACATGGCTCGCTACATGCCGCAGGGATTGCCGGAAGATGGCGACCAGGGACTCGATCACACGGATTCCTGGCGGAGCACATATTGGGGTGGAGCGCTTTTTTGGCTGGTCGCCGACGTGCAAATCCGGCAGCACACGAACAATAGAAAAGGTCTGCAGGACGCAATGCGCGCGATCCTGGCCGCGGGCGGGAATATTCTGGAAGAATGGCCCATCGAGCATGTTTTGGAAGTTGGCGACAGGGCTACCGGCGGCAGAGTGCTGAGGGATCTCTACAATCGGATGAAGGCGAAGCCGGTGCAGACGGATTTGAACGATCTGTGGCGCAAGTTGGGAATCCAGGTCAACAGCGGGGTCGTCACGTTTGACGAGAAGGCGCCGCTGGCGAATATTCGCAGAGCTATCACGGCACGTAGATAAGGGTAGCGGGCTGATTCGGAACGCTGGACTTGGTCAGAGGAATACAGCGATGGCTTCAACAGTGACTGGCCTCATTTGCGCGACCTCAGAGAGAATACCGTGGAGCGCGCCGGTCTTCAGCGGATTGCTTGCGAGCTGGTTTATCCAAATGACTCCGCGCAAAGTTGCTCGATCTGGATGAAACCTCCACGGATCGGGCGGTAACGGAAGTTCGGCCCGGCGCGCAGGCCCGTCACCGAGCTACTTGCCATACCGCGGTAGCGCCATCGCGTCCCGTCCATAACCGTCGCAGACACGGTAAGTTCGGCGGCAATGGGTTGGAGGCTTGCTCCAGGATATGCGTGATCGGTGTGCCTGTAACCACGGCGCAAAACGTAGACGGATCGCGCGCGGCGGCCATCGCGTTGACCACGAGAGAACGGTTGTCACTTGGATTCACCCTCACCGCCTGATCGTCCACGGGATTTGGCGCCATGTCCAAATAGCCGCTGCGGCCACCCAGACCGGAGACCAGCGATATTCCACGATCCCGCGGACTAGTGGAAAAGACGACGGCGTTGCCTGGAGTGGAAACATTTAGATACTGGAATGCTTCCCAGGCAGCCGGCGTTATCACTACGCCCTTTCCATTCAGTGTGGGCACCAAGGCGTGCTGCGTTCTCGCGGCGGTGATGCCGGCGGTCGCCGCGAGCGCGATCCACAGCACCCAGGCGCGGCTGGTGCGCCGCTGCACCTGCAAAACGAGCCAGGCGACTCCTACTCCTACCAGCGGAAGCACGTACCAGCCGAAATGATAGGCGAACTGTGCGGGGATCGAGTAGCGATCGTAGCCCATGTTCAGGCACGTGGCCAGCGCCATCGACAGCAGGATGATGCCGATTGTAAACAGGTAGTAGCCAAGCGCTTGACTGCGCTTCAGGATGGCCGGAACCAGCGCCAGCACGATACAAAATGGAATCCCAATGATGTTCCAAACAACAAATCCGATGAGGCAAACAATTTCCCAAGCCCAATGGAGCGGTGCGCCTGGAAGAAGCCTTTGAAGCAGCAGCTCGATCGAAGACGAAAATGGCCACACTCGGTAGAAGGGGATATCGGAGAGCCGATTGAGCGCGAAATGGAGTTCGGCCGTACCGCGAAGGTAAATTGGAAACGACATTTCCCGATAGAGCAGTGCGCTTACGGCGAGAGCTACCGCACCCGAAACGAGCCACGTGGCACGTCTGGAGCGAACCCACATCACCAGCACGAAGACCAGAAAGACGGGCATCGCCGCCATCCAACAGTGGACTCGAAAGCGGAGCAGAGATGCGGCCATCAGGCCGCTAACGATGGGAAGAACGTAGTCGCCGGGCGCCGCCTTGGACATCCGCACGATGGCGGCGATGCCAAGCAGCACTCCATACATTGCCGCGATGCCGCTGTACATTTGCGGCGAGGTTCCCAGCGTCGGAAACACCGTGCTGGTGGCGTGGGGAAATATAGTAAAGAAAAAGTAGCCAAGCGTGTTGGGCAGGATCGGCCGCATCGGGATCGCGAACAGAAAAGGAAGCGATGCGCAGACGTATCCGCCTGTTCTTGTGGACGTCAGCAGAAACCCGATTCCATACAGGGTCAGGCAGATGAGAATCGCGATCGCCCCATAGTGATAGACGCCGTGCGCGCGCAGCATGTCGCTCCGGCCCGTGAATCGCGACAGCAGCATCGCCGTAAGATGAGGAAACATGTGGTAGGCGCGCTCAGGCGAGCCGCCCCGGATGGAAGCCTGCAACGGAGGCACATGACGGCTGAGCTCGTATTCGAGGCCAACATGATAAAAATGATCCGAAAATCCCATCACGACCCGCTCACCGGATGGTGTCACGGTAACCGAAGTGTTGTACGGAATTGTCGTGACCAGGCTGGCAGCCACAATTGCGAGCAGCACGGAATCCAGCCGCGGCAACTCGATGGATGTCGTGCTCAACAGGCGGCGTCCGAACCATACCGCGGCGGCCGTGGCGCCCAGCAAAAGCGCCCCGAAGATCCACTCTGCCCCGATCACGGCGGCCGCGAAATAAAAAAGTGTCGTTAGCGTGTAACTGCCCGCGCAACTGAGCGCCAAGCGTACGATCGGATCCTCGACGGGCCGTCGCAGCAAGACATAGAGCAGAGCTCCAATCGGCCCCCAAAGAAATGCCACGCCCAGCAGACAACGCCCGAGTTCGTAGACCGTCCAATTGTTAGAAATCGCATAGTAGCCGAGGAGTAGGAGAGCGGCGAAGAGAAGGATCCTCCGCCGTAGGCTTTCGCCGCCCGCCGGGAGGACCGCGGCTGACACATTGGGCGGCAAGTGAGCCGACGCACGCTTCCGTTTTGCAGCCCGCTTGGGAATGAACTTAGCATACCAGCTTGTACTACGATCCACTATTTTCTTCGCGTGACATTCTCTTCGCGTGCCTGGACGATCTTCATGCGGCCGTCTTATTGAGCAGCGCGATGCTGGCGCGATCGATGGTGAGGGATTGTTACAGGACGGACACAGAAGAATGAATTTAGGGTATACTCACTTTTCAAAGGCAAATCGAAACCCTGAAGTAGAGGGTTCCTCCCCCCAGTTTGTGGATCTCTGCCCAGAAAGTGAGTTCTAAATGTCAATTTTCCTACGTTCTCTCTTGGTCTTGGCCTGCGCGATTGCTCTCTGGCTGTCGCCGGACGCTCTGCGGGCGCAGTCGCAAGCTAATACCGGCACTATCGAGGGCATTATCACCGACCCATCCGGCAAAACGATACCCGGAGCGGAGGTCACCATCGTCAATGTGGACACGAACTTCACGCGCGTCTACAGCACCGACACCGAAGGCCGGTTTCGCGGCGTGCTGCTGCCTCTGGGCGCATACCGGGTGACGGTGAAAGCCAAGAATTTCGGCACGCTGATTCGCGAGGGCATCAATCTCGCGGTCGGCCAGACTATAAACCTATCTCTGAGTCTGGGGATTGCCGCCACTGAGCAAACGATCTCCGTCACCGGCGATGCTCCGGTGGTGGAAACGGACAAGGTGGAGCAGTCCAGTTACATCGA
>CATPCJ010000120.1 GCA_955652915.1 uncultured Bryobacteraceae bacterium
ACCAACCTGCCCTACATTTGTTCGCGATCCTGCTGTTCCTACCGGGCTGCGGGCGCTATCGTGATTTTACTCTTCCTCCCGAACCCGGCGGGCCGTCCGTCAAGTGGCATTGGGAGGCGCAACCCGAACCCGTTCTGACTCGCGGAAGCCCAGGGGAGTGGGATGCCGTGGATGTCCTCAATCCTTCCGTTATCCGGCAGGGCGATGCCTACTACAACCTCTTCTCCGGATTCGACGGAAAGACTTGGCATACCGGCCTCGCGGTTTCCGCCGACGGCGTCGCCTGGCACAAAGAAGGCAAGATCCTTTCCCCCGACGCTGGGACCTGGGAATCGGACGCGATCGCCGCCAATGGATCGGCTCTGGCGGACGAAGGTTTCATCCTCTACTACTATCAGGCGGGCCGGCCGAATCGCATCGGACTGGCGCGATCCTCGAATGGCCACCAATGGCACAGGCACGGATCGCCGGTGCTGGATGTCGGTCCACGCGGAAGCTGGGACGAGCGGGGCATCGGAGATCCTCAAGTGCTGCGCATTGGCGGCGGCTACTACATGTTTTATCTGGGGATGGATCGTGCGCGGCGGCAACGCATTGGCGTCGCAACGTCGAGCGATGGCGTGACGTGGTTCAAGCTGCGGTCGAATCCGATTCTCGATCTCGGCGAGTACGGCGCGTTTGACGAGAACGGCTTAGGGGAACCGGCGGTATGGGTCTCGCACGGATACTATTGGATGCTGTACACGGGGCAAGATCGCGGGCTGATGCGTCGCCTGGGCCTCGCTAGATCGCGCAATGGGGTCGAATGGGAAAAGCTGCCGGGTGTGTTTGCGGGCGATCAACCGTGGGACTCGAAGGTCGTCTGCGATCCTTCGATTCTGGCCGAGGGCGACCACCTACGTGTGTGGTTCGGTGGCGGCGACGTACCGAGCCGCGATCAAAATCTCCACGGCCAAATCGGTCTGGCCACGCTCCAATCGATTAGGTGACTGGAAACTGTGAAACTAAGCGAGCATCCACACGTTACGCGCGGATGATCGTGGGAGAACAAAGTGATTGAGGTGACTGTCACCTCTGTCACCTCTCGGCCGCGACGTAGGCCGGGGTCAGCGTTCCTTTTTCTTTCGCCACCGCCAGCAGCGTCGGATAGAACTGCACGAACGTGTTATCCACGGCGCCTTTCTCGGAGTGGCACGTGTAGCAGCGCGCCGTTTTTGGAATTTGCTTTCCGGAAGTCCCGCTTCCGATAGCAAAAAAGCCCCAGCCGCCCAGCCGCGCTGTATCTTTTACTTCGGCCTCGACGCCCACGACGTCGCCCTGATAGTGCCCGCCGTTATTGATAGAGCCCTTGCTGGCGGATGCGCGAACCTCCAGGACGAACATCGTCTTCTCGGGCCATGTGCCGGTTTTCATGAACGACCGGTAGGCATCCGGGTTCACGAACACGTTGTCGAACAGGGGCGGACGATCGCGATTTGCCTCCGCCACCGGGCCGTAGTTCATTCCCAGGCCGGCACTCAAAAACACCCACTCGCGATAGTTGGCCGGCAGCAGCAACTTGTCGTCCTTCGTGAATTCCGGGCCGGATACCGCCGCCTCGGACTTCCGCTGCGCCATCAACAACGCAATCGCGCCAATTGTCAAGACCACTGCAATGATCGTTTTCATTGTCATCCTTTTACTCACTGCGAAGCGACCGAAGCGGATCGATTCTCAAGGCCCGCCGCGCCGGGACATAGCAGGCCATCAGCGCCGCCGCCCCCAGCACCGCCGACACGCCCATGAAAGTTATCGGATCGTTCGGCTCTATCTGGAACAGCAGCGACTTCATCATCCCGGTCAGCGCCAGCGCGCTCGCCAGCCCAATGACCAGACCCACCGTCACCAACCCCATCCCTTGCCGCAGAATCATCGTCAGGACATCGCCAGGCTTTGCGCCCAGGGCCATGCGTATCCCAATTTCGTTGACTCGTTGATTCACCGTGAGCGCGAGAATTCAGCCGATCCCAAAGGCGGCGATCGCCAGCGCCAGCGCCGCGAAAATACCGAGCAGGTCGGTCATCACGCGCGGCGACGCCATGGAGTCCAAGCGAGCCTGCTCCAGCGTCTCCACGTTGGGAATCGCGGTCTGCGGATCCTCTTTCAGAATGATGCGCCGCAGTGTATTCGCCAAGGTCATCCCTTCCTGGCTGGTGCGAACCACCAGGCTGCCAATCATTGGCTCTTGGAGCTGAGCGAGATACAGTTCATCGCCTACGTCCTTGTTGAGCCCGAATTCCTTCACATCGCCGACCACGCCGAGAACCGTATGCCAATGTTCGCCGCCATCCATGGAAATACGCTTTCCAACGGCATCTTGTCCGTTCCAGAAATGGCGCGCCAGCGTGCGATTGACCACGGCCACGGCCGGCGCCTTTTCGTTGTCCGATTCCTGAAACGTGCGGCCACTCACCAAAGGAATGCCGAGCGCCTTGAAGTAGTCCGGGCCAATTACTCGAATGGAGGCCACCGGCAAACGCTCTCCTTCCGGCACGGAATGGCCTTCGACGGTCATTTTGCGCGTCCATCCCATTTCGTTGTCGGGATCCAGGGGATAGCTGGAGGAAAATGCCGCATAGAGCACGCCGGGCTGGAAGCGAATCTTCTCCAGCATGCGCTCGGCAACCTGGCGCCTTTTTTCCGGCTGGCTCATGTACTTGACCCAGTTAAAATTCAGGGACATGGCCAGCACCCGTTGCGGCACAAAGCCGGGATCGACGTTCCGCAGCTTGCTGAAACTGCGCAGCATCAGACCCGCGCCAATCAGCAGCAAGAATGAGAATGCCACCTGGCAGACCACCAACACGTCGCGCGCACGGCCGCGCCGGCGGCCGGTGGTCGCGTGCATGGTCCCATCCTTCAATCCGCCGGAGAGATCGCCGCGGGAATAGAGCGCCGATACCGAGCCGGACACGATGCTGGTGAGAAATGCCGCCCCGAGCGCGAATAACAGCATCGATAAATCCACGTGAATCTCACGGGCGCGCGGCGTTAATCGCGCCGTGAAATCCACCAGCAATCTCAGGGTTTGGGATGCGAACAGAACTCCCAGGCCGGCGGCCAGCAATCCCATCATCAAGCTTTCCGTGAACAACTGGCGAAGCAGCCGCCCCTTTCCCGCTCCCAGCGCGGAGCGGACCGTCAGCTCGCGCTCGCGTCCCGACATTCGGGCCAAAGTCAGGTTCGCGACGTTGGCGCAGGCAATCAGCAAAACACAACCGGCGGCGCCCAACAGCACCAGCAGCATCGGGGCGGCGGTATGCGTCAATTCTTCGCGAAGCGAAACCGAAGTGCTGGTAAAGCCCACTTCCTTTGGATACGCTTCCGGATACTGCCGCGCGAGCCGCGACTGGATCAGCGCCAAATCCGCTTTGCAATGCTCCACGCTGACACCTGGCTTCAAACGTCCGAACAGACTCACCAGACCCCCTTTCCGATCTGCGATGGTTCGCGGGCTCGAACGAAAAGGACACGCCGACGTCGGCATGTAAACATCATTCTCGTTTGGATACTGCGGCACCGGCGGCAGCACTCCGATCACGGTATGAACGCGATCGTTCATCTCAAATGTCTTGCCGACAATGTTCGGATCGCCGCCCTGGTGCTTCTTCCAATATTCGTAACTCAACAGTAAGACGGCGGGTGCTCCCGGCTGATCGTCGGCGGCGGTGAAATCCCGGCCCAGGATGGGTTTCACGCCGAAAACGCGGAAGAAGCCGTCCGACACAACTCCGCTGCGTACGCGCGTGGCTTCATCCTTCGAAAAAAGCGTGAACGACATGCCGTGATATTCCACGACCTCGCTCAACGATCCACTTTGACGGCGATAGTCGTTAATTTCGGGGACCGCATAACCGACATTCAGACCGGCCTTCTCGGCGCGTTTGTGCAGCATGACCAACTGATCGCCCTGGGTGTACGGCAACGGTTTCAACAGCACCGCATTAATGACGCTGACGATGGCTGTGTTTACGCCAATGCCCAGCGCCAGCGTGAGGATGGCGACCACGGTATAGCCCAGATTTTTCCGCATCATGCGCAAGGCATAGCGCGAGTCCTGTCCCAGCATGGAAAGATGCTCGGCCGGAGCGGTGGTGAAGATGCCGGCGATCGTTTCCCACCACAATGCGAGCAGTCCCAGCGTGTCTTTTCGGTGTTGCCGCTGTTCCCGGAACGTTTGCTCCATTTCGGATTCGAATTCGCTTCGAAAATCGAACGGGAACAGGCGCAGCAACGCTCGATACAGCCGGTCTCCAAGTGTCTTGCGGGACTCCATGGGATTCCCCTAGGCGGGCCTGAGACGCCGCAGTAAGTGCTTGTCGCGCGCCGTGGCGATTAATTTCTCCATCCGCTCCGCTTCGCCGACGGCGATCTCCCGGCCCAGCGGAGTCAAGCGGTAATAGCGGCGCCGCTGGTCATCCTCATCCGCCGGCGGGCGATTCCGGCACTCCTTTAGAACGCCCTCCACCAGCAACCGCTTGATCATGGCGTACAAAGTTCCGGTGCTGAGACGCACGTGGCCATCGGTCTGCTCCTCCACATCCTTCAAGATCGCGTAGCCGTGCTTTTCCTCGTCGCCGAGCGCCAACAGTACCTGAAACATCGCCGGCGTCAAACTGAACTGTGATTCGGGCATATGACTAGATCAACTATAGCGCTAGTCGCCATAGTTGTCAAGGTGAAAGAGGTGCCTGTCACCTCTTTCACCTCCTCTTCACCATTGTTTCCGGAACCTAGTTTATGATTAGCTAACCATGAAGAGCCTGATTGAGTTCGATCATTTGATCTGCGCCGATCTCGCGCAATCTTCCGGGCGTGAATGGTTGGAGACCAACGGAATCGGCGGATTCGCTTCGTCCAGCCTCATGGACCTCAACACCCGCCGCTATCATGGACTTCTCACCGCGGCCACGAAGCCCCCAGTCGGCCGGTTCGTTCTTCTGTCAAAAGTCGAAGACGCTTTGGTGATCGACGGCGTGCGTTACGAGCTGAGTGCGAACCAGTACAAGGGCGCCATTCATCCTCATGGACACCAGTATCTGGATTCATTTCGAATCGACCCGTTTCCGATCTTCTGCTACCGGGTTGAGGAAATCGAAATCGAAAAATCCGTGTTCCAGGTCCACGGCGAGAACACCGTTGTGATTCGCTACGAACTGTTCGGCGGCTTGGGAGGCCGCCGGTGCAGTCTTGAGATCCGTCCTTTAATAGCATTTCGCGATTACCACAGCACCACGCACGCCAACGATGCCATCAATCGACACGTTGAAATCGCACCGAACCTGGCGACGGTGAAGCCTTACCACGACCTGCCGAGCCTGCACCTCGCGCACAACGCCGACTCCATCGACAGCTCCGGATTCTGGTTCTATAATTTCGAGTACGAGCGCGAGCGCGAACGCGGCCTGGATTGCGCCGAGGACCTCTACAGCCCCTTCGTGCTCCACTTCGATCTCGCGGTTGGCCGATCCCCGCAGATCGTCGCATCCACGCTGAATCGCGACGTGGTGGAAACATCCCAACTGGAGGAACGGGAACTGGAACGGCGCAAGAACGTCGTCTCTTCCGCTCCCAAGGGCGACGATTTCGCGCAACTTCTCACGGCCGCGGCGCACCAATTCATCGTCGCGCGCGGGGATCGGAATTCTGTGATCGCCGGTTACCCTTGGTTCGGCGACTGGGGCCGCGACACGATGATCTCGCTGCCCGGGCTAACGCTGGTAACGGGCCGCTTCGAAGAGGCGCGCAATATCCTGCGAGCCTTCGCGCAAAGCATCGACCGCGGAATGCTGCCGAATCGTTTCCCCGACGCCGGCGAAGTACCGGAATACAACACGGTGGACGCAACGCTGTGGATGTTCCACGCCGTTTTCGAGCTTCTGCGATACACCCACGACTACGATTTCGTAAAAAGGGAATTGTACACTTCGCTCGCCGACATCATTGAATGGCACGAGCGCGGAACACGCTACGGGATCGGAGTGGATATCGACGGACTGCTGCACGCCGGCGTTCCAGGAATGCAGCTAACGTGGATGGACGCGAAAATCGGGGACTGGGTAGTGACGCCCCGCGAAGGCAAACCGGTGGAGATTCAAGCCCTGTGGTACAACGCGCTGCGCGTCATGGAACATCTGGCAATCGAATTCGGCGATCGCGATCAATCCGCTCGCTACGGAGCGCTGGCCGATTTTGCGCGCACCCGCTTCCTGCAGGTTTTCTGGAACGAAGCCGACGGCTGTCTTTACGATGTGTTGGGCGAGTCGGGGCCCGATCGTTCCATCCGCCCCAACCAGATTTTCGCCGTAAGCCTTCCCTATGCCCTGCTGCCGCGCGACCAAGCCTTGCGCGTAGTGGACGTGTGCGAGTGGGAACTGCTGACGCCTTACGGCTTGCGTACGCTTTCACCACGCGATCCAAATTATCGCGGGCATTACGGCGGCGATCAACGCAGCCGGGACAGCGCCTATCATCAGGGCACCGTGTGGCCGTGGCTGTTGGGACCATTCCTCAAGGCCTACGTGAAAGTGCACGGCGAAAGCGCGGAAGCGCGAACGCGGGCGGCCAAATTCCTGGAGCCCATGCGCGCACACCTGTGGCAAGCGGGACTCGGCCAAATTTCAGAAGTATTCGACGGCGACCCGCCGCACCACCCCGGCGGCTGCATTGCCCAGGCCTGGAGTGTGGCGGAAGTTTTACGAACGTACATCGAAGACGCGAAGGGGCAGATGCCCGCAAGTCCTGGGACGTAAAAAAGAAGAGGAAATGGTAAGCATTTTGCACCGATGCGGTACGCTGGAGTCGAGTCAGCCATGTATTCGCCTAGCGCATTAGGGAAGCAACTCCAAATCAACGCCGCTGTTGCGGACGTAGTGAAGGAACTGCCACCATGGGTGCGCCATATTCGTTATGACATCGCACAGGATTGGAGCGGCCAGTTGGCGATTTTCTTCCGGGTGCTGTTATCCGATGAGGCGAGCAAGACCGGGCGGCTGCGCGACGTGACGACGCGGGTCGTATGGAGGATGTCGGAGAAGCTTGATCTTCCGGACCTGGGCCTGTTCCCGCACTTCAACTTCCGCAGCGAGTCTGAACAGGCGAAGCTAAACGAACCTGCGTGGGTGTGATGGCGTTCGCAGACGATCTGCTGGAGCAGGCATATCATCTAGCAAGCCTGGAAACCGGGGACCCCAAGCAATCCAGCCTTCGACGGGCTGTCTCAACGGCTTATTATGCGCTGTTTCATCTTCGGATAGATGTGAAGCCGTGAGCAATTGGGGCGTAGCTCGCCGGCACAGTATTCTTACAAGGACGTTCGACCACGGGAAGATGAAGAACGTCTGCGAGGAATGCGTCCGGAATTTCTACAGCTCGGGAAAGCCGGCGGATAAGGTGCCGCTGAAGAACGTCGCGCAGGCGTTCACGTTGCTCCAGCAACAACGGCACACCGCGGACTACGACAATTCATCAACTGGTCGAGAACCGACGCGATTGCCCCGATTGATATGACCAGTGCCGCGTTCAGCGACTGGCGTGCGATTCGCACTCAGGATGAGGCGCAAGCAGCCCCAAGTCCCCAGCCCCCAGCGCCTCACGCCTTCCGAATCTTCACCCCACCGTTCGTCGTCACGACGCGTATCGTCGCGCCGCCATGGCCGACATCGAAGGATCCTTCCTTAGTGGTATGCCCCTGAACCGAAGGCAGGTCCAGACTTACTTCACCATTCACCGTGCTGGTCTCGAAATGCGCCGAGTAGTTGGCCGGCACGTCCATCCTGACGCCGCCGTTCACTGTCGCCACGTCCATGCCGCCGCCATCCCAGCGATCGCCCGCCAGCTCGATGTTCAGGCCGCCGTTTGCCGTGCGCCCGTGAACGTCGCCCGCCAGGCGCTGCAAGGTGACACCGCCATTGGCAGCCTCAAACTCAATCTTGCCGCGCACGTCGGAAATACGAATCCCGCCGTTGTGCGCCTTCGCTTGCACATCGGATTGACTGGGCACGAACACTTCATACGTCACGGACCAGTTGTGACGTTTATCCAGCTCCGGTCCTTCGGCCTGAATCTGTCCCGCGCCCGAAGATGTCCGAATTTGTGAGACGAGCCCGCGAGCATCCGCTTCCGTCTCTCCCCATGTTTCGATGCGCGCGCGAACCAGAACGTCCCCGCGATTCCAGCCCTTCACGGTAATCCCGCCGTTCATGCCCGGGTTGATCGCGATAGCGCCTCGGGGCGCCCCCAAAGTCTGCTCTTTCATCTCGCAGTGGCCTACCAGCCGATCGTTGTGCGAGTTGCGGTCGTTGCAGCTTAGCGTGGGCGTCGGATTCTGGGCCAGCATAGGCAGGCTGCCCAGTACAATAAGAATGAAAGTGTGTCGCATAGGCTCCTCTGGTGCTTAGACGACACGCTCGGCCACTGGTCCCTAAAATAGTGTGGGACATTTTTTTGTGGCGCAGGATGGCATCCTGCGGCCGATTGGCAATCGGCCTTAAGATAGAAACCGTAGTTCATCTGACATGCTTTCGTCAAAATTCGATAAGGTTCTGGTCGCCAACCGCGGCGAGATCGCGGTCCGCGTCATACGTGCGTTGCGCGAAATGAACATCCGCAGTGTCGCGGTCTTTTCGGACGCCGATCGCGCGGCGCTGCATGTTCAAATGGCGGATGAGGCGGAGCACATCGGTCCATCGCCATCGTCGGAAAGCTATCTGCGAATCGACCGCTTGTTGGATGCCGCCAAGAAACATCAGGCGGACGCAATCCACCCGGGCTATGGATTCCTGAGTGAAAATGCCGAATTCGCGGCTGCGTGCGAATCGGCCGGCGTCGTATTTATCGGCCCATCCGCCGACTCGATCCGCCGTGTCGGTTCGAAAACCGCCGCGAGGCTGGTTGCCAAGTGCGCGAAGGTCCCCGTCGTTCCAGGCAGTGAAGAACCTGCCACGAATATCGATCAGGCACGGAAGCTGGCTTGGAAGCTTGGCTATCCGGTGTTGCTCAAGGCGTCGGCGGGCGGTGGCGGAAAGGGAATGCGGCGCGTTGAGGCGGAGAGCGAGCTCGAGCCGGCCATCCGCGATGCGTCCAGCGAAGCTGAGCGCGCGTTTCACGACAGCGAAGTCTACATCGAGAAGGTCATCGATAAACCGCGCCACATCGAAATACAGATCGCCGGCGACCGGCATGGGAACTTCGTCCACTTAGGGGAACGCGAATGCTCTCTGCAACGCCGGCATCAGAAGATCGTTGAAGAGTGCCCTTCGCCGCTGGTTCAAGCGAACCCGGAAATGCGAAGCGCCATGGGGGAAGCGGCGCTACGAATCGCCCGCGCCGTTGGCTACTACAACCTGGGGACGGTCGAATTCCTCGCCGACAACCAGGGCAATTTCTATTTCCTGGAAGTGAATACCCGCCTTCAGGTGGAACATCCCGTTACCGAATTGGTGACGGGACTCGACCTGGTTCAACTTCAGTTACGAATAGCGGCGGGCGAGCCGCTCCCGTTCAGCCAGCCGGACATCGCGTGGCGCGGATCGGCGATCGAATGCAGAATATGCGCCGAAGATCCGGAAAATCAATTCTTCCCGTCGCCGGGCCAAATAGTGCAGCTTGAAGAACCCAGTGGGCCTGGTATCCGGCTGGATTCCGGCGTTTATCAAGGCTGGACGGTGCCGCTCGACTACGACCCGCTGCTTGCGAAACTGGTCGTCTGGGGCCCCGATCGCAACACCGCTATTCAGCGTATGCAGCGAGCGTTGCGCGAGTATTCCATCCTGGGCGTCGAGAACAACCTGGCATTCTTTCGCGAAATCCTGGACCACCCGCGGTTCCTGGAAGGCCGGCTCAACACTAATTTCGTGGGTGATTTTTTTTCTAGAAGGAAACCCGTTTCTCCGCCATCGCCGGATTCGGAAATGGCGGTCGCGCTTGCGGCGGCGGCTCATTACAAGAACGATCGGCCGGAAACCAAGGGCGCCAAATCCGGCTCAAGCCGGTGGCTTATGGAAGGCCGCGATGGGCTGCACCGATGAAGCGGCGGATCCTGGTAAACGATAATCCCGTCGAGATAGACACCGCTGACTTGAGTGCGGTAACCAAAGTGCAACCCGGCGTCTATTCGGTGCTGCTCAACGGTAAGAATTTTCAAGTTCGGGTGGTTCCGTCGCGGCAGGGCATGCACTTGGAATTGGATGGCCGGCGCTTTACAGCTGAAGTCCTGGACCCTCGGAACACTAGCCGAAGCTCGCGCCCGACGCTCAGGACTGGCCGGCAAAACGTCAACGCACTGATGCCTGGAAAAGTAGTTCGAGTACTGGTGCGCGAAGGCGATGTAGTGGAGCAGGGCACCGGTCTGGTGGTTGTGGAAGCAATGAAAATGCAAAACGAGATGAAGGCTTCGAGACCCGGCCGCGTGGTGGAAGTGCGCGTCCGCGATGGCGACACGGTGGTGGCCGGCGAGGCATTAATAGTGTTGGAGTAGAAAGTGGTGACAGGCGCCGAGCCTGTCGGGATGAAATTGGCGATGCCGGAGCGACAGAGCCGCCGAAGGGCGCGGTCGGATTTCTCTCGACCGTGCGCTGGTCCAGAGGCGTCTGTTTTTAGGCTGAAAATGTCAGCTACGCTTCGGATGGCCGGTGGACCGCCTGTTTTTCGGCCCGGTTATCCCCGAGGCGGTGCCCAGGCGGCGTCCAACCAACGGCGGTCCGGCGATCCGTATCGAAACAGCTTGCTCAAGTTGATCGCGGTGCAGATCAGCGCCCACTCCCCTCGCACCTTCTTCAGACCCCGCAACAGAAACCGACGGTACCCCAGAATATCCTTGATCCAACCAAACACCGGCTCCACCATGCCACTGCGCTTTCGATATCGTTTCCGCTCCTCGGGATCCTCTAAACGCTTTCGCATCTGCTGGGCCATCGGCCCCTGCGGTGCATTGGCCGCAAGTTTCCCCGTAACTTGATCTTTGCCCCGGTCCGGCGGCACCAACACATCCACATGCTGGGCTTGTAAGGTGCCGATGCTGGCTTCATTCCAGTACCCCGCATCCGCCGTCGTCAACACCGGCGACTCACCCACGTTTTGCCGCACCTGCTCCATCATCGGGATCAACTGCTTACGATCATTCAGCTCTTGCACCACGGTTTGGGCTACGATGATTTGCGGTACCCCCGCTGACGCCACTTGCGCATTGTAGCCTTGCACAAAAGCCTTAGTGGCTCCCTCCAGCATCAAGCGCGACTCCGGATCGGTGAGATTGCCTTTGGTCTCCGGCGCCGGCGTTTCCGAGCGTGCCCGATACCATCGTTTCTTCTGCGCTGCATCCTGCGGCTTGCCGTTCTGCGCGGCTTTCTCGGCAGCGCTCTGTTGCGCCTTCTCCTTCGCCTCGCGCTCCAACTCTTGCTTGGCGGCGCGGATTTTCGCCAACTGCCGCGCGGCTGTGGCTAGCTCCTGTGGCAGCTCATCCCCACGCCGGCCTGTTCCGAACAGCTCGTCCTCTTGCTGGTCGGCCGCCGCGGCTTCTGCCAGCAGCCGTTGCACCTCGGTCGCCAGGGCCTGCTCTTTCTCGCTCAGACGCTCATAGCTCTTGCTCTGCCGCCGGCTGGCGTTGGCCCCCACTTTGGTTCCATCAATGGCCACTTGCCCCAACTTGATTAAGCCTGCCTTCTGGCACAACAGCAGAGCTTGCAGGAACAGTCCACTCAACTCTTCCAGATGGACCCTCCGAAACTCCGCGATGGAGTCGTGGTCGGGGTGTTGGTCGGCTGCCAGATAGCGAAACGCCACGTCTTCGAAAGTCGCCTTCTCGATCCTCCGCGAACTGCGCACCCCCACCGCGTATCCGTACAGCAGCAAGCGCACCATCATCACCGGATGGTAGGCCGCTTTCCCTCGCCCATCCTTGCGCCCATACTGGGACACGATGCGGCTCAACTCCAACTCGTCGACTACTTGGGCGATGAATCGCGCCAAGTGGCCTTCCGGAAGCCAATCCTGCAACGACGGGGCTAACAGCAACGGCTGATCCAGCGTACAAGCTCGAAATCTCTTCATCTTCTTTCTTAGACGAATCTCCAGCCCAGACGCTAGGCTACTTGCCTAAATCCGTTAATCTATTTCCGACAGGCTC
>CATPCJ010000121.1 GCA_955652915.1 uncultured Bryobacteraceae bacterium
AGCCGGTTCCATGTGGATGTGATGAGTTTTTCAAACATAAGGCCTTTGAAGATCGTGTTAATTGATTTGCGTCGCGCCGATCCATTCCATGAGGCCATCGTGTCGGAAGGGGCAGAAATTTTGAACAGCCACGAAGTAGCCGGGCGAAGTGGCCAGGACACGGCCAGCCGAATTCGTGGAGTCAATTCACTGAAAATGCGGGCGATGTTGAGCTATGCCGCTCTTGCCAGTTGTTCAATTTGCGGTCTATACTTTGGCTGGATCTCCCCTGGACCCGACCAGCATGTTTCGGGTGACCCCTGTTGTGCAATAAGGTGGGAATGCCGTGCCAAACGCCGATCCAAGTACGCTGGGACGAACTCTGGCCCAGTTGCGCCGGGCTCGTGGCTGGACCCAAGAGCAAGTAGCTCATCGAATTCCCACCTATTACAGCGACGCTGGCGCGTATGGCCGGATTGAACGGGAGGAACGGCATCCCGACAGGGACGCGTTAGCCGCCATTCTTGTTCACGGACTTGTGATCCGCGAAATCCCCGAGATCAATCGCGTTTTACAATTGGCCGGGTATGGAATGCTGGACGATGATGAGATTGAGACGCTAGGTTTGACTCAAACCAGCACTGAGCCATCTGAGGAACCAGTACCGCCAGTTATCCTGTCCCGTACTCCCTGGCGGGATGTGCAATCTGTCGGCATTCTAATAGGGTCGTTGGTGTTAACCTGTTTCATCGCATGGCTAATTCCTGGGCATACTCTATTCGCCATACTGACCAGTTGTCTGTACGCTGCGCTGTACGTCGTCTCACTTTATCTTGAAAGCGCGTTCGACCCGGACCTGATTGCCACCACGCGCACGGCAATGTTTACCTTCGCTTTTGTGTCCGTAAGCTCGGCGGCGGCTCTGGCAACTGACAAAGCCTTGGTGGATTCCGGCAACTACCTCGCGCTGTTGTTTTCGCTGGTGATATTCGTTCTGGCCGGGATTGCTCAGTTCGCCCTCGTTCGCCGAACATTGCCCGAGTCCGCCATTGTGCCGACCACGTTCCAGAGCCAGACTGCTCAGACCGCGCATTTGAAGAACACCATCTATTTCCTGCTCATCGTTTTGGTCTTCTGGCTGCCATCGTTCCACTGTGTCTCGACACTGTCGCGCGAGGCTCGATCCGGCCACACAGATTGGGTGCGGCAGATGTTGGCGCAAGACCTAATGCTCGGACGGGGAATGCTCGCCCTAAGCGTACGGTGGCTTCTGGGATTGCTCCTCATGATGTTTCTGATCGCTTTGTACATGGGAGCTCACCTGCTAGAAAGCCTTCGGCCTCATGCCCGGCTCAACTCCTTTATGCTGCTGTTCTATGTGCGAACCTTGGTGTATTTCCTACTGTGTCTGCTTTGCATTGGCTGGTACGCATATTCGTCAAGCGAGTTTGCGTAACATTACCCTCAACCCTGCCTCGAGCCGGTTCGTGAACCTTCAATCGTTCACGCGCTGGCCCGAAGGAGGGTCGAATGGAAGACAGTCGTCGAAGTGTAACGCTGGTCGCAGACATAAGCAGCGGGCAGCAAGCGGACATTGAACTTGCGGAGGCCAACACGTTGTGGGTCTCGGCTGGCCGTGGCATCGAAATGGCCGATATCTGGATGAAAGGAGTAGCGGGTGCAACCGATCTACGAGTGCGGATCATGCGCGTGGGATCTTCGGTCGAAATTGCAATCGACCGCGGAGAGCAGAGCGCGAACTGGTGGCCGCCGGATGCCGGTCCCCGCATGTTGATTGTGCTTGATGAAGCGCAAAACATTGCGCGGGCGACAGCCAGCGTCGGTGCGGCAGATGAAGCCAAGACCGCCGAGCTTGGCAGCGTGAGCTATTGACGGCCTCCCTTTTGCGCCGGTCCTCTCAGACTTTGGACCGGCGTTTTTCTATGGCCGCTGATGCGGCTGCCTTCGGCTCAAAGTTTGTGATCAACAACTCCTTGTGCCTGGCTCGGGTGTTCCGCTTGGCAGTGTATGCCAGTTCCACCGTCTGCATTTGAAACCTGGCGAATAGGTCTCGAACTTCCGCGCGGTCATCAAGCGAAAGAATAAACTTGCCCTTGAGGGCGCGGAGCCTGCGTTCCAAATCGATAAACTGCGACTGCGTGAAATTGAATTTGTAGAGTTTGCGTTCCCAATAGGGCGGGTCCAGGTAGAAGACCGTGGTCGCCCGGTCATATCGTTCCAGCACTTGCTCATACGGCAGCGATTCAATCTGGACCCGCGCAAGGCGTCTGTGTGTGAATTCGATGATCTCGGGAATCCGCGCGGGATTGTAGTTCGAGGACTTTGTCACGCCGTAGTGGAATGTCTGTTTCAGGATGAGCCCGCCAAACGAATTCTTCTGGAGATAGAAGAACCGGCCGGCGCGCTGGATGTCAGTGAGCGTCGCCGGATCGGTCTTCACGTGAAGCTCGTGCAGCTTGCGGCTGACCAGACAGTATCGCAGATACCTCACCAGTTCCTCGTAATGCCATTGGCAGACGCGAAAAAAGTTCACAATGTCGAAATCCAGGTCATTCAGCACTTCCACTTCTGAAGGCGGCTTGTGAAAAAGCACCTGCGCGCCCCCAGCGAACGGTTCGACATAGGTCGTGTGCTCGGGTAGCAGTGAAATAATCTTGGTGGCAAGACGGTTCTTGCCGCCGATATAGGGCAGGGGGCCGATCATAAAAGAGGTTGGTTAAGGTTATTGAAGAGGCGCTCAGTCTGGACATACAGCCCCAGCGCTGCGGCATCGTGGGTCCATGGCGCGCCCAGCTGCTCGTTGAGTACCGGGTAGATCGTGGAAATAATCTTACGCACCTCGCCTCGGAAGCGCGGAGCCGGATAACCGAATGCGGCCAGCAAGTCGGCCTTGGATACCTCCACAATGCCGATGGCCTGCGGGTGCAAGACGCCGAGCACCGCCCTTTGGATCAGCGTTCGTTGCACCTCATGGCCGTACGGGATGATTTCCAAAGCCGCGGATTCACAACGAAATTTCCCCAACAAGCGGGTTACAAAACCGACTGCACTACCGAGCGCTTTGTCCTGGGAGGATGAAAGTTGGCGGGCGTCGGCGTGCTTTAGATGCTCCCCGGTGAGGATGGCCACGCCAACGGCGCGGCGCTCAATCCGAATCGCGGCGAGCCGACTACCTCCGCTGCTACCGGGATCGCGGCCTTTGAGAGGCTCCAATTCCAAGTGGAAGCGGCGGGCGGGGTCAAGGTGAGAGGCTAGCGCCCACCGGTAGGCAGCCAACAATTGCCCTTCGGAATATTGTTCAGCAAGTTCCGCGTAGTGCCTGGCGCTGGCGCTATCGCCGAGCCGCGCAGCCAGGCGCAACGCAAAGAACTCTTGTGCCGTGGCGGGTCGAAAACCGCTGTATTGGGCGTGGGCAGCGCTTTGCGCCACCCGATCGAGAATGCTTGTCATATACCGTCAGCGAGGTTATGGATTAAAAGAGAGGTGCCTGAGTTGGCTGGGCAAAGGCGTTCCTCTTCGGCTCGGATCTGGTCGCGCAGTTCATCATGAAGGGCTCCGAAGAGACACTCGACGGGCACCCTCAGGATGATGCTCAACCGCAAGGCGTTCTCCAATGACGGCAAGCGTTCACCGCGCTCATAGTGGGACCACGCTGAGTTGTCCTTGTGACCCAACAGATGGGCCACTTGCCGCTGGCTGAACTTCATCCGCCTTCGGTAGATGTCCAATTGGTTTGGTTTGTGTTTTTGATTCATAAACCTCCTTATTTGGTAGTGAAGTCAATCTAGCAGCTCATGAAATTCCTACAAGCAGGGAAAAAATGGCGGAGGCGCCATCAGCGCCGGACTTCTGGGGATAGGCGGTGGAGAAGGCGGCGGCGGGTCGCGCGGTGAATGTGGCGATGCACATCTTTCATGCCGCGCATCCGCTTTCGAGGCCGCAGCCTGCGGACACGGTCAGACGCCGCTTCGATCAGAAGGGTGCGAATGAAGTCCACAACGAGTGCGATGAGGGTCTCCAGCTTGAACATGGACGGA
>CATPCJ010000122.1 GCA_955652915.1 uncultured Bryobacteraceae bacterium
AACGCACACACTGCCCACCAGGAAACTGATTGGAGTCAAGTACACGCTGGCCCGCCAACCCACTCAGCCCGATCAGCGGGAAGTATTTCGCGGCGCGAGCGGTATCGCTGTTTACGAGAATCCCGGCGTGTTTCCGCGCGCATGGGCCATCCATGACTTCGTTCCCATCAAGTCGGCGGACGAGGGCCGTGCGTTTATCAGCGGTCATGTCGAGGATCTGCGAAGTAAGGCGATGTTCATGGGAGATCCGCCACGGAATTTGCCTTGTGAGGGCGCACAGGACGATGTTTCAGTGACGAAGTATGCGGCAGAACGCGTCACGCTACAGGCGAAAATGTCCTGCGATGGAATGGTGGTGTTGTCCGACACCTACTATCCCGGCTGGGACGCCAAGGTGGATGGCAAGTCCACTGAGATCTATGAAGTGGATCTCGCGTTTCGTGGAGTGGTTGTCCCCGCGGGACCGCATCAGATAACTTTTCGATACCGGCCGCGATCGTTCATCCTGGGCATCGCGCTGACACTTGGGGGGCTGCTGGGGGCGGCGCTGATTACCGTCCTTGAGAGACGGCGCGTCCTGTGACACTGCGATCGAAGTCGCGTAAAATGGACTTGTACGCATCAAGAGGAATCCCCCCCATGAGCGTTGAGATCTCCCGCAAAAATGAAGCGCGTCTGATCGCCACCGCCCGGGCGGAAGTGTCTCTGTAGAACGAACGGGAGGAGCTTGCTGCTATCGTTGAACGGGCGGCAGCCCGAATCGCTCCGTTCTCTCCCGAAGAGACGCACGCCAAAATTCAACGAGGCTTTTTACAGTCAGAGCGTGGTGAGGTTGTTGACGGAGAAACGTTCTCTGCCGGACTGCTCGCGGAACTCGATGACCGGGAGCATAAACGGCGAGCCCGATGAGCAGTTACGTTCTGACCGCCGAAGCCCAACGGGACCTAAAACAAATTCGAGACTACGTTCTTGATGAAGGCGGCGGCTTGAGAGCGGCGCGCTACGTAGGTGGGGCCTTTGTAGCCGGATTCGCGCCATCGCCAGAACGCTTGGACAGGGACACCGGCGAGACGAACTCACGCAGCGGGAGGAACTTCGCTTCTGGTCTGTTTTCTCATATCTGATCGTCTGCCGCATCGACAAAAAACCACTCCCAATTATCGCGATACTTCACGGCAAGCGCGACGTTGAACAATTGCTCAACGAGCGCTAACTATAATTGACAAATGGCTCTGCATGCGATTCCGTTGAAGCATCACCATCCACACCTGCATCGCGCGCGGATCATGAAGATCAAGTGGCCATCTTCTCTTACCTTTCCGCTGATCCTTTTCTTGATCATTACCTGTTTCTATTGGAAGCTGGTCTTTACCTATCAATATGACTGGCTCTGGGGCCCGGACATGGGCCAGCAGATTCTGCCGTGGTTCGAAGAGGAAGCGCGGCAAGTACAGCACAGCCAGTTTCCGCTCTGGGATCCGCACGCTTGGATGGGCCAGCCTATGCTGGGCCAGGCTCAACCCGGCGCCGCATACCCTCTCAATTGGCTGCTGTGGCTGATTCCACGCCAGCACGGCCATATTCAGATGTGGGCTCTGCAATGGTATTACGTCATCATTCACTACATGGCGGCCCTATTCTGTTTTCTGCTCTGCCGCGATCTGGGACGCTCCCGTACGGCTGCAATGATCGCGGGGCTAGCGTTCGGCCTGGCCGGATATGTGGGCTGGACCGACTGGCCGCAGATGGTGAACGGCGCAGTTTGGGCGCCACTGGTTTTCTTGTTTCTTCTGCGCGCCGCCCGGGGAGTGCATCCTTGGGCCAGCGCTTCCTGGTGCGGAGCGTGCCTGGGGATTGCCTGGCTCAGCGGACACCACCAAATTCCCATTTTCCTCACATTAGCCGTCGCCGGAACGTGGCTCTACTACATCCTTAGAGAGGGCCGCTTGAACTGGAGAATGGCTCAGTTCGCCGCTGTAGCCATGGTCCTCAGCCCAATTGTGGGCGCGGTGCAGATTTTGGCTGCCCAAGAGTATGGCCGGTTAGCTTGGCGCTGGGCTGGAGCCGCCGAACATCTTGGATGGCAGGATGTGATCCCATACAACGTACATATCAGCCACGAGTTACATCCTATCCACCTGTTTGGAATATTCATTCCCGGTTTTGAGCTCAACGCGGGTCCGTTCCTGGGCATGGTGGCGGTGTCGCTCGCGATCGTGGGACTCGCAATCTATTGGCGGCAGCATGCGGTGAAGTTATTCGGCGCCATCGCGATCGGAGGGATCGTCTATTCGTTGGGCGGGCATAGCGTCTTTCAGGGCTTCATTTATGCTGTCGTGCCATTTGTGGAGAAGGCGCGCGTGCCGGCCATGGCCACGCTCCTATTTCATTTGGGATTTACGGTGATCGCGGCGTTCGGCGTCGATGCGCTTCGATCGCACGCGGCGGAACTCGGCTCGGAATCGCCTTGGCTCCGGCGGATCAATTGGGGAGTGGCCGCGGCCGGGCCGCTACTAGGCGCAATTATCTTCGCCATATTGTTGGGCCACGGCATGGCCTGGAGCATGGACGATCGCGTTGTTGTGACCATGTTCGTAACACTTCTAATGGCGGCGCTGCTCTATGCGTGGCGCACAAATAATCTAAGCCCGGTACAAGCCTTGACTCTGCTGACCCTGCTGCTGCTGTTCGAGCTGGGCAATGAATCCGGCTATACCCTGGCGGACCGCAACGATTGGGGACAAAGACAATTTGTCGAGAAGGTTTGGAGCAACGGGGACCTGGCCGATTTCCTGCAAGGACAGCCCGGGCCGTTCCGCGTCGAGACCCAGACCGAAGACATCGTGCACAACTGGGGCGATTACCATAACGTGGATTTCCCGTCGTCCCAAACAGGAGTAACGATAAATGCTTTCAACCTGGAAACGCACACGTTACCGACTCAAAAGCTGGTTGGCACGAAATATACTCTGGCCCGCCAAGCAACTCAGCCCGACCAGCGGGAAGTTTTTCGCGGCGCGAGCGGCATCGCCGTTTACGAGAATCCCGAAGCGTTTCCGCGCGCATGGGCCATCCATGACTTCGTCCCCATCAAATCCGTGAACGAGGGCCGCGCGTTTATCAACGATCATGTCCAGGATCTGCGAAGTAAGGCGATGTTCCTGGGAGATCCGCCGCGGAATCTGTCTTGCCAGGGCGCACAGGACGATGTCTCGGTGACGAAGTATGCGGCCGAGCGCGTCACGCTGCAGGCCAAAATGTCTTGCGATGGAATGGTGGTGTTGTCCGACACTTACTATCCCGGCTGGGACGCCAAGCTGGACGGCAAGCCTGTCCAGATCTATGAAGTGGACCTGGCCCTTCGCGGCGTAATTGTTCCCGCGGGAACGCATCAAATCGCTTTTCGATACCGGCCGCGATCGTTCATCCTGGGTATCGGGCTGACATTCGCGGGACTGCTGGGGGCGGCGCTGATTACCATCGCCGGGAGAAAGCGCAAGTCATGATGATCGAACCATGAAGCTGCTCTCGATCGTAATTCCGGCCTACAACGAAGCCGCATTCATCGGCACGCTCCTCGAACGAATCGCCCAGGTGGACACTCGCGCGTTGGGCTTTGAAAAGGAAGTGCTGGTGGTGAACGACGGATCGACCGATGCCACCGAAAGCATCGCGCGCAGCTTCGAAGCCAGCGGCGTCAAGTGTTTCACGCAGGTACCGAATCAAGGGAAGGGAAGGGCGGTGCGGCGTGGCATCCACGAAGCCGCGGGCGACTACATCCTGGTGCAAGACGCCGACCTCGAATACGATCCAGCCGATTATCTACCCATGTTAAAGGGTCTGGAAATGGGGGTGGATTCGATCTACGGCAGCCGGGTCCTGGGGCAAATCCGCAAATCGGGCTGGACGGGCAGGCATCCCGAGCAAGGGTTAGGGCCCTGGATGGCGGGAGTGATTCTTTCGGTCTGGACGTTCCTACTATACGGCCGCTGGATTTCAGATACGCTGACCGCATATAAGCTATATCCGGCGCAAATCCTGAAAGCGATGAGGCTGGAAACGAGCGGCTTCGAAACAGATCACGAAATCACGGCGAAGCTGATCCGGGGCGGCATGAAGATCGTCGAAGTGCCTATTTCGTACCATCCGCGGTCGGCGGATGAAGGCAAGAAAATCAAACCCAGCGACGGATTCATCGCGGTGTGGACGTTGTTGAAATTTCGCTTCGGGAAAGTTTTTTAGTTCTTCTACCGATCTAAAACGCGCCCCACCACCATCCCGATTTTCATGAACTCCTCCAGGTCGGGGGGCTTGCGGAAATATGCGGTGGCCCCCAGCTTGGCGGTCTCGGCGCGGTCGGCGGGCGAATCCGAAGAAGTCAGGATTACTATAGGCACGTGTCCGCACCGGGGGCTTTGCCGCACCCGCCGCAGAATCTCCTGCCCCGATCTCTTCGGAAGGTTGAGATCGAGCAGCATCAAGGAGGGACAAGGCAGGGACGCGTCCAAATCGGCGGCCTCAATCCATTTGAAAGCCTTTTCGCCGTCGCTGACAACCTGTAGCTCGAAGTCCTTCAAATGTTTTGTTAGAGATTCCCGAACGATGTAGACATCGGCTAAACTATCTTCTACCAAAAGGATGACGGGCACTTTGACAAGTGTTGGCTGGCTCACGAATTGTCTCTATCTCCGGCCCAACCAAGCTGTCCGAGGCGGGCTTTCGTATAGACTCAGATCCAGGACATTCATTTCACGAAAAACTCGACTTTTTTCATCAACGTTCTCGATGCTACAATAAGTGTTGCGCCCCTGTCCGATCCTGTCTCCAGCGTTCTTGCTTGGAATGAATCAACAGTAGTTGAGCGCACGTCACTGAAAGAGGAATATGCCTAAAGAAGATGCAATTGAAGTCATGGGAAAAGTGGTCGAGAAATTCAAGGCTGGGATGTTTGCGATAGAACTGGACGCAGGCAAAACAGTGTTGGCGACCATGGCCGGAAGACTCCGGCGCAACCGGATCAAGATCATGAACGGCGACAAGGTTTCGCTGGAAATGTCACCGTACGACCTGACCAAAGGTCGAATTACCTACCGGCACAAGTAACTCGCCCTTAAAGTTTAGTATGGATGCGCTGACGAGAACCGTCCGGACGGGCCGGGTTTTAATCCGAAGGAAGGCACTCTGCGCCTTGCCGATGGCCGCCGGCGCTTCGAGCTGGACGACCAGGTCGCGGTCGACAAAAAATACTTCATTTCATTTCTCCACACGAATAACACCTTGGGCTCGTGGCTGCGGGGAGTGGTTGACGGGCGGAGTTGGAAGCGAGCCACCCAAGCGGCCGCGTGTTAATCTCAAGCGTCAGCGCGTTAATCTATAGTCATGCTTTCCCGGCGGAATTTAGTGCTTGGCGCCACTGCGGCATTCACGTTGCGCGGCGCCACCATGACGTCCAAGGAGCGTGTGGACCGTGCGCGCAAAGGTGCGGATGTCGATCGGCCGCCCTTCAGCCTGTGGCATCATTTCCTGGATGAATCGAAGCCCGGCGAACAGCACGCGTTATCGACTCTCGAGTTTCACCAAAAGTTTCATACCGACCTCGTCAAGGTGATGAGCGATTATCCGTATCCTAAGCCTAAGGCCGAATGGTACGGGTTGCGCGAGGAGAAGAATCCGTTCCCCCAGCAAATCCGCGCGCTCCAACAGATTCGCGACGGACTGCGCGGGCAGGCGTACTTCGTCGAAACGCTATTCAACCCGTGGAAGGTTGCGGAGAATCTATCGTCGGTAGCGGAGGTTCGGAGACTCCAGGATGAAAAGCCGCAAGCCTTGCTGGATGCCTTGGAGCTGATCGCGAAATCGGAGGCGAATCACGCGCGGCTGGCCTTGGCGGCAGGGGCAGCCGGCGTTTTCGTCGCCATCGCGAATGCGCAGGATGGCATCATGACGCAGGCGGACTACGCCAAGTTCAGCGAGCCTTTCGACAAGCTGGTGTTTGAAGCGGTTCGCTCCGCCCCGCTGAACATCCTGCATCTGCACGGCGACAAAGTTTATCTGGATCGCTTCTATCAAGGCTGGCCGGCATCAGCCATCAATTATTCGATGCATGGAACCGGCGTGCCGATCGCCAAAGTGCGCCAGGGCTATTCGGGAGTTATCCTGGGCGGGATCGACGAAGTGAATTACCGTAAGCTCACTCCGGCCGATCTCAAGCGGCAGTGGAGCGAGGCTGCCCAAGCGGCGGGAACGAAATTTATCCTGACGCCCGGATGCTCGGTGCCGAACGACAGCTCGGATGAGGAGCTGTCGCGGTTGTCGAAAGTCTTAAACGCGTAAGTATTGTTACCGCGTAGGTACCGGCTCTAAAGACCGTGTGGAAATGATGCGGTCGATCAATCCATATTCCAGCGCCTGGGTCGGCTCCAGAATGTAGTCGCGATCCACATCGCGGGCGATGCGCTCGGTCGGCTGGCCAGTGGCATTGGCGAGGATTTGATTCAGCGATTCGCGCATGCGCAAAATCTCTCGCGCGTAGATATCGATGTCCGTGGCCTGACCTCCCAATCCGCTCATGGAAGGTTGATGAATCAGGATGCGCGAATGCGGCAGGCTGTAGCGCTTGCCCTTGGTGCCGCACGCCAGCAGAACCGCGGCCATGGAAGCGGCTTGTCCCAAACAGTAAGTCACGATATCCGGCTCCACCAGGTTCATCGTGTCGAGAATGGCGAGCCCGGCCGTGATGGATCCTCCCGGCGAATTGAGGTACAGGGAAATGTCCTTCTCCGGATCTTCCGCCGCCAGGAACAGCATCTGGGCAATTACCAAATTGGCCACATTATCATCGATCGGCGTCCCCAGGAAAATGATGTTCTCCTTGAGAAGACGCGAATAAATATCGAAAGCTCGTTCGCCTCGCGAGGTCTGCTCGACCACCATGGGTACGAGCACGGAATTCTGCATTGCGCTAACTCCCTTCAAAACCCCATGATACCGCGTCCGCGTATTCTTTCCTGCTGCGGTACGATATACGCAAGGCCCCTATGAAATCTGTTGTCGTCCTGATCCTGGCCGCTGTGGCCGCGTTTGCGCAAACTAAACAGGCCGCGAAGCAGCCCGACATGTGCGCGCCGCCTCCGAGTGGAAGTCCGCCGGCGCTGCCCGCAAAAATAATGACCGGGCAGGGAGCTGTCCATTTCCCGATCACGACATCGAACCCGAAAGCGCAGGAGTTTTTCGATCAGGGAGTCGCGCAGATGCACTCGTTTTGGGCGACTGAAGCAGAGCGGTCCTTTCGACAAGCCGCCGAGTTGGACCCGGAAGCTCCCATGCCGCATTGGGGCATCGCGATGATCTCCGCGGGGGATTACCGGCCGCGCTTCCAACTGGATTCGTACAGCAAAGTTTTTGGTAAGAACAATCCTATAAAAACCTCCGCCCGCGCGATAGAGGCGGCCGGCAAGGCCGAAGAACTGGCTCGCGTGCCCGGTAAGGCTACGCCGCTCGAAAAGCTTTACATCGATTCCATCGTCGCGCGCCGCGATACAAAGTCCAAGAATCCCGATGATGGCTACATCCAGGGGCTGCGCGCAATCGCCGCGCAATTTCCGGACGAAGTAGAGGCCAGAACTTTTCTAGCGCTGCACCTGATGCGTGGCTTCGATCTGCCGGAACGGACGCCGCGCGGCACCAGTATGGAAGCCGTTGCTATTCTGCGCGGCCTACTGGTCAAAGCGCCCGACCATCCCGGCGTGCATCATTATGTGATCCACGGTTTTGAAGGTTCAACGTTCGCGAAAGATGCCTGGCCCAGTTGTAAACGTTATTCCGAGCTGGTTACCAATATCCCCCACGCCCTGCACATGCCGGGTCACATTTATTCGCAGACCGGCCGTTGGGAGGACGCCGCGGCGGCGTTCGCGGCCGCGGCGCAAAACGAGCGTGGCTACATGCGCGCCGACCGCTTGTACGGCACCGGCCATCACGGGCACAACGTACATTTCCTCGCGACGTCCTACTCGTTCCAAGGCCAGTACGACAAGGCCAAGGAAGCCGCGCGGGAGTTGCTTGGCTTCAAAGAGAACCCGCGCGAGCAAGCGTCCATCGATGGATTCTACAGCGCGTACCGGCAGGGCTGGTTTGCCATGCTGCGCTCTCTGGTACAGTCCGAAAGTTGGGATGAAATCCTCGAAGGGAAGTCGCTGCCGGTGTACGATAAACCGCGCGAGCAAGCCTGGCGTCACTGGGCCATGGCTTTGGCGCATGTCGCCAAAGGCAACGGCATACTCGCGAAGAGTGAAGCGAAGCTGATGGATGAATCTCTGGATCAATACAAGGAAAGAGTTCAAATGCCAGTTGCCGAAGTACTGGTGGCGGCCCGCGCGGAGTTGGAGGGGCATTTGAAACTGGCCGATGGAAAAATCAACGCGGGGCTCAAGAAACTGGAGCAGGCCGCGAGTATGGAACGGCGCATGATCTATTCCGAGCCACCCTTCTATCCGCGTCCCGTCCTGGAAGCGCTGGGACAAGCAGCACTGAAAACTGGCCGTTTGCCCCAGGCCGAGTCGGCATTCCGGCGAGCGCTGGATCAGTATCCAGGCAGCTTTCGGTCGCAAACCGGATTACGGGCGACGCTAGAGCGCGAACATAAACCAATGGAAGCAAGTGCCGACTTTTAGCGTTGGTGCGATTGAACACCCTGCCGAGTGCTAAAACCGGTGGACAACTCGGAGGAAGGCGTCCACCGGTGGCAACTCAACTGCTTTCGCGAATCGGAGTTACCTAAATATGAGACGCGCCAGTTCACATTAAGGTTCCTTATTCCACACCACCGGCTCAATCTTCTGCACAATCAATAGATACGAGAGCGCCGACAGCACCAGATTCACGCAAACCCAAAGGAAAGCCAGATAGAACTTGCCCGTTATGTGGACAATGTAACCGGTGACAATCGGTGCAGCGATTCCGGCAATGTTTCCGGCGCAATTCTGGATGCCCGTCCATTTTCCAGCCGCAACCACGCCCGCCAGCGTTTGCGTGATGGCCCACAGGTTGCTGCTGTACAATCCATAGATAAAGGCGGCCACAATCAACAGCGACATCGCGATGACTTGATCCGTCACGATCGCCGCCGGCATCAACAACACCGCGCAGCCAGAGAGGCCGGTGACGGCGAAACCTTTGCGCACGAGAGTTGGCGAGGCGCCACTGCGAATAAATTGATCGGACAGCCAGCCTCCAAACGCCGCGCCGGCGGCGGTGGCACAAAAGGGAAGCCACCCGGTAAGGGCCATCGAGCGCGTTGAATAATGCCGCTCCATCAGTAGATATTGGGGCAGCCAGGTCAGCATGAAATACCAGGCGTAGTTGGCGCCGAACAGGCCGATCAGAGTTCCCCAGGCGTCCCTCTTCCGAAGAATGTCGGCCAGGCTCGGACCGTCGTAACGCGCGCGCATCGACGACACTGTGCGGATTTTGGGCGCGACCATGAACCAGGGAATCACCCACAAAAGACTAGCCAGACCAATCGACAAGAACACTGCCCGCCACCCGTATCGATAAAGAATCAGGCCACCCACGATCATTCCCGCCGCCGGACCGAGCTTGCAGCCAACATCGATCAATCCGTTCGCTAATCCACGCTGGCGTTCCGAAAAGTTGGCCGCGATTATTTTGGAATACGAAGGATAGGCGACCGACTCGCCAACACCCAGCACCAGACGGAGCAGAAAGAGCGAAAGAAAACCAACGGATAGGCCGATCAGCGCCGTCGCGCTCGACCAGATGAGAAAGCCGGCCGCGAAAACGACGATGACGTTGTAACGATCGATCAACCAGCCGGCTACGATTTGGAAACTTGCATACGTCCAGAAGAAGGCGCCGAGTAAAAATCCGAGCTGGTGTGGCTCCAGGTTCAGCTCCTTGCTGAGCGCTACACCGGTGACGGATAAGATGCCGCGGTCGATGTAATTAATACAAACCGAGACGACCAATAAGGCCAAGACGGACCACTCGACGCTCGTGACGGTCTTGACCGGTGCGGCAATACTGGTGGCCACCGAGTGAAGTGTATCACGCGAGAAATTGTGGCGCAGGCATTCCTGCCTGTGTGGATGTTAGAGCGATTTTGTTTTACAAGCCCGTAAGGGAGGGCTTTTTCAGGAGCGACACACTACGGCTTATCCGGCGGCTTCTCCCCAGGCTTATAAAGAGACGGAGCCTTCCGCTTCGTCTCTTCCTCCTTCTTCGCGGCGATCTTCTTCTCCGCCTTTTCCTTCGGACTCAACATCGCCTCTTTTTCTTCTTTATCCTTCGCTTCCTTAGCCGCCACCGCGGCGCCGCGCGAACTCAAATCCTCATCCGACAGCTCCTTGCTATCGGCCGTGGTATCGATCGCATTCTTCAGCGCAAACTCATAGCGCGATAAATCCTTCGGTTCAGAATCCTCGACCTTTTTCAAAACCGCGAGCATCTCCCCTTCCGCCGCCGCCACTTCCTTCATTCCCAGTTCGATCGAAACCTTGCGCTTCAGCGCATCGTCCGCCACCGTATCGATCGCCTCGATAATATGCGTGTAGTCTTCCAGCGCATCGTGAATCAGCGCCGATCGCCCGGCCTTTTCCTTGCTGAGAAATTGCTGCAGCATGCTCATACGTTGCTTGGCGAAATGGATATACAACTTGAGCCGCGCATTGGGTTCCTGCGCTTCCCGTACCTGATCGATTTCGTCCGCCGTCAGGAAATCCCGCTGCTGCGCGAAAGCGCCGGCAGCGGCCACCAGAAGGATTGCCAATCTCCGCATATGCGTCAACCTCGATTATTTCTTCTTACTCATGATGGCGTTTATCAACTGATCGTGAACGTCCGACAGGTGATTCATCACCGCTTCCACCGCTTGGCGTCCATCGAACGCGGTTTCATCGCGCAGACTGCGTAGCCGCCGTAGTAAAGCGCCCACCTTCAACTCCGCGCGCTTGTAATATTTGTTGTTGCGGGCATGCTTGTGCGTACTTTCGAGCGACTCTATCGATACATCCACCGACTGCTGAACCTCGTTGAGCGCCGCTTGCTCCGCATCTTTGTCGCCGCCGTTGTAAGCTTGGCGCGCTGTGTCGATGGCCTTGTCCGCATTCGTCAGGGCCAATTCCGAGCGCCGTTCCGGATCTGGTTCGGACTTTACACCGGCGATGTCGGCGAACGCCAGCGGCAATGTCAATACCAACGCCAATACCACCGTCACTTGTTTATCTCTCTCTGCAAGATTCGAACGCGCTGCCGTGCTTTGAACTCTTCGTCCGGACTCTGCCCGTTGCTCATGCCCAGGAACCTTTCGTAGCTTGCCAAGGCAGGCTTCCGTTGGTTAATTTTATCCAACACGATGGCCCGCAGGTAGACGTGGCCCGGCTTTTCAGCGTGCAAGGCAGCCACGCGATCCAGCGCTCCCAGGGCGTTTGAAAAATCGTCCGCCAGTACCAGCGCGCCCGCGAGTTCGCTCCAAGCCTCGGCCGAATCCGGCTTGATTTGTGTGCCGCGAAAGAAGTCCTGTGCAGCCAGCGGAAACTTGCGTTGATCGCGCAGAATCCGGCCGTGCAGCATCCTGATCTCGAAACTATTCGGATCGGCAGCCAGGATCTGCTCGACTACCGGCAGCGCTTTATCGGGCTCTTTGTTCTTCAAATAGGCAGCCGCGAGCGCCGCGCGATTAGCGGCCGTAGGCGACTTCGCGATGGCGGCCTGGAAATGAATCACCGCATCCGCCGCCTGACCCGATGCGAGCAACAGTTCCCCTAGTCTTTCCTGAGCGCCAGGATTGTCGGGAAATTTCTGATAGATGACGATGGCCTCCGCCGACAGCTTTTCGGCCTCATAC
>CATPCJ010000123.1 GCA_955652915.1 uncultured Bryobacteraceae bacterium
AGCGCCATTCCACGAGGAATGATCGTCACCTTGTGCAAAGGATCGGAATGCGGCAGCATGGCCGCCACCAGCGCATGACCAGCTTCGTGATAAGCCGTGTTTTTCTTTTCCTCCTCTGACAGGAGCATGGACTTACGCTCCACGCCCATCAGCACCTTCACTTCAGCGCCATCCAAAACTTCGCGTTCCAGCAAAGCTTCGGCGATGCGGCCCAAGGCTTCCGACTTGTCTTCGATCAGGGTTCGCGCGCGCATGTAGCCGTCGTCCACCAGTTTGCGGACCTGTTCGTCAATCCGGATCGCGGTGGCTTCACTGTAGTCGCGATGCTGCGCGATCTCGCGGCCCAGGAAGATTTGCTCTTCTTTTTTGCCAAAGCTCATCGGCCCCAGCTCGCTCATGCCCCATTCGCAGACCATCTTGCGCGCCATTTCCGTGGCTCGCTCGATGTCGTTGCCCGCGCCGGTGGTGATGTGATGCATGAAGATCTCTTCGGCGATGCGGCCGGCCATCAGGATGGCAAGCTGCGCCTCGAGATACTGCTTGTTGTAAGAATGTTTGTCGTCGATGGGAAGCTGCATCGTGACGCCCAACGCCATGCCGCGCGGGATGATGGTGACCTTGTGCAGCGGGTCGGCTTCCGGAATCAAAGCAGCCACCAGCGCATGACCGGCTTCGTGATACGCGGTGTTGCGTTTTTCTTCTTCACTGATGATGAGCGATTTGCGTTCCACGCCCATCATGACCTTGTCCTTGGCCAATTCGAAATCGAATTGGGTAACCACCTTGCGGTTCTGGCGGGCAGCCACCAGCGCCGCCTCGTTCACCAGGTTCGCCAGGTCGGCGCCCGCGAAGCCGGGCGTTCCGCGCGCAACCACCGAAAGATCCACATCGTCGGACAACGGAGTCTTCTTGGTGTGCACGCGCAGGATCATCTCGCGGCCCTTCACATCGGGACGGCCCACAACCACCCGGCGGTCGAAACGACCAGGTCGAAGCAGTGCAGGATCCAAAACGTCGGGACGGTTGGTGGCGGCGACTAGAATCACGCCTTCGTTGGATTCGAAGCCATCCATTTCCACCAGTAACTGATTCAGTGTCTGCTCGCGCTCATCATGGCCACCACCGAGGCCTGCTCCACGATGCCGGCCTACGGCGTCAATTTCGTCGATGAAAACGATACAGGGCGCATTCTTCTTGCCTTGTTCAAACAGATCGCGCACGCGGCTGGCGCCGACACCCACGAACATTTCGACGAAGTCCGAACCGGAGATCGAGAAGAACGGCACATTGGCTTCACCCGCGATGGCGCGCGCCAACAGAGTCTTACCGGTTCCGGGAGGACCAATCAGCAGTACGCCTTTAGGAATGCGGCCACCCAGCTTCTGGAATTTTTGGGGCTCACGCAGGAATTCGATAATTTCCGCCAGTTCTTCCTTCGCTTCTTCAACTCCAGCCACATCCTTGAAGGTGACCTTCTTCTGTTGGGAGGAGTGCAATCGCGCGCGGCTCTTGCCGAAGCTCAGCGCTTTGTTGCCGCCGCTCTGCATCTGCCGCATCATGAAGATCCAGAACGCCAACAACAGTACGAAGGGAATAGCGTTGATGAGAATAGAAACCCAACCGGTTCCGTTTTCCTTGTTGTAGTGGATATCGACGCCTTTTGCAAGCATGGCGTCATGCAGCGCCGGATGGGCGATCGGAATTACGGCCTTCAATTCCTGATTGTCTTCTTTGTACACGCCGTGAAGATCGTTTCCGGTGATGGTCACGTTATTGATCTTTCCGGCGTTTACATCGTTCATCAAACTCGTGTAGGAGAGCTGTGACTCCGGCCGCGACTTGGACCCGTGAACCACGGTCCAGAACAGCACCACGACCATGATGATGACCACCCAGAAAGCCGCGGTCTTGATATTAGAATTATTCATTCATTCACTCCACACCCCGATTGGAAACGAGACTCACTATATTGGACGTCACAACCCCCGCGGTGGATACCCGTTTTCCTTGGAAAATGAGTCGGCCACCTGAAGAACGACCCGCGTTGACGGTCCGGCCGCGAATTCGGCCGATGCTCCGAATCGCCTGCTCCACACAATCGCTTCATTATAGGTGATAATCGGCCAAATCCAGCGGTCCCACAAGGGTACCCGGGCTTCCTGGAACAAAAGCTTGATTTTCCGTTCGAGCGATTGACCCACTCTCCGGTACCGGTCACCTGGTCTCCAGTTACGCAACTCCAAACTGGGGAGCGCTCCATTTTGCGTCGTCAGCCGCTGCCAGTCCAGTTCATTCACCACTGTAGCATAGGGTTGCCCAGTTTCCGGTTTCTCCAGTAACTGCAACGTAATACGAGCCGAGCCGTCGGGTAGTTCCACCAAACCGGGGGCCGGGAGCGGCAGCGAGAAATCGGCTCTCTTGTCAATATTGGGTCCCGGACGGGCCAAGCGGATCCAGTCAAAGGATCTGAAAATTTCGAGGCCGGGGATCCGGATGCGGTCGTGCCCCTGTTTACGGTGGGCCATATTCAGGATGCGCTCCACGTGCTGGAAATCGATTTGGCGCAGATCTCCTTTGACGCCTTCGATGGCCCGGCGGATTACCCGGCGGGCTGCGGCGGTCGGCAGTTTGGCGAGATCGGGGACGCTTAGGAGCTTCGGGGCTTGGGCCTCGGGGTTGAGGACTGGGGGATCGAGGCGGTCCAATTCGGCCTTCCAGTAGGATTCTTCGTCGCGCGCCAGGGTCGCCATGTTGGATAGGGCTTCGTCCAAGCGTGGATTGAATGCTTCGCGCAATTGAGGAAGGATATCGTGGCGGAGACGGTTGCGCGCATAAGTGAGGTCGAGATTGGTTTCGTCGGTGCGCCATTGGATAGCGCGCTGGCGGAGCCAGCATTCGATTTCGGCGCGGTCAGTTTCCAGGAGCGGACGCACCAGGCCCTCTTTCGTGACGGGCAGTATTCCGGCCAGTCCCGTCAGACTGGCGCCGCGGAGCATTCGATAGAGGACGGTTTCGGCTTGATCGTTGCGCGTATGCGCGGTTGCGATTCGATCGACGGTTCCCGAAGTTACCAGTTGTCTAAAAAATGCACGGCGAACATCGCGGGCCGACTCCTCAAGGTTGCCGGCCGTCACGGATAAGTTCGCATTCAGAAGATGGAAAGGCAGTCCGAACTTCGCGGCCAAGTCTCGCACGAAACCGGCATCGTCGTGAGATGCCTTGCCCCGGATGCCGTGATCTACGTGAACCACACTCAGATCGGCCAGCTCGCGGAGCGCGTGCAACAGGAAGACAGAATCGGCGCCTCCGGATACAGCTACACCTACGCGGTCTCCCGGAGAAAACATTTCGTGACGCGCGATGAAATCTGCAATCCTATCGAGCATTCCATATCCGGAATCATTCCACGGGCATCGGCACAAATTTATCCTTGCACGAGTTGGGAGCGCCATTGCCGCCGGTCCCGGTCACCGTAACGTCGTTGCCCCCAGGCTGGAAGTTCACCGGCCCTGGGCCCAGGGTGAAATCGGCGTAAGTAGCCGAAACCTTCGACGCCAGCGGCGGATCCAGATAGACGTTGTCGAATTGCATGCCTAAGCGATGCCTGGCGTCGTAGCCGTCCAGCGTGATCTTGCCGCCGCTGAGCACGCGCACGTTGCGCAGGACGATCCCCGTGAACGTCGGAATTTTATCGCCCGCGTGCCCATAGTGCGCATAGTCGGACTCCATGACGATCGGATTCTTCGTCTCCCGGATACAGATGTCGTCGTAAACCACATCGCGCACCAGACCGCCGCGGCCCGAGTTCGATTTGATCCGAATTCCGTTGTCGGCGCCGTCGATGGACAAATCGGAAACACGAATCGTATCGGCCCCGCCATTGGTCTCGCTGCCGATGGAGATGCCGTGTCCGGTGTAGAAATGATTGTGCGCGATGGTCATGTGCGAAGCATGACCGCTGGCTTTGACCACCACATTGTCGTCGCCGGTATGGATGTAGCAGCGCGTGATGGTTACGTTCGTCGACGATCCCGGATCGATGCCATCGCTGTTGCGCGCGCTTTTGGGCGTGTTGATGATTACGCCCCAAGCTGTAAATCCGTTCCCGTTGCCATAATAAACGTGGAAGTTCGGGGAGTTCCTGAGTCTGATCCGGTACAGCGTGAAATTATCGCAGTGCGATAACACGATCAGGCGCGGGTTGTTCTGGTTGCCGCCGGCCCGCGCTTTTTCGGCGAGATCCCACCAGGTGAAGTTTTGCCCGGTCAGTTTGGCCCAACCACGTCCATCGATGACGCCATCGCCCATCACGGCCGCATTGGCAACATGGTCGCCGCCAATCAGCGGTTTGCACCCGTGGCCGCTTTCGTTGACGATGCCGCAACTGCCGGCCGAGAGATCGTAATCGCGCGGGTTGCGTGAGGCGAAGAGAATTGTCTTGGCGGCAACCAGTAGCGTAATTCCCGGCCGCAACGCCAGGGGTCCTGATAAGAATGCATCGTGCGCGCCATCGGCCTTCAGCTCCACCGCCTGCCCCGGCTTGCAGCCATCGATCGCGCGCTGAATTCGCTCCGTATCCAGCTTGGCTTCGTCCGCGTCGGCCAGATTGTGCCCTTCGACCGAAGTAAGACTGGCCCGCAGCACTGAGCAGGTGGGCGGAATCTTTGGTTCCACGACAGTACGCGTATCCTGGGCGCGCGCCGCAGCCACGAAAATCAAGGCGGTCCCAACGACACTAGGAATGCTCATTGCAATTAGTGTAGGACAACGGCCAAGGTCTAGATTGTCGTGGGCTAGTTTCATAACAGGTGCCAATCATCGGTAGAATGGCTGTGCATGCATAGGTTGATCCGCCAAATTACGCTCCAAGACCTTCTGTCCTTTAAGAACACGACGGTCGAGCTTCGGGGGTTAAACGTACTCATCGAAGAGAACGCTGTCGGTAAAAGCAACCTCCTAGAAGCAATCAGCCTTCTGCAAGCGGCCCCGGTGGATTTGAATAGGGCCATTCAGCTTCAGGGGGGGTACGCACTTTTTGTTCGCTTGCCGGCCCCAAGGTTTCGCCCGTTGCTGCGATAGAATGCAACTACATCAACGGGATGCCGCTCCAATATCGGTTGGAGTTCTCCGAACACGCTCAGGGATTCTTAATCACGGGTGAGCGACTCAATACGATCCGGCTTGATCCGGACGAAGGCCCTGCTGAAATCTATTTTGACCGGACAGCAGGGAGTGTCGGGCTAGGCTCAGGTTCGATTTCCCCGATCCCCGTGACGCAGTCGGTTTTGGCCCTGTATAAGAATCCCGCCGACTCGACTCCCATAACTGAGGTTGGGCGCGAGTTCGAAAAGATTCGAATCTACCGGGAATTCCGAACAACGGGCAGTTCCGAGGCCAGAAGGGGGGCTTCAGTCTCCGCACGTAAGAACTCGTTGGACGATAGCGGAGACAACTTGGCCGTAGTCCTATTGGACATGGATTTCAAAGGTTCCCACGATCGAGTTCGCGCATATCTTCATCGATTCTGTGACCGCTTCAAGGACGTGAAGGTTCGACTGGATGGCCCCATCGCCCGGACATACATTGAAGAAACCGGCCTGCTGGAGCCTCTGGTATCGATGCGTCTATCTGACGGCACACTGAAGTTTCTCTGCCTCTTGGCCGTCCTTCTTGACGAAGATATCGCGCCATTGATCTGCATCGAGGAGCCGGAAGTCGGACTACATCCTGAAGCCATTCAGATCGTCGCGGAAGTTTTGGTGGAGGCGTCTAAACGTACACAACTGGTGATCACGACCCACTCCGAAGCACTCGTGGACGCACTGTCCGATCGACCCGAAGATGTAATCGTAACCGAGAGAGACTTTGACAATGGCACACAGTTCAAGCGGCTCGACAGGCAACAGCTCTCCGTTTGGCTGGAGCGATACAGTCTGGGCGCACTCTGGCGAAAAGGGGAAATTGGCGGAACTCGATGGTGAAGGAGCTTCGAGTTTACTTCGAAGGCGACAGTCAGCTAAGGCGCGGATTTCACCAGTTCTTGGGTGAAATCTTCCACGCAGCAAAAATCAAACGATGTCGTTTTACTCTCATCGCAACGAACGGCCGACCAGTCCAGGATTTTCTTCGTGCCCTTAAAGCTCATCCAGATGCCTGGAACATACTCCTGCTTGACAGCGACGCGGCTATTGATGATTCGTTCGAGGATATTCTCCTCGACAAAGGTCTAAAGCGTTCCCATGAGGATTCCGTCTTCTGGATGGTCCAGATCATGGAAACTTGGTATCTTGCCGATGTCGCCGCCTTGGGCGGCTATTATGGTAGTGGTTTTCAGGAGAACTGTCTGCAAGGAAATCCGGAAATTGAGCGGATACGCAAGGATGATGTTCTGTCGCGATTGAAGAGAGCAACGAAGGACACGGGACGCGGTGAGTACCACAAGACAAAACATGCGGTCGAACTTCTCGCCTGAATCGATCCAGCACGAGTGAGAAATGTGGCGCCTAACCGCGAACGTATGTTCCGTCTCGTTTTAAAGGAACTATCCGACTGCTAAGAAACAAAGCAGTCACGTGACTAATCTGAACCCCAACCCCGAGTGTGCAAATATCGGGATTCGCGTCATCTTTAGCGATCACGGGCGCATATGTAGTACCTCCCGCCCGCTACCCACTAAATATTGTTATCAACCCGCTTTACTTTCCTGATCCAGAGGTTTACCATGGATGCCAGATACATCTCCCCCGAGATGTCAGCCATCCCCCCGAGATGATAATAGGAAGGGGCACTCATTTTGCTCAAACTGAAGCGGGTCGAGATTCAGGGCTTCAAGTCCTTCGTTGAAAAAACCGAAATGCGATTCACCGGATCGGGGATCGCCGCCATCGTTGGACCCAACGGCTGTGGAAAATCCAACCTGAGCGACGCCATTAGCTGGGTGCTGGGCGAGCAATCGGCTAAATCCTTGCGCGGCTCCAGGATGGAAGATGTGATCTTCGCCGGCACTCGAGATCGTAAGCCATTGAGCATGGCGTCAGTCACGATGACGCTGATGGATCCGAACGGTTCACATGGGCACTCTAACGGGAATGGTAATGGAGACCACACACATCCGAGCGAGGTCACCATTACACGCCGGCTCTACCGCTCTGGGGAGAGCGAGTATCTCATTGATGGAAAGACTGGACGGCTGCGCGACATCCAGGATCTATTTATCGGCACCGGCCTGGGTCCGGAAAGTTACGCCATCATCGAGCAAGGCCGCATCGGCCAGATTCTGAGCAACAAGCCACAGGATCGGCGCGCCATCATCGAAGAGGCGGCCGGCGTGGGCAAGTTCAAAACAAAAAAACGGCTGGCGGAAGCGAAGCTGGAGGGCGCCAAGCAGAACCTGGCGCGCGTCTTCGACATTCTGGAAGAGGTCGGCCGGCAGGTGAATTCCCTGAAGCGGCAGGCGTCGAAGGCTCGCCGCTATGAAGAGCTCAAAACCGAGATGATCGCCCAGTTGCGCAAGTCTCTCACCGGCCGCTACCGCATGCTGGAGCGGGAGGCCGCCAAGACGGCGATCGAGCTCAATTTCGCAAACACTGAGTTTCAGAATCTCTCGAATCAAGTGGGTGAGCGCGAGAAGGAACACGGGCTGCTGCAGGAAACTTGCTATCGAACCGAAGCGGAGCTGCGGGACTCGCGCCAGCGCTTGGCGGGGCTGCAGTTAGAACAGGAGCGCACTCGAGGCAAGCTGGATTATCAGGCCCAGCAGATCGGGGCTATCGAAGTGCGCTTGACCAGCGGCGATTCCGAGGCCCAGGACCTCGAGAAACGGCAGTCGGATCTGCAGCAGCAGTTGGAACTCCACTTGGCATCGCTGGCCGAATTGGAAAAACAAACCGAATCCGTGCGCGAACTTCTGGCCGTAAAATCCGCCGAGCGCGAGCGGCTGCAGCAGGATTTGCAAAAACGAAGCCAAACGCTCGAAACCGGCCGCCAGAACGTGTTGCGATTGCTGGGCGAGGCCTCGGCACTCAAGAACCAACTGGTAAAGATTTCCGAATTTCTGTCGGCGATCGATCGCGATTCTACCCGGCTTCAGCGGGAAGAGCAGAATGCGTCGGCCGATATGGAGCGCCTGCAGGCTGTCAAAATCGATCTGTCGCAAAAAATGTCAGCCCGCCAAATGGAGCTGGAATCCATTGTGGATCGTCGACACCGGTTGGAGGCCGAGCTGAATGATCGGAAGACCAAAGCCGGCGAAGCGCGGCACTGCCTGGATCATCTTCGAACCGAGGCATCGCGGCTGAAAGCGCGTAAGGATTCGCTTGAGGAAATCCTTTCGCACCGCGCATATACGACCGAGAGTGTTAAGCGTTTGTTTACCGCCGTCGAGCGCGGCGAGGCAGACGGTTTCCGTCCAGCCGGCGTCCTGGCTGACTTCGTCGAAGTAGATCCGGCGCACGAAAAAGCCACCGAAGACTTCCTGCACGAAGAGCTGGAATACGTTGTTGTCCAGAATTGGAACGAGGCTGAGCGCGGCATCGATATCATGCGCACGGATCTGGACGGCCGCGCGACATTCCTGGTTCATCCCCAGCCGGACGAGCGGGTCAGCGCGCGAAATGAGCCGGTGCATGAAGCAGGCGTTGTCGGCCGCTTGAGCGATCACCTTCGGTTTACCAACGGTTTTGCGTCGGCGCCCGCGCATCTATTGCAGAGATTGGCGAGCGGCTATATCGCCCAGGATCGCGCCGCCGCCCAGCGTTTGGCCATCCAATATCCCGATGCATTTTTCCTGCTGCCGGACGGCGTGAGCTACCACGGTCATGCCGTGAGCGGCGGCAAGAATACCGGCAGCGGACCGCTGGCCCTCAAACGTGAATTGCGCGAGTTGAATGGCGAGGTGGTGGTGAAGCATCGGCTGGTGGATGAGACCGCCGCGCTGTTGGAAAAGGTCGAGCGCGAGATCGCGACGCTCAGCCAAGATTTGGAAAGCCTTCGAACCTTGCAGCAGAGTCAGGAAAAAGAAGCGCTGGCGCTGGATCACGAGCATCGCAAACTCGCCGAGGAATTCGCCCGGGCGTCGTCCCAATTGTCGGTGGCGCGTTTGGAGCTGGAGCGTTTGAAGCGCGAAGGCGACAAGGCTCGCGAACAGCAGGAGCGGGACCAGCGTCTGCTGGAAGAAAAAGAAGCCGCCTGCGGGGTGGAAGAGCAGGTGCTGGAGCAATCGCGCGCCGATTTCGAAGAACTGCAGGCCGACGCTCAAAAACTGGGCGAAGAACATGGCGAGCTGCGCGCCGTGCTAGCCGGTTTCGAGGAACGGCGGCGCTCGGAGCGTGCGACGCAGGAGCGATTCGAGGCGCAGATCGCACAGATTGACGCGCGGAGGCAGGAGATCGCCGGCGAACTGGAAAGGCTTGGCGTGGAACGCGCGCGTCTGCTTTCCGACAATATTGAGCTGGACCGCCGCGCCGGCGAGCTGCTCGAAGAGATTCGCTCGGTGGAGCAGTATGTGGCGCGTCTCGCCGGCCAGGAAACTTCCGAGCGAGCGACTTTGGCCGCTATCGAAGAGACATTGCGGCAACTGCGAATCGATGTCCAGGCCGCGCAGGAGAAGCGCTCGCAAATCGAGCTGGAGCTGGTGAAGAAGCAGGCTGAGCTGAAGTATCTGGACGAAACCTGCCGCAAGGAGCTGAACGCGCCGCTCGAAGAATTGGCGGCATCCGAAGAAGGGGTTCTGGACGACGCGGGGCTGGAAGATGCTGAGCAAAAATATCAGGAGATCAAGGCGCGGATAGAGGCGCTGGGTCCGGTGAATGCGCAGGCGCTGGAAGAATTTCAAGAAGCTCAGCAACGCTATGACTTTCTGAATGCCCAGCGGCAGGATCTGCTGGATTCGATCCGGGATACGGAGACCGCGATACGCGAACTGGACGTGGAATCGCGCAAGCGCTTCGGGGAAGCCTTCGAAGCCATCAATGGACATTTCCGGGAAATGTTCCGGACTCTGTTCGGCGGCGGCATCGGTGAGATGCGCCTCACGGATGAAACCAACATTGCCGAATCCGGCATCGACATCGTGGCGTCGCCCCCCGGCAAACGTCTACAGAATGTCTTGCTGCTCTCCGGCGGCGAAAAATCGCTGACCGCGATGGCGCTGTTGATGGCCATTTTCCACTATCAGCCCAGCCCGTTTTGCATACTGGACGAAGTGGACGCGCCACTGGATGAACCCAACATCGAGCGCCTCACGCGCCTGATCAAGGACATGGCGGATCAGACGCAGTTCATTGTGATCACGCACGCCAAGCGCACCATGGAAGCGGCGCAATCGCTGTACGGCGTCACGATGCAGGAGCCGGGAGTATCGAAATTGGTGTCGGTGAAATTCGACCGGGCGAACGTACTGCCGCCACCACCAACGCCGATGAAGTTCCACGGGGCTTCCGTCTAACGTAGTATGGGCGTGCTGCTGAAGCTGCTTGGCATGAGCGCCGCCGCGCTGGTTTCCGTGACGGGATTGTGCGCTCAAGCGCCGGCCGTCGATACGCTGAAACAAGTTCTCAATCAGAGACTCCAAAAGCTGCGGCCGGATGGCTCGACGGAACGCAATGTTCTGTTCGAGGATGTGCGTCCGGGCAAATCTTCCGGCGGCGATTACCCATTCCAGGTCACCGCGCTGATTCGCGATTACGGCCCTGGATATCCGGCGAACCGATTCTACGGCGAGACGTGCGTCGGCCGCATGGACAAACGGGTCTTCCGCATGTCCCGAGACGATTTTGGGCAATGGCAGGTGGAAGGCGCGATGACCGTCACCAGTAGCGATGGCCGTCAATGTAAGCCGAACCCGTCAGCGGGCGTGTCCAGCATACCGCTGTCAAGTTTGCAGGGGACAGCCGCCCCGGCCGGTACTCCGCCACCTGCGCCCCAGCCGGCGGCAGGGGACGCTTCGTCCCCGCTACCCACCGGAGAATACGCGTGCTACGGAAGCGGAGGCCGTCTCTTGATTGGTTTGGGATTCCGCAGCCTGGGAAATGGAAAGTACACAGACCTCGACCGCAAAAGCACCGGCGCCTACACAATCCAAGGCGGCACAATCGCTTTTCACGGCGGCCATTTGGACGGGCAGACCGGCCGGAAGTTTCGAGGCAACAAGTTTGTGTTGGTTCGATGGTAAGCTGCGAACCCTTCCACTAAGCCAGCCACGCGGCCTGCTGTTGTCATCTCGGACGAGACCCCACTCTTGTGATTTCTATGTAATCGCTTTCAGAGCAAGGATGAGCCTGCTGAGAAGAACAATCGAAAGTATTGGCGCAAGCTGATAATTTCCTGTATTGTACCTGTAGCATGGAAACGCTTGCAGTGACTCCGTCCCGCGTCTTGGGCCTTGCTTCAGAAGCGTTGGGCCCGATGAAAGCGGCGGGCCGTCCGCCGGCATAAAATCAACCTCAGCGAGGCAAAAGTGAAGAAAGCCAAAATGCTCTCCCGGCGCACCTTTTCGGCGGCATTGGCCGCGTCCCCGTTCGTGGCGCTCTCCCAGCAGAGTTCCCTTCACGCGCGAATAAAGATCGACACGGAACGCGTGATTGGCGATATCGACCCAAAGATTTATGGCAATTTCATCGAGCATCTCGGCCGGTGTATCGAGGGCGGAGTCTTTGATGAGAAATCGCCCCTCTCCGACTCCAACGGGTTCCGGCGCGATGTCTTCGACGCGGTCAAGAACCTGAACGTCACGCAACTGCGCTGGCCGGGAGGCAATTTCTCGTCCAATTACAACTGGAAGGACGGCATCGGCGCGCGGGACCAGCGGCCGCCGCGGCTCGAGATGGCGTGGGGGACCGTGGAGAGCAATCGCTTCGGAACGCACGAGTTTCTTCAGTACGCGGAAATGATGAAGACCGAGCCATATATCTGCACGAACCTGGGCACCGGAAGCTGGGTGGATGCGCAACAGTGGGTGGAATACTGCAACTCTCTGCAGGACACGGCCATGACCAGGCTGCGGAAACAGAATGGCCGCCAAGATCCTTGGAAAGTGACTTATTGGGGACTTGGCAATGAGATGGACGGGCCTTGGCAGATGGGCCACCGCACGGCCGAGGATTACGGCAAGTTCGCGCTGGAAGCGGCGAAGCTTATGAAATTTACGGATCCGAGCGTCAAGCTGGTCGCGGCGGGATCATCCAACTTCGGAACCGGCATCGACTGGATCGGCTGGAATCGCACGGTGCTGGAGTATCTGAAGAACCACGCCGACTATCTGGCGATCCACATGTATGTGGGAAACCGGGATAACGATTTCGGCGACTTTCTGGCCAGCTCGGTTGGCCTCGACGAGCGGATCAAGACGACCGAGGGCGTGATCAACCAGGCACTATCCGGCGAACCTCGAAGCAAGCGCATCTACATCGCCTGGGATGAGTGGAACGTGTGGTATCGCGCTAGAGGACCGCAGCAGCGCGGGCGGCGCATTCTGGAAGAGCACTACAATCTGGAAGACGCGCTGGTGGTGGCGACCTTCCTGAACTCTTTCGTGAACCACGCGCACATCGTGAAGATGGCCAATATGGCCCAACTGGTAAACGTGATCGCGCCGATCTTCACCAACGAAAAGGGGCTTTTCCTGCAGACCATTTACTACCCTCTGCAACTGTTCGCGAACAACAGCAAGGGCAAGGCGCTGGAGCTTTTTGTGGACAGCCCGAAATATCCTAATAAGCGCTTCGATGAAGTGCGGTACGTGGACGCGTCCGCCGCCTACGATAACGGCGTAGTGGTGTTGAATGTGGTCAACCGCCATCGCGATCAGGCCATTGAAACGGAACTCGAGGTGGAAGACAAGCAGTTCGCCGGCCCGGTCGACATTTCCGAAGTCAACGGACCGGATATCAAATCGGAGAACAATTTCGATTCGACTACCGTGAAGACGACTTCGCGCTCCGCCAGGGCCGACGGGCGCAAATTACGCTACAGCTTTCCGCCGCATTCCTTCACGATGTTGAAGGCGAAAGTCGGCTGATTGAAAGGAGCTAGCAATGAAAACCTTACCGCTTTTGATCGTCTTTGGTTTGTCGGCTTGCGTTGCCTTCGCTCAGGTCCAAGCAGGCAGAATCGTTGGCACCGTCACGGATCCCAACAATGCAGTCATTCCAGGCGCGAAGGTGGCGATCACCAATACGGGGACCAACCAAACGCAGACTCTCCTGACTAATGGAGCGGGCGACTTTGCGCTGACGCCGGTTCACCCCGGAACTTATCGCGTAGAGGTCACCGCCAGCGGCTTCAGTGCGGCCGAAATCAACCAACTGGAAGTGATCATAGGCCAGTCGGCCCGCGCGGATGTGATGCTGCGACTAGGCGAGACTTCCACGAAAATAGAAGTGCTGGCCACGGCCCCGCTCTTGAATACCGAGTCCGGCACCCTGGGGCAGGAAATCAGCAACAAGCAGATTACCGATCTACCTTTGAACGGACGCAGCTTTTACGAACTCGCACGGCTGACTCCCGGCGCTACGCTTCTGCCTGGGTCGGGTAATTTACTTCGGATCCGGGCGAACTTCGAATCCGGCACGTCGATCAGCGGCGTCGCGGGCAATCAGACCTCGTTTTATCTGGACGGCGTGGACACCACGGACCACCACCAGGGCGGCACGCTGATTCAAACCTCTATCGACGCTCTGGATGAATTCCAGATTCAGCAAAGTGAATACAGTGCCGAGTTCCGCAATGCCGGCGGACTGTTGAATGGAACCACCAAATCGGGGACGAATGCTTTCCATGGAGTTCTGTTTGAATTCCTCAGGAATGACAAGCTGGACGCCCGTAACTTCTTTGCACTGACGCGCGACGTGCTCAAGCGCAACCAGTTCGGTGGCGGCATCGGCGGGCCGTTCTCCATTCCCAAACTGTATAGCGGCAAAAACCGGACCTTCTTCTTCGTGAACTACGAAGCAATGCGGCAGCGCGCGGGCCAGGTTTTCAATGGCCTGGTTCCGTCGCCTGCGCAGAAAGCCGGCGATTTCAGCGCGCCGGGGCTGAATACCATCTATGATCCGGCGACCAAGTTGCCGTTTTCCGGAAACAAGATTCCTGCTGACCGAATTTCGGCGCAATCGAAGTTCTTCGCGAAGTACATACCAGACCCCAATTCCGGGAACCGCGCCATCTTCGCGCCCTCGGCGGCGCTGGATCAGGACCAGTTTACAATTCGCGGGGACCAGACTGTCACCGCCAAGCACCGCGCATTTGTGCGTTGGAGCTTTATCAATTATCAGGAGCACGATCCCAACGCTTTTCCCGCTCTCGGATATGCCTCTCTGAATACTCGCGGGCAGAACGTGGTGGGGGCGTTGATCAGCAGTTTGACTCCAGCTCTCATCAATGAGGCCCGGTTTAGCTACCTGCCGAACGCGATCGACTTGCAGGCCTTCCAACAAGGCACTAACTTTTATGGACTCGCCGGAATTCCCGGGTTTGAAGAGACGGGTCATCGGCCGGGCGTGGCCGGATCGTTTCCCGATTTCTCCTGGAGCGGATACGCTTCGCTGAACGGATCGACGTTCGATCAGCGGCCCAAGACACAGGACCTTAAGGTAACGGAGTTCAACGACAGCCTTACCTGGGTGAAGGGCCGGCACATTTGGAAATTCGGCATGCAGTTTCGACACTGGGTTCCCTTGTTCACCGACAGCGGCGTTTATGAAGGGCAGTGGACCTTCAACGGCAGCATCACGCAAAATGCCGCCAAGCCGGGCGGAACGGGCGACGCGTTCGCGGATTTCATTCTCGGGATCCCATTCTCGGTTGGCCGCAACTTTCCGGCCGACACGTTCGGAGGGTACGCGAACTACTGGCACTTCTACGCTCAGGATGACTTCAAGGTCAACAGTCATCTGACACTGAATCTGGGCCTCCGCTACGAGTACTCTCCTTGGCTCAATGGCTACAAAGGTCAGGTAGGAACCTTTCTGCCGAATTCTCCAAAGCCGATCGCGGTACAGGCTATCGATCTAAGCGCGCAGTTCGCGGCGCCCACATCGAATGCCGTGTTCGGCAACCTGATTCAGACCTGCAGTCAGGCTGGCCTCGCCGAAGATTGTACTTCCACGGACAAGGCTCAGTGGGCGCCCCGCTTTGGTTTCGCCTGGCGTCCCGTCGGCGAAAAGACCGTAATCCGCGGCGGCTACGGCATCTTTTACGAGGTCGAGGGTAGCACAAACCGCGTGAACCACAACATGGTTCCTTATCAGCTCAATGAAACCGTCTTCAATGACGGGCTGCGTACAATGGCGAACTTTTTTGTGGGCCGGCCGATTGGAGGCGCAACAACCGCTCCGAGTCTGGCTGGAGGCTACCCACACATGCCGATGGGATACGATCAGCACTGGAGCTTCGGCGTGCAACGGCAACTCCCATTCAATAGCGTACTGGAAGTGGATTACGTGGGGAACAAGGGCTCGAACCTGTATGACGCCAATCCAATTAACAATCCTCCCGCGGGTGCCGGCGCCATTCAGCCAAGACGACCTTACCCGCTATTTGGAGGCATCACTTACAACGGGCAAGATACTTCCACTCACTACCACGCGCTCCAAGCTAAATTCCAGAAGCGTTTTTCGGACGGTGTGTGGTATCTCGTCTCCTACACTTGGTCAAAGAACATCAATGTTGGGAATGCACCCGCGGTGGGCGGCAATTACGCTTACGAGAAAGCGCTGTCGGGGTTCGATATTCCGCAGAATCTGACCGCCAGCGGCGGGTTCGAACTCCCTTTCGGCAGGAGCAAAAGGTTCCTTTCAAACGCAAACCGGCTCACGGCCGGCCTGCTGGGCGGGTGGCAGTTGCAGGGCATTGCGGTTCTACGCAGCGGGCGTCCGTTCACGCCAACGATTTCACGCGATGTCTCGAACACCGGCATCGGCGGCCAGCGGCCTAATCGCCTGAGCTCCGGCAAATTAGATCATCCTACTATCGCCAATTGGTTCGACAAGAGTGCGTTTAACCTCCCGGCGAATTTCACATACGGTAACTCCGGCGCGAACATACTCCGTGAAGACCGCTTTAAGAATCTCGATCTCTCGTTGTTCAAGCAGTTTCAGATCAACGAACGCGCCCGCATTCAGTTCCGCGCCGAGGCCTTCAATTTGACCAACACCGCGAGCTTTTCCGCGCCCGGCACCAACATCGACACGGCCTCGGGCGGGCTGGTCACGTCCACCATCAGCGCGCCACGAAACGTACAATTCGGATTGAAACTGAACTTCTGAAAATGCGTCACTCTATTCTTCTTCTGATAACCGCCAGTTCCGCGCTTGCGCAGAACACCGTCACCATTCGAGTCAACGCCGCGGAAACACTCGGACCCTTCAAACCGATTTATGGATATTTCGGCTACGACGAGCCGAACTACACCTATACCCAGAACGGCCGCAAGCTAATTGGCGAGTTGGCGGGTCTGAGCGCCGTTCCGGTTTACATCCGCACTCATTTCATGCTCGCGACCGGCGACGGCACGCCAGGGTTGAAATGGGGATCGACCAATGCCTACACGGAAGATTCCTCCGGAAAGCCGGTATACGATTGGACGATCACCGACCGCATTTTCGACACGTATTTGCATGCCGGCGCAAAGCCATTCGTCGAGATCGGTTTTATGCCACAAGCTCTGTCGTCGAAACCGGAGCCGTATCGTCCCACCTGGGTTCCAGGCGCCGCCAACCGTGACTACTCCATCGGCTGGTCGTACCCGCCAAAGGATTACAGCAAGTGGGGCGAGCTCGTCTACCAGTGGGTCCGCCACAGCGTAGAGAAATACGGCAGAGAACAGGTTGAGTCCTGGTATTGGGAGGTTTGGAATGAGCCGGACATTTCTTACTGGCACGGGACGCCGGAAGAGTTCGACAAACTTTACGATTACGCCGCGGATGCGGTAAAGCGCGCGCTGCCTTCGGCCAAGGTCGGCGGACCTGCTTCGACCGGGCCGGCTAACGCTCGCGCAGCCACGTTCCTGCGGCAGTTTCTGGAGCATTGCTACACAGGCGGGAATTCCGCGACGGGCGCGGTGGGGGCTCCGCTCGACTTCATCACTTACCACGCGAAAGGCCGGCCGGGTGTGGCCGAAGGTCACGTACGCATGGGACTCTCGAAGAACACCGAAGACGTAGACCGGGGATTTCAGATCGTGGGAGCGTTTCCGAAGTTCCGAAACCTGCCCATCGTGCTCAGCGAGTCGGATCCGGAAGGCTGCGCGGCGTGCTCGGCGCGCGTGTATCCTCAGAACGCATATCGCAACGGAACGCTTTATCCCGCATACACGGCGGTGATGCTGAAGAACATCTTGGAGCTTGCCGGCCGCGACAAGATGAACATCGCGGGCATGCTGACATGGGCCTTTGAATTCGAGGACCAGCCGTACTTCGACGGTTTCCGGACGCTGGCCACTAACGGCGTCGACAAGCCGGTCTTAAACCTGTTCCGCATGGCTGGAATGATGGGCGCCAATCGTATAAAGGCCGAGAGTAATAGCCGCGTGCCGTTACCGGAAATGCTAAAGGAGGGCGTGCGTGGCAACCCGGACGTGGACGCGCTCGCGGCCGCGTCGGATAGAACTATCTCGGTGCTGGCCTGGAATTATCACGACGACGATCTGCCTGGCCCGGCGGCGAATGTGCAGGTTGAGCTAGCAGGCATTCCTGCTGGCGCACGACGCGTTTTGTTGCAGCACTACCGGATCGACGAAACACACAGCAATGCGTGGACTGCATGGAAGCGCATGGGCTCGCCACAATCGCCCAATGCGGAGCAGTACGCCACGCTCGAAGCAGCGGGGCAGTTGCAACAACTCGGTTCGCCAAGATGGATCGACATCCGGGAAGGCGCGGCGAAGCTGAACATCACGCTCCCGCGTCAAGCCGTCTCGCTTCTGCAGATCTCTTGGTAAACCTTCTCCTTGCGCTGGAACATCGAGCGTTGCCCCTTGGGGAGCTATGTAATCGCTTGCATCACTGCTCTCGCGTGTCATAATGACCGAAGCCCCGATGCCCCTTTCACGACGTCAATGGTTACAGGCCACCAGTGCGGCTCTTCTTGCACCAGGAAGTCAACGCGCCGGCGAATCCGCGCTGACCGTCGCCGGGCAGGACGTCGAGCTCCGCATCGTCCCGGTGAGTCCCAGCACATTTCGAATTTCTGTACTTCCGATCCGCGACGGTCAGCTCATTGCCGTGCCTCTCGATGGTTCACTCGTCGAAGAATCTTGGGCGGCCCCGCTGGCCATACTGCGTGGGGACGGACGCGCGCAAACCATCCAATCGGGCGGCGTGCGAGTCAAGATAACGCCCAACCCGCTGGCGCTCACCATCGCAACAGCGAAGGGTGAAACGATACAGCAGCTCAAGATCGACCGGGAAACGGGCGTCGTCTCCTTCGCTACCGGGAACGCGCCGCTGCTCGGATTAGGCGAGGGTGGTCCGCAATTCGACCGCCGCGGTTCCACCGACCGCATGCGCAGCGGCCAGGGTGGCTATCAACTCCGCACTCACGGCGGCCGCGTACCCATTCCATGGCTCATTGGAACCGAGGGGTGGGCCATGTTCATCCACCAGCCCTTTGGCACGTTCGATTTCACCGGACCGGAAAGCAAATTCCAGCCCACCGCACCCGCGGCGGCGCTTCCGCTCGACATTTTCTTCGTGGCCTCGCGCGAGCCGGCGACTATCATGGCCGAGTATGCGCGTATCACCGGGCGCGCGGAAATGCCGCCACTGTGGAGTTTCGGATACCAGCAGTCCCACCGGACGCTCGCCGGCCGCGAGGAAATTCTCGAAGAGGCAAGAATCTTTCGCGAGAAGAAGCTGCCCTGCGATGCGCTGATCTATTTGGGAACGGGCTTCTGTCCCTCGGGTTGGAACACGAATAACGGCGAATTCGAGTTCAACAAGAAAGTTTTCCCGGATCCTAAGCCGATCTTCGATCAGTTTCACGCCGGGCATTTCAAGGTTGTGCCGCACGTCGTGATCAAAACGCGATCGCTCCATGGCACGGTTCACGATCCGTGCGATCCAGGGCAGCCCGCCGAGGAGCAGGCCAGTTGCTACTGGAAGGCGCACAGCGAGATTTTCGCGCTGGGAGTGGATGGCTGGTGGCCGGACGAGGGTGATCCGCTCAACATAGCATCGCGCCTGGCTCGCAATCGAATGTATTGGGAGGGGCCTCAAGTCGATCGACCCAACCAGCGGCCGTACGCTCTGCACCGCAATGGATACGCGGGCATGCAGCGTTACGCGTCGTTCCTGTGGTCGGGCGATGTCTACTCCACTTGGGAGACGCTGCGTACTCATATTCCCGTCGCCATTAACACCGGTCTCAGCGGCATTCCTTACTGGGGCACGGACATTGGCGGATTTGTCCCCACCAGGGAATTCACCGCGGAGCTGTACCTGCGCTGGTTCCAGTTTGGAGCATTTTGCACGCTGTTCCGATCGCATGGCCGTAATTGGAAGCTGCGTCTGCCGTGGGGCTGGAACACGGGCGATCCCGGACCCATCGAGATCGGCAATTATAACGGCGCGGCCATTCCCGGTGCGGATCAATTACACAACACGCAGGTGGAACCCATTTGCCGTAAATATCTGGAGCTCCGCTACCGCATGTTGCCTTACTTGTACAGCGCGGTGCGCGAGTGTGCCGTTACCGGCCTGCCGGTAATGCGCGCGCTATGGCTACATTATCCGGACGATTCAGCCGCCGTGGCGCGCGGAGACGAATATCTTTGGGGCCGAAATGTGCTGGTGGCGCCGGTGGTAGAGCAGGGCGCCACGTCGCGCCAGCTTTATCTGCCGCGCGGCGAATGGTACGATTTTTGGACCGGTGAACGTCATGAAGGCGGCCGCGAAATCAGCCGCCAAGTGGATCTCGAAACAACTCCGCTTTATGTTCGCGCCGGATCGATCTTGCCGCTCGGTCCCGTTAAGCAGTACACCGCACAAAAGGTGGATGAGCCGCTCACGATTTCGATTTATCCGGGCGCCGATGCTTCGTTCCTGCTGTACGAGGACGATGGCAGCTCGTTCAACTACCGCAAGGGTGAGTGGATGGGAGTGCAAATGAACTGGAACGATACACGCCGCGTGCTGACAATTCGTCTCGCTAAAGGATCGCGATTGCTGCCTCCCTTGCGGCGCAACGTCCTGGTGAAAATGGACAATGTGACGCGGCCGGCAGTCTTTTCCGGACATCCTTTAGAGATACGCTTGTGATTCAAGTGGCGGCTGTAGACGCGCAAGCCGCCGTCTTGGCCAAATGATGCTTGACACGGAAATTGTGAGCGCTTACACTATTTCAAATACGCGAGTCAGCTCGGCCAACCGGCGCGCTGACAAGCGGTCGGCAAGCGTTTTCAGCCGAAAAGGGGCATCTAACCATGAAGTCTCAACTCGGAATCTCGCTCATAGGGCTCGCTCTGGTCTGCCTGGCGTCACAAGTCTTCACGGCCTGGGCGCAGACCAGCAACGTGGGATCGGTTAGCGTCGCTGTACTGGATCCGGCCGGCGCCACCGTGCCGGGAGCTCAGTTGCAGCTTCGGGACACGGAGACGAACGACATCCGCAAGGCCGAGACGCAGGGGAACGGTACCTACTCTTTTCCCAACCTCTCGTTCGGCATCTATGAACTCACCGTGACTAAGTCCGGTTTTGAAACGCAGGTGTTTCAGTCGGTGCAGGTGCAGACCGGCCGCGTTACGACGGTGAACTTGATCCTCAAGGTTGGCGGCACCACCCAAACAGTGACGGTCTCGGACGCAGCTTCACCGCTGCTGGACACGGATTCAAGCACGCTGTCGGACACCCTGGACACTAAACAAGTAGTGAATCTTCCGGTGAGCGGCCGCAACATCATGAGCCTGGCATTTCTGGTTCCCGGCTGGTCAAGCACTGGGGGCGTGGGTTCCACAACCGGCACGTGGGACAACCTGCCGGGAGGCGCCGTGGTGAGCGCCGACTTCGACGGCACGCCTGGCATAAGCAATCGTTTTCGAAGCGGCGGATTCGCGTACGGCACCACAGCGGTCCAGCCGCGCATCGAAGATGTAGCTGAGATGACCACGCAGACCGCGCAGGTGGATCTCAGCGGCATCGGGACCTCGGCCATGCGCATCAGCATCGTGACCAGGCGTGGTTCCAACGCATTTCACGGCCGCGTCTATGAAGACTTCCGCAACCATGTTCTCAACGCCAACTCCTGGATCAACAACGCGCGTAACCAGTCCCGTAATATTTTGAAGTTGAACGATTTCGGTGCCAGTGTGGGCGGTCCAATACTCAAGAACAAGTTGTTCTTCTTCGGCACTTGGGCCGAATCCATCCAGCCCTTCTCAGGAAACCTCACGGCCGTTGTCCTAAGCCCGGCGGCACAACAGGGATTGTTCTCGTACAAAGATTCCAGCGGTGCGCTTCAGACAATTAACCTCCTGCAGGTTGCGGGCGCGGGCAGTCTTCCATCGAAGGTGAATCCCAACGTGGCAGGCTCCTTGCAGGCTATCAGCGGCACGTACGGCATGGGGTCGCTGATTCCGACATCCGATCCCAACATATACAACTTGAGTTTCCAATATGCGCACCGGGATACAATCTATTACCCAACCGCCCGCATCGATTGGAACGCTACGGAGAAAATCAGGGTCTTCCTGTCCTACGGCCAGACAAAGACCACCAACGATCTCACGAATGCTCCGCAATTTCCCGGCGATCTTCCCCAGGACAAGCTAACCTTCAACTCCAACGCGCATAACAATCGCATCGCGGGCTTCGGCCTGGACTGGGTATTCAGGCCCACGCTAGTGAACCAATTTCACGCGGGCTACATGCATCAATTCGACAATTTCGACATATCCAGCGTCCCCGTTGATCTCACCAGTCTCTACCGGCAGAATTGGACGTACGGTCTTACCAGCCCGTATGGCAACGCCTATCCTCGCGTGCCGATCTCTTCGTTCTATCCTCTTCTGAACGTCGTCGACAGTTTGAATTGGCAAAAAGGTTCCCACTCGTTTGTTTTCGGCGGGAGCTATTTCCACGAGCAGGATCATTATTGGAACGGGCCGGGCGGCGAACCGAGTTACACGTTTGGTCTCGACGGCCAGGATCCAGCCTCGAACGTCATCAATGCGGCGCTGGCCTCGCAGAATACAACGATTCAGGGAAATGCGCGGTCGTTGTACGCTTTGCTCGCGGCCCGAGTCAGCCAGGTTAGCATTCAGGTCGGCCGGCCACTTGATCCAAAGACCGGCCAGTACAAACCATTCGGCGCGTACAATCTCGACGAAGTCCAACAAGCTGGTGGATTCTGGGCGCAAGACCGCTGGCGGCTCCGTCCGAATCTCACGCTGAATTATGGACTGCGGTGGGATATCTACGGCGCCGATCACGACATCACCGGTTTTTACAGCAGCCCCAAAACGATCGCCGATCTGTGGGGACCAACTCCCATTGGAGTCATTAATTCGCCGGGGACTCTGGGTGGCGTGAGTAATCCGTCGTTCCTGGCACGACGGTACGCCTACAATGCGGAGAGGCTGAATCCATCGCCAGCGATTGCGATTGCCTGGAGTCCGAACTCGACCAGCGGTTTTCTCGCCAAGCTGGCGGGTAAAGACAAGACCGTCATACGCGCCGGTTATTCGCTGCGGCACTACGCCGAAGGCGCCCAGAACGTCTGGGCGTATGCGTCCAACTCCGGTGCGTTCTTTTTCCAGGGGGGCAGCGCGACGCCCGCCAATGGCGCATTCCAGGCCGGCTCCGTAACATTCGGCGACCCGCTTCCCAACTATGTGCTGACGCCGCCCACGTATTCCACAAACGTTCCCGCGTCGCAATTGTGGGGGAATACTTTCAGGGCGATTAACCCCAACATCGCGATGCCCTACGTCGAGCAATGGAACTTCGGCATTCAACGGCTGATCGGGTCGGGCAGCGCCCTCGAAGTCCGCTACGTTGGAAATCTTTCCCTACATCAGTGGCTGAGCTACAACATCAACGAGTTGAACATCGTCGAAAACGGCTTCCTGAAAGAATTCCAGGGCGCGCAGGGTAACCTGAAAATCAATCAGTCCAACGGCAAGGGTAATTCATTCGCCAACAACGGTCTTGCAGGCCAGGTTCCCCTGCCGATTTTCGCCGGCGCGTTTGGAAGCGCAACATCGAATTTCACGAATAGCACCTACGTCAACAATCTGCTAAACGGCGCCGCAGGCTCCATGGCGCAGGTCTTGCTCAACACGCGGCAGTTCTATTGCAACCTGGTTGGGACCGCCAATTTTGCTCCGTGCCAGACTCCGACTCTTGCATCCTCGGCCGGCGCCGGATATCCCATCAACTTCTGGCAGGTGAACCCGTACGCCAACGGGGGCGGCGGCGTGCTCTATCTCGACGCGGCCGGGCATTCCAACTATCACGGTCTCCAAGTCGCGTTCCGGCAAAGACCCACTCACGGCGCGCAGTTCAACGTGAATTACACTTTGGCACACTCACTCGGAATCGCGGCGCAAAACGGGATTCAGGGAGAGGGCAACAATATTTATTACACGCAACGGAACTTCCGCCTGAACTACGGACCAAGCCTGTTTGATATTCGCCACGTGGTGCATGCCAGCGGCACCTACGATCTTCCGTTCGGAAAAGGGAAGCCTTACCTGAGCCAGAGCAAATTGGCTAATTACACTGTCGGCGGGTGGACGCTGGGAACCATCGTGGTAATGCAGAGTGGAAACCCCGCGCAATTGAGCAACGGGTTCAATACGTTCAACAACACAGACTCTGGGGTTAGCTTGAACGGCGTCACCGTCGCGGACGTCCAGAATTCCATCGGCGTGTTCCGTACTGGAAATCCCTGGATCAACACCATCGATCCAAAGTTCGTGGGAGCCAACGGGGCAGCCAATGGCGCCTTGCTAAGTCCGAACAACATCGCCGGCTCGTTTGGTTATCGCCCTTATGTTTACGGGCCGGGCTGGTACAACATCGACCTGTCGGTGAACAAGAGCATTCCGATCCGCGAGTCGCTGCGGTTTACCTTCCAGGCGGAGTTTCTGAACGCCACCAACCATCCGACGTTCAATATTGGCAATTTGGCGATACAGAGCACCAGCTTTGGGCAGACTACCAGCGGCAACGCGTTCTCGCAGGCTCGCAGAATCGAGTTCCGGGCGAACATCGAATTCTAACAATCCTCTCCCGGGATGTCATCCTGCGGCCGGTTGGCTACCGGCTCTGGTTGACCAATTTACAACTCCTCGAAAGGCGCGCTAACAACCGGCCGCAGGTTAAGCAACCTGCGCCACGACGTCTACGAGACCTGCCAGTACACCGAATAGCGCTTGTCGAAGATGCTGTTGATCGGGACCAAGGTGACGTCCTTCTGCTGGCCCGTGGTGCGGAACGTGAGCGGCTTGTCGCCCGGCTTGATCCAGGAAGCCGGATCGGCATTGGCGGCATGGAACGTGGGAATGTCGATGGGCGGAACTCTTGGTGGAGCATCCGGCCGGGCAGGAGCACCCGAACGGCGCATCGGCGGCGCATTCGGGCCGACGATTACTCTGTCGGTCAATCCTTCGGAACCAAGATCGCCGGCCAGCACGAGCGGTCCGTATAAGAACGCCTGCGTCTTGGGATCGTCGGGCATACTCTCAACGCTCAGGTGCATCGGCAGTTCCATCTCCACGCGGTCGCCGGTTTTCCAGGTTCTCGACAGCGTCAGATAGCTTCCGGGGCTGGCCGATGCCTCTAGAGCCCGGCCATTGATCTTCACCGTTGGAGCCGATTGCAGCCAGGCTGGAACGCGCAGCCGAATCGACATTGGTGCGGGCTTGTTGGCAGTCACCACCAACACGGTACTCTGCTGCTCGGGGAATTTGGTTTCCTGCCGCAACCGAAATCCTTTCTCGGCCCAATCCAATTCGGAGGGAATGAACAGGTTCACGAACAGGCCTTCGTTGTCGTGCCAGTAAATGCTGTCGTTGAGTTTCGAATATTCCTCGACGCCCGATCCGGTACAGCACCAGAACGATTGATCCTCCGTGTTGAAAGTCTTCCACGCGCCCGGATACAGCGACAGATAATATTGCGTGTAGCCGGTCTTGGGTTGGATGGTTCCCAGGCGATGGTTGAGCAACACCCGCTCGTAGTAATCGAAATAGCTCGGCTCCCCGGTCCATCCATAAAGGTGGCGGGTGAGTTTCAGCATGTTATAAACGCAGCAGCACTCGGCGGTAGAGATATTCATCTTCAGCTCCGCGCCAAGCTGCCGCGCCTGCGCCGGCCAGCTTTCGCCGTTGCTGGTTCCACCGGTAACATAGCTGCGCGCGCCCACCACTTCGTACCAGAAGAAATCGGCGACGTCATGGAATCGCATGTCGCCCGAGATCTCATATCTCCGCGCCGCGGCGATTACTTGTGGAATATGCGTGTTCACGTGCAGACCGCGGAGTTCGTCACGGCGCGAGGCCAGAGGATTCACGAAGCGCTTCTTGGTGAAGCGGTCGCCGGTCTTGGCCCACTGGTCGTTGTTAGTTGCCGCCGAGAGGTTATAAAGCGTTTCCGCGATACCGCCGAATTCCACGTTCAGAATCTGCTGCATGTGCTCTTCGGTTTTGGACGCGGTCCATTTGTCGGCCCAGTCCGCCATGCCTTCCACTACTTTGAGCGCTTCCCGATTTCCAGCCAGCGTGTACATGTCGAACAGCCCGGCCATGATTTTGTGAATGGTGTAGAAAGGCGCCCACGGCACATTGCCCCGTTCCATGGAATCCAGGCGATCCCAGAAGGAGGTGGGGAAAGCGCTAAGATATCCGCCGCCCAGTTTCTCCTGGCACTTGGCTAATCCCGAGACGATTTCGTCGGCCTTGGCCTTCGCTTGCCGGTCGCCCATCGACGCGTACAATTGTGCGCTGGCCGAAAGGAAGTGTCCCGTGAAATGGCCGCGCAGTTCGCTGCCGCGTTGGCCGTTGGCCTTCTGCTCCCAGCCCCCGAACGGCTGCGCGGAGCCGACGGGCAGTCCGGCATTCTCGTGGAAGTTATAGAGCAGCCGGTCGGCCGGCAAGCGCTGCATGTAGCCGCGATTCCATTCGGTAACCTCGGTGTAAATGCTCGGCAGCAGCTTCACCTGCGTCATCGGGAATGGTTGAGCTTTCGCGGGGACGTCCTGCCGGGTGAATTGAATCGGCGCTTCGAATGGCGGCACCTCCGGAGCTGGTCCGCGGCGCTGCTGGCTGGTATTCGGATTCGGTGCGCCAGCCGGGGCTTGAGTGGATTGCGTGGGCTGCTGCGCGAAGAGCGTTGGAGCGGCGGTCAGCGCCACTGCGAAATTGCGCCGGCTCAGATTCTTTGCTTTGTTCATGGCTTACTTCACTTTCCATTTTTGTACACCGACGGAAAAACCGGGCTGCATTGTTACCTCCACCCGCATGCCGCCCGTCGTTATCGATTTGAAGGCCACTTTGTTGTAGCCGTCTTTTGCAACTCCATAAGGCTCCGGATTTTCCACCGGCTTCCAATCGTTGCCATCCTTATATAACAGACGCCAGGAGGCAGGCACCCGCACCTCGCCGTGACCCGTGTCGTCGAACCAATATAGCTGGCATTCCGAAACCTGAGCCGGCTTCTCGAATGCGTATTCCACCCATTCCGTTGAGCTCTTCTTGGGCCACCAGTCGAAGTAAGAACTCGGATCGCTGGACGACGTTGGCTCCTCGCCATCGTTTATAGTGCGTGGATTCTTCCGGCCCGAAGTGGTGACCTTCGCTGTAGTCGCGATGGTCGGGTAGGGCGCCGGTTTGGCGCTGGCTTCGTTTTCCGGAAACCATACCAGCATCTGCCCGCGTCCGCGATTTGCCCAGGCGTAATAAGGAATCGCCGTGAAATCCTGCCCGGTTTTCGTGAGCTTGCCTTGCGCGTCATAGGCGAGCGCGATGGCTCTGCTCTTGACTACCGTAACCCCGTTGAGTAAGGCAGGCTTAAATTCCGCGGTAACTGGCGCGTGGTCCGGCAGCATGAGATTGCGAACTCTTCCGTTAGGATTATCCGGCCACTCGGCGGCGTAGACGACAGGGCCGCGCTGCAGCGCCACTCGTCCGCGATCGGCGGCCACCTGATCGTTCGCCGCAACCCGCCGCACCGGCATGGGAAGATTCATCTCGACGATGTCGCCCTTTTTCCAGGTGCGATTGAGAGCCACGTAGCCTTTGTCGAGCTTGACCGGAACTGGCTTGCCGTTTACCTTGAGCGTCACCACCTCGGTGGATTTGCCGGTGAAGCGATAGAGATCCGTCGGAACCGGTTCATTGCGCGCCCAGCCGGGAATGCGCACGTTGACGGTCAGCGGAAGGCTTTGGTCCGGGTTCACGGTCATCTTCACCGCGCCATCCCAGGGGTAGCGGGTCTCCTGCGTCATCCTCACGGTGCGCCCGTTATCCAGCTTGATATCCGCGCTATTGGCCATGTAGAGATTCACCCACAACGCGTCGCCACGCTGCGCATAAACATAACCGGGGACAGACGCCATGAAGCGCGTTATGTTTCCGGGACAGCAGGCCACACCGAACCAGGGACTGCGTTGATCCTTTGCAGCTTGCCCGGTGGCCTCCAGCGGATTCTGGTAGAAGAACGTTTTGCCGTCGAGCGAAACGCCGGAGATCAGGCCGTTGTAAAGCGTACGTTCCATCACGTCTATATATTTAGCGTCGGCATGCAGCAGGAACAGCCGGTGGTTCCAATAGTCGTTGCCCACGGCCGCGCAGGTTTCGTTGTACGCGGACATGTTCGGCAATTCGTAATCGTTGCCAAAAGCTTCGCCTGCCGCTCTGGCGCCGATGCCGCCGGTGATGTGCAACTTCCTGCCCGCGACATTTTCCCAGATTTTGTCGAGAGCGTTTACATACGCGGTATCGCCGGTCAACGCGGCGACGTCGGCCATTCCCGAATACATATAGGTGGCGCGCACCGCATGCCCGCCGGATACGGCTTCGGTCTGGTCAATGACTTTCTTTTGCGCCTGGACGTAAGGATTTCCAGCGCCCTTTTCGCTACTGTCCGGACCGCGCGAATCGAGCATGAACTTGGCCAAATTCAGATAGCGCGGATCGCCGGTCTGTCGATAGAGTTTGGCAAGTCCCATTTCAATGATCTGGTGACCGGGCCAGATGGATTGCTTTCCCGGGCCGAAAGTCTGGTCGAGTAGATTGGCGGTGCGAAGTGCGATGTCGAGCAGGGTGCGCTTACCAGTCGCTTGGTAATGCGCGACGGCCGCTTCGTAGAGATGGCCGAGATCGTATAATTCGTGACTGTTCACCCCCTCCAGAACCCAGCGCTGCGCGCCGGACCACGGGTGCGGATGCGCTGGATCGATGGTGCGGGCGGTGTAGAGATATCCATCCTTCTCCTGCGCCGCGCCGATCTTTTCGATCAGTCCGTCGATATACGCTTCGAGCTTGGGGTCGGGAGAAACGCTGAGCGTGTAGGATGCGCCCTCGATTACTTTATAAACGTCGGTGTCGTCGAATGGATACGGCGGGTATTTGTGATTTTCAAATGGCTCGCCGCGAAGCGACTTGGCGGCGCGAATGAAGTTGTCGACGCGTCCGGTCTCCTCGTCTTTTTGGAATGCGAATGGAATGGTGACCTTGCGATTGATCTCGATGCGCGGAGCCCAGAATCCATCGTTGACGTGGACGGCAGTGAAGGGAACGGGCTTTACCGGATAGTCGTTTTGCGCCCAGGAAGGGCAGCAGAGCAGGATGAAGAGCGCGCTCCCTGCAATCGCTTTCATAGCTCTACATTGTAGCTCTTGGCTAGGTCCTGTTGGATAATACATGGATTTCTCGGCCACTAGTTGTGGGAGTTCCATTTCATCTGGTTCTTAGAGGTGTGCATGTGGGGCAGGATGGCATCCTGCCGCCGATTGGCAATCGGCTTCTTGAATTGTCACGCACCGCTGACCAGGCGGGTTGCCAACCCGCCGCAGGATGCCATCCTGCCCCACAAAACAGGCAAGAATGCCTGTGCCACGATTTGCATGAAAGTTCTGCAGATCACTGCCCCTCATTAAAAAATCCCGCCGCCTCGTCGATATCTTCCAGCGGATCGCGAGGTATCAGGTTATCCAATAGCTCCGCGATCTTTGGATCTTTATTCCAATCCGGAGGCTCGACGCCCAACAGATGGTGGACAAAGAAGTCGTAACGCTTTCGGTCGCCGTAGACGCCGCCGTTGGTGTGATTCGATCCGGGAATCACGAGCAGGTCGAACGTCTTCTTGTTCCTGATCAGCGCGTTCACCACCTGCAAAGTGGAAGAAGGATCCACGTTGGTGTCCATCTCGCCGACGTACAGCATCAGGCTGCCCTCCAGGCGCTTTGCGTTTTCGGTATTCGAACACGCCACGTATTCGGGACCGAGGGGCCATCCCATCCACTGCTCGTTCCACCAGATTTTGTCCATGCGATTATCGTGACAGCCGCACGACGCAACTCCGGCTTTGTAAAACTCGGGATGGAAGAGCAGACCGCCCAGCGCATTCTGTCCACCGGCCGACGTGCCGTAGATACCGGCCCGGCTGATGTCATACCACGGATATTTGGCGGCCACGGCCTTGTGCCACAGCAATCGATCGGGGAAGCCGGCGTCCGCCAGGTTCTTCCAAGCCACGTCGTGGAAGGCCTTGGAGCGATTGGATGTGCCCATGCCGTCGATCTGAACGACGATGAAGCCCAGCTCGGCCATGGCCTGCATGGCATTGTACGCGCTGAAAGATTTTGGAACGAACGAGTCCTGCGGGCCCGCGTAGATATTCTCGATTACCGGGTATTTTTTCGAAGGATCGAAGTTCGACGGCCGAACGATCACTCCCCAAATATCCGTGTTACCGTCGCGCCCCTTGGCGGTGAATACTTCGGGAGCACGCCAGCCAATGTTTTTCAGCTCCGCGATATCGCCCCGCTCCAGCTCGGCCACTGTTTTCCGATCTTCTGTCAGGTGCAGCTCGGAGACGGGCGGCGTGTCCACGCTTGACCAGGTGTCCACGTAGTATTTCCGGTCCGGCGAAAAGCTGACGCTGTGATTCCCGTTGCCGAGGGTGAGCGCCGTGAGTCCCGTTCCGTCGAAATTGATGCGATAGACATTGATGAAGTACGGATCTTGCCCGGGATTCATGCCGCTGGCTCGGAACCAGATCTGGCGCTTTTCGTCGTCGACACTTTCCACGCCGCGCACCACCCAATTGCCCCTGGTGACCTGACTTTTTACCTTTCCCGAAGCTCCGTCGTAAAGATATAAATGATTCCATCCATCGCGCTCCGACATCCAGAGGATTTCCTTGCCGTCGTTGAGGTCGTGGCGGTACTTCTTTCCGGAGTAGCAGAAGAATGTTTTGGCTTCTTCATCGACGATGGAGCGCGGTCTCCCGCCGGCGGCGTCCACTTCGATGACACGGTAAACCTGATGGCCCCGCTGATTGTATTCGAAGGTGAAAGCACGGCTGTCCTTCCACCAGACCGGACGCGACAACTGGTATGGATTCGGGAACAGGCTACTGTCAATTACGATTTGCTTCTTGTCGTCAATCAGGAAAAGAACCGGCTGCTGCAGATCCAGCACGTCGCCGGGCTTGGCGTAATCGATGGTCATGTACTTCGGCTGCAGTTGATCCGCCGGAGACGATTCGACGTACTGAAGTTTTCGACGATAGCCCGGGCGAACGCGATAAGCAGCGAGTTTCTTGGAATCCGGCGACCAGCTTATGGACCCGGCCACATAATGATTCGCTTCCGAGCCGTCGAAACTCAGCATCGAGCCGTCCATTTTTCCCTTGGGGCGAAGGTATACGTTGAAGTTCTGAATGAGCGCTTCCCACTTCCCATCGGGCGACGCGACAGGGCGATCTTCGGGGGGCGCCTGGAGTCCGCGATTTTGCGGTGGCGCAGCGCCGCCACGCCGTCCGAAGCCCGCGGGCGCCGGGCCCAGTTTCTGGCACGCGTAATCGGACAGAGAGCATTTCCACTTGAATTCGGCGGCGGCGACTTCGATGGCTTGATCGCGATCGACAAAGGCGATGGTGTTGAAAGGCAGAGTGACGGCGGTGTAGCCGGCGTTCGCGGCTTTGGAAAGCGACGCGGCAAGTTTCTCGTGGTCGAATGCGGGTGCTTTGGCGCCGGCGCCGGCATCTACCATTACGAATTCATGCCCGCCCACAACCGATTTCCGGTACCAGAAGCGGCCTTTGTCGACCCAGCCCGGAGTCTCCGGAATATTCAACGCGGCGGCCTGGTACCTGGCGCGCAGCGCGCCGGCGCGCTGATAGTCGGCCAGCGTCCCTTGGGCGTAGAGTGCAAGAGGCAAGAACAGCAGCGTTTTCGAAAACAATCGGGTATGATTCATATGACTCCTGGCGCCTAGCAAGCGCTTACAAAGTCTCCACGCGAAGCATTGCTTAGTTTCCGGCCGCAACGGGCCCGTAGAATTTCCAGTTTGTTGTGAAATCCTTCGTCAGCCTTTGATTGGTGAGACTGGCACGGATCATCTCGACCGGAATACTATTCTGGCGCAAGACAGCATCGTGAAAGGCGCGGTTGGTCATCTTTCCGGAGTCGACCAATTCCTTGTGGAGCGCGTAAAGCTGCAAGCCGCCCAGCAGGTATGCCGACTGGTACAGCGGACCGTAACTGCCGTTGAACGAGCGCCGCACTTCTCCAATCGCATTCTCGCGCTCATGGCCTACACGGTTCACCAGGAAATCGATACACTCGAGCGGCGTCATTTTACCCAGATGAAAGCTCAACGAAAAAATGATGCGCGCACAGCGATGCATGCGCCAGAACAGCATGCCGATCCGATTCTCGGGCGACTTGGCGAAGTTCATGTCACACAGCAGGAGCTCCCAATAAAGCGACCAGCCTTCTACTAGAAAGGGCGTGCTGAACAACCGGCGGTGGGTGCGGTAACGCTGCGCGATGAAACCTTGCAGCTCATGTCCGGGAATCAGCTCATGAAATACCGTCGCGCGGGAGAAGTGAATGTTGTTGCCGCGCATGCTCATCAGCTTTTGTTCTTCCGACATGCCGCTGGTGGGATAAGAGACGCTAATCACTTCGCCGCCAGTGAAGAATGGATTCACCAGTTGCCGTTCGGGCGACATCATTTCCATGCGCCAACTTTCGCGGGCCAATTGCGGAATGGTGATCAGGTCGTGCTGATCCAGGAAAGCAATCGCTTCATTCGCAAGGTCGCGGATGAGAGTGGTCTGCTTGCCCGGCTCCACGTACAGAGTCTTGACGTGCTCCAGCGCCTGGCGCCAATCGTCTCCATAGCCTAAATCACGCGAGGCGCGCTTCATCTGTTCCTCGCACCAAGCAAATTCTTTGTTGGCAATGGCGATCAGCTCTTCCGGCGTATACGGGATCAGCTCAAATGCGAGTTCGCTCAGGAGTCCCTCACGTCCGATGGGATTGCCGATAATGTCGTCGCTATCGCCGGCAATGACGGCGCCGCGACCGCCGCCTCCGGCAAACACACCAGCGCCCGCGCCACCACTTCGCCTTACGCCACCGGGCCCGCCCGATCCCGCCACTGGACCCGGCGCAGCACTCTCGCCGCCGGCCCGAACACCCGCCCCGCGCTCGCGCAGAAAAGTACCGTAATTTTGCAATGCTGTGTCAGCCGCTTGGAAAGGCTGAGCCGCCCACCAGGTGAAGAGAGGATCGTAGCCGTTGTAAAAGTCGAACCAATGGCGCAGGGTGTTGCGCAGTCCTTGGACTGTATCGGCTGCGCGGTTGGCTGTCGGTTTTTTTAGGTTGCCAGAGCGAAGACTGGCTTCGACGCTTTGCCGCGAGTGGTCCACTTGTTTCAGCAGATCGCTTAATACCCCGGCCGCTTTGGGCGAATCAATTGGATCCATACGCCGGCGCGCGTCTTCCAGGCCGAGAATTGCCGCCGCGAACGGAATGAACGGCGATTCCTCCTCCTGGAATTTATTCTGCGACTCCAGTTGACGCAACTCATGCTGCAAGTGGTTGCGAAGCAGCAGATAATCGATGCGCCCTTCCGGACCCAGAGAATCGAAACTTAACTCCGCCAGACGGCCTAGCCATTCCGCGTAGAACTGTTTCATGCGCGTCTGGCGGTTGGGGGAAATCTCGATGGGATAGGTGCGCGCGAGAGTGCCCCGATCGGCGGTATAGCGTTCGGTCAGAGCGCGCAATTCGCTTTGGGACGATTCGAGATCCGTGGTTTTGGCGGGAGGAGCTGCGTGCACAAGAGAGGCCGCAATCACAATCGATAAAGCGATTCGATAGATCAAGGTAATGGCCCCCCTAAGAGCTGAACACCCGATTGTATAAAAGAGGCGAAAGAGTGAAAGCCCTTACACGCTTCGTTCATGTATCTCAGAATAGTTTACTGTGAATTGTCTTCCGTGCGCAGCACCCGACTCTCCTCGACTCTCCGGCGAGTCCGAGGCACTCGCCAGCGGTCCACTTGGAATTGGAGATCGGAGAAAATCACTAAGGCTCCGCGGCGGGATCGGAACTTCTTGGCGAGGTAATCCGTATGTGTGGCGGCGGTGCGGGTGGTATCTGTTCGTGTTGGGTCTGTGAACTCAGATACACACTGAGTGTCCGTTCTTGGGATTCGGTTCGTTTTTCACTGTCTTTGTTTGCGGCGCCGGGATTCGATTCGAGGAGGTGGCGGAGACGTAGCAAAGTGTTGAGGGCACGGGTGTAAACGGTCTCGTGACGCTGCCGCCATTTGGCGTTGACATTGGCCGCAAGCAGCATCGGGACCCATGCTTCTGGGCGGACAAGCAGAGCCGTTGTGGAGTCCTCAACATTACTTAAGTCCATTTCGACGGGGCTGGGCAGGATATCTTGAATGTAGGAGTCGAGCAGGGAGGCGTACTCGTGGGCGTCTTCATTGGGCAAGACTACGGTGCGGGCATTCATGGACGGCCTGCCGCTGTGGGGCAGCCTATCCAGGCTGCAGACCCACTTTCCAGCGGGGCTAGCCGGCTGCGGGCAGGATTGCCCGTTCACAATCTGCATTGATGCTCCTTATGCTGTCTCATTGTAGAGCGGAGGGTGGAGGGAGCAGAGGGCGGGATCTTGGATGCTGTTGGAAATGGAGGAGATTGGGCTAAGGTGGTGACGTGACCCGCGTTCACCACCCTCCCGTGGCCAGCGATGCAGTTCGATGCCCAGGCTACTATAAAATCCTTACAGTTCAGCCACACACATTTGGCGCACTACTAAGCCAGTCCGCAAGGCGTGCCGCCAGGGGCTGTTACGAAAGCGATACATGGCGCTGGAAAAGCTCAGCCGAGTGGAGTTGCTCGAAGACGTCCGGCGGACTTCGCCCAATCATTCCCGTCCTGCATCATGCATTGTGGAAACGGAGATAGACGCCGAAGATTATTCCGAGCGCGATCCACAAAAGGGACAGTGAAAGAGTTGCCGGCAACCGTAGCGCGCGATGGTGACGCGGATCGTGGAAGTCCCGTGCGGCTACGGGATGATAATGCAAGGTTTCCGACGCGGGCTAAGGGGAAAACGGTTCCACTCGGCGAGGTTATCCCGCAAGCGGCTGTCAGTCCCTTCCGTGAGAATCAAGTCTGATTCCCAAGCCCCTTGAACGGGCTGGTGAGCGCGGTAGGAATCGAACCTACAACCTAGTGATTAAGAGTCACTTGCTCTGCCAATTGAGCTACGCGCCCGCTTATTCAAACTGGAAAGCCAGCGCGAAAAATCGTCTGCCTTCTCACGCCAACTTTCCGATTGTACCATTGGATCAGAAATATGCCCACTATCAGACGCGTGCTCGAGACGTCGCTCTATGTCGATCAATTGGACCGGGCGGCCACCTTCTACGAACGGATCTTCGGGTTCGAAAGAATCAGGTGCGACGATCGGTTCTGTGCCTTCGATATTTCCGGTCAACAGGTATTGTTGCTCTTCGCTCGAGGCAAAGCTACGGCGCCAATTTCGATTGCGGGCGGCGTTATTCCGCCGCATGACGGACAAGGACAATTGCATCTCGCCTTCACCATGGAGGCAGCGGACGAAGGCGCGTGGACGGAGCGGCTGAGCGCCGCGAATGTAGCGATCGAGAGCCGCGTAAAATGGCCGCGCGGAGGACACAGCCTGTATTTTCGCGATCCGGACCGGAATCTGCTGGAGTTGGTTAGCCCAGGGTGCTGGAAGATTTATTAGCGATCGCCGCCGCGGCGATTTGCGCGATGTCCAGCAGTTTCGGCGGCGTCTTTGAAATTCCCGAGAGTGCATCGCGAAACATGGTGTTGCAGAATGGGCAGGCGGCGCCCACGATGGTTGCTCCGGTGGCCACCAATTCTTCGGCGCGATTCACGCTGACGCGCTGACCCGTTTCTTCGCCGAGAAACGCCAGCCCTCCGCCAGCGCCGCAGCAGAAGGATCGCTCGCGGGCGCGGGGCGGATCGATCACATTTCCAAATCGTCCGATCACGTCGCGAGGCTCGTCGTAGACGCCGCGATAACGGCCCAGATAGCAAGGATCGTGATAGACGATCGTCTCGCCCTCGCCGGTCTTCGCGGGCATTTGATCCAGATGCCGCGCCATGAACTCGCTGTGATGTTCAATGGGTGGCGCTTCGCCGTATTCCTTCCAATCCGTGCCTATGGTGCGGACGCAGTGCGGACAAATGGAAACGATCTTCTTCACCTTGTTCTGGCGCAGGGTTTCGAGATTGTTTTCGGCGAGCTGGCCGAACGCCAAGTCGTTGCCCAACCGCCGCGCTGGGTCGCCCGTGCATTTCTCCTTGCGCAGGACGCCGAAGCTGGCGTTCAAGTGGCGCATGACCTGCGCGAATGACGCGACGATCTCGCGGCCCTGAGGATCGTACGCGCCCATGCAGCCCAGCCACAAGCAATATTCCTGAGTGCCGTCGAAGATCGGCAGCTCCTGCTTCTGAATGAATTTGTCGCGTTCCGTGGAAGAAAATCCGAGCGAGTTTCCGTTGCGCTCCAGGTTCAGGAATAGCTTGGTCCCGTAGTCGTCTTCCCATTTACCGGTGTTGACCGCGCCCCGCCGCAAGCCAATGATTATCGGCAAATGCTGCACGCCAACCGGACACTGGAATTCGCACGCGCCGCACGTAGTGCATTGGAAGGGGGCGATTTCCGGGATGTACTCTCCAAGCAGTGGTTTTTCGCCGGCAGGGCCAAGATCGTTCAGGTACCCGCGAACGCCGAGCGCGATTTGTTTCGGATCGAGGACCTTACCAGTGTTGTTGGCCGGACAATGCTGCGTGCAGCGGCCGCATTCCACGCACGAATACGCCTGCAGGGAAATGAGCTGCGTGATGTCTTTGCCCGTGTCGAGTCCAAAGTCTTCATCGCCCACCAGCGGAGGAATCTTGCTGAAGGAATCGCGCTTCAGGAATACGGTCAGCGGGCTCAATACCAAATGCAAATGTTTGGTATGCGGAATCAGCGGCATGAAGATCAACAGGGCAAGCGTATGCGCCCACCACAGCGGCTTGCTCTCCTCGCCGCCCTTCAGGAACGTGGCGAGATAGGTGACCATCAAAGTGAAAATCAGCAGCGCGATGAAACCGGACTCGTACGACACCGGGCCGAGCCACTTGGGACGAATGACCAGGCGGCGGAACGCGAGGCCGGCGATCGATACCGCAACCGCGATTCCGAACAGCGCGGCCAGATAGAAGTAAAATTGCGCGAATACATTGTGGCGCGAGAGCAGGCGCAGTCCCACTGCCTGAGCGAAATGATTGATGGTGACCAAGGCGAAGGCGCAGAATCCCCAAAAGACGAATGCGTGCGCTATGCCGGGCAGCGGGCGCTGCTGGATTACTTTGCCTTGCAGCAGCACTTCCCATACGAAATCGCGCACGCGGCGTCCCACCGGGTGAACGTGAAACTCCGGATCTTTCCCGGATCGCAGAACGATTCGCCAGACCTTGCCAAATCGCAGCCAAAACCCATATGCGGAGGCGGACAACAGCGCGACGAATAGAACCACTTCCGGCCACGTGAGTTGAACCATAAACAGCGAGTGTAGCGCAGGTGTGCGATACTTCTCAGTAATCCCTAGGATGTGTTGGAGAACATTTGCGATTCATTATGTCTGGTGCGGCCGGCTTCATCGGCTCGCACTTCTGCGACCGGTTAATGGCCGAAGGGCATCAAGTACTTGGCCTCGACAACTTCATGACAGGCGACGCCAGGAACCTGGAACATCTTGGCGCGAATCCATCGTTTGAATTTCGCCAGTGCGACGTGTGTGATCCCGTCGCGGTGGATGGGCCGGTAGATGCGGTTCTCCATCTGGCTTCGTTTGCCAGCCCGAAGAATTATTTAGAGCACCCCATCGAAACGCTCGACGTCGGGTCTGCCGGCACGCGCAATATGTTGGAACTCGCGCGCCATAAGCAGGCCCGGTTTTTGCTGACGTCGACGTCGGAGTGTTATGGCGATCCGCTGGTGCATCCGCAGGTGGAGACGTATTGGGGCAACGTGAATCCGGTGGGAGCGCGTTCCTGTTACGACGAAAGCAAGCGCTACGCGGAAGCGCTGACGATGGCGTACAACCGGGTATACAAGCTGCGGACGAACATCGCGCGCATCTTCAACACCTATGGACCGCGCATGCAGTTAGACGATGGACGGGTGGTTCCGGCCTTCATCGATCAGGCGCTGCAAGGCAAGCCGCTGAGCGTTTTTGGGGATGGTTCGCAGACGCGTAGTTTTTGTTACGTGCAGGATTTGGTGGACGGCCTCTATCGTCTGGTTCTATCGGAGGAACGCTATCCGGTGAATCTTGGCAATCCAGAGGAAATGACTATTCTGGAATTTGCTGAGCGGATACGGCGGCTAATGGGGGCGAAGGCCCAACTGGAGTTCAAGCCGCTTCCCGAAGACGATCCGCAGAAACGGCAGCCGGACATTTCGAAAGCCAAAAAGCTGCTTGGATGGGAGCCGAGGGTTTCTCTTGAGGACGGGCTTCGGCAGACGATCGAGTATTTTCAGGCGGTGGGGCAGGAAGAGGTTGGGCGCTAAATATGGTCACAGGCACCACTGTCCACGCGCCGGAGAGAGTATTTGCAGGCTTCAATATCCTGGGGGCTTGGGACAGCGGAGCCTGTCGCCATATTCGACCATTTCGCGAATCGCATCCAGTATCAGGTCCGGCTCGTCCAAGTGAATCCAGTGGCCGCTTTTCTTAGCGACAATGTGCTTGCCATGTGCAGAGTGACATGCCATCGCTTCACGTTCCGCGAGCTGAGCTGTGGTGGAATTCGAGGCAGATAGCACGACCACGGGAATGTTCGGCGATGGGTCCGGCAGCGCCGCAGCTTCGGCGGAGCTCCGAGGCAGGGACTGGAAGTACTCGCTCATTGCCAAAAAGCCTTTGGGCTGGCACCAATGCGCCCGGATCATCGGCCAGGTCTGGGGAGGCATCTTCTGAACTTCTCCCACCAGCCGCGATAGCGTGGATTCGGCGCGGCCACTGCTCAACCGCGCGACCAATTTCGGTATGGCGCGGCCTCCAGCGGAAAGCGTAGCCAGGCTTAGGCGAACAATTCCCAATCGGGCTAGAAACGCTCCGCGCCGGGACAATCGGTTTCCCCATCGCAAAATTCCGGACTGCTCGCCGGACGGGCGCATCCACTCGCTGGCGGGCAATGGGTCCACCAATACCAAACCAGTCACTTCGTGCGGATACTTGGCCGCGTAGGCGCGCACCAGCATGCCGCCGTAGGAATGGCCTACCAGCACGTATGGTCCGGAAATGTTCGCGGCCTGTAACAAGGCGTGGAGTTCATCGATCAGACACGACGTTACGCGCGGCGTGCTGGCGGGATCGCTCCAGCCCAGCGATGCGCGATCGTAACTGCACACTCGCGTGAAGCGGGCAACCTCCGCTTGAATGTTCGTCCAATTCAAGCAAGACGCCGCGATTCCGGATTCCAAAACGACAACCGGGCTGCCCGCACCGGACTCGAGGAGGTGCATCCGGCGGCCGCCCACCTCCACCAGCCGTCCGGGCGGTGGATAGTTACGCCGGTCGGCTCTGCTGCCTATGCGCTGATAGAGCACAGCTCCCGCGAGGGCGCCAATCATACCGGTACAAACGAGGACTAGCAGAAGCCCCACGAGGGTTAGACGGCCTTGCGCGGAATCGTGAACCGGACGGTAGTGCCTTGCCCGGATTCCGAAACCATCCAGATGCGTCCGCGGTGATTCTCTACAATTCGCTTGGCCATGGCAAGCCCCATTCCCTCGCCCGGATATTCGTCACCATGCAGGCGCCGGCCGAGAGCGAAGGCCTGTTCCCAATACACCGGTATGAGGCCGATCCCGTTGTCCGCGACGGAAAAAATTAACTGGCCGGAGCGCTGTTCGGCGGAAACTCGAACGCGAAGTTGGTCGGCGCTCCTGAACTTGATGGCGTTTTCGATCAAGCGCCTGAGCAACTCGCGTAGTTGGGACGCGTCACCCTCGATCGCCGCCGGCGGAACATCGCAGGTGATAAGGGCAGTCTCCGGCAACGCGCCGCTGAACTCTTCGATTGCATTTACAGCCAAGCCATGGGCATCGATCGATTCAATTCGCCTTGTCCCGCCAGCCAGGGCTGAGAAATTCGCCAAACCGTGAGCCACGGATTCCAATTCCGCCGCCGGCCTATGAAGATTTTCCAACAAGGTGCGCAGAGCGTATTTCAGGTTGCTCTCCGATTCCGACAGCCGGCGGACATGATCCCGAGCTTCGATGCGCAGACGTTGCGCTTCCAGGACCGCGCTCTTCAACCGAATTGCAGTCCGGCGGCGTGATTCGCACAGCCAGCTAATCATTACGCCCAGCAGCGCGAGAGTCGCCAGATGCATTCTGTCGTCCGGTTCGGCAATCTGAAATGAATGAATCGGAGGTAACAGGAAATAGGCGGCCGCGATTGAATTCAGGGCCGTGCTCAACAGACCGGCACCCAGCCCGCCGTACCACGCACCCAGCAGAATCCAGGGCGCAAGCACGATTGGTGGAACACTCTGACCAACCCATGGCCGTAGAAGCTGCGCCGCCGAGATCGCAAGAATCACCGTGATGCCGGCGATCGAATACCGGCGTAAATCGGGTCGAAAGGATATAGAGGTTAGCATGCTGTACTCCCGAGAACTGGAGAACCGATTCTAGCATCGGGGGGCTGGGGACTGGGAGCTTGGGGCTGGAACGTGGGCACCTGGCGATCCGCTGAGCCTCCGGACCCTTTAGTCCCAAGTCCCTAAGCTTCTAAAAGACTTGCTAATCAACGAGACTTCGGATAGAGTGAGTCAACGGAGGATAAGAAATGGCATTTTGCCCCAGTTGTGGTTCGCAGGCCGATGGTCGATTCTGCCCAAAGTGTGGCGCTACTGTAGATGCGGGTGCAGTGCCGCCCCCCGGAGCGGCGCCCGCCGTGGGGAGTGGTGGATTGACCGACAATGCCGCAGGCGCGTTGTGCTACCTCTTAGGTCTCATCACCGGAATCCTGTTCCTGGTGATTGCTCCTTACAACACCAACCGGAATGTGAAGTTCAACGCCTTCCAGGCCATCTTTTTCCATGTCGGGATGATTGCGATCTACATCGTGCTGTTTATCGTCTCCCTCGGTTTGCACGTGATACCCGTCCTCGGGAGTATCCTCGCGCTCCTGCTCACCTTGTGCGTCTGGATCGGCGGGGTTGGCCTTTGGCTGTACCTGATGTTCAAGACCTACAACGGGCAAAAAGTCGTGTTGCCGATAATCGGACCGCTGGCTGAAAAGCAAGCGAACACGTAGCTGAGTAGGATCGGCCTCCTGGCCTGTATTCTTCGATTGAAATAGCGGGTCCAGGGGGAACCGCGCGGACGAGGGTGGGTGCCCTACCCGGCGGCTAGCGCAGTCCTTTTTTCTTTAGGAACGCAATCAAGGCTTCGGGGTCGTCGCTGATAATGGCGTCGACTCCGGCATCGATCAGCTTCTGCCAATCCTGAGGAGTATTGGCGGTCCAGGGAACAACTTCAAGCTTGGCCGCGTGGGACGCCTGCACCTGTTCGGGGGTCACCAACGGATAGTAAGGCGAGATGATTCCCGCTTCCCCTTCGCGCGCGATCTCCACGAACGGCCGCGTGTCGCCTTCCCACAATGCCACCAAGCGGATATCGGGGGCCAGCCGCTTCATGGCGCGTAACGTCCGGAAATCGAACGACTGCACGATCACGCGCGACTCCAGCTTGTGCTTGCGAATCTCGTCCAGCATCATTTTGGCGAAGACGTCCGGCGGCGGCGTTAACTCCGGATGGTCCGGATAACTCTTGGTTTCGATATTGAACTGAAAGGTCCCGCGGCGGGATAGATTCAGCACCTCGTCCAGCGTCGGGACACGAGTGCCCGGGACAGGCTGCTGTTTGGGAAAGCGCGGATTCTTCAAAGTCCCGCAATCGTACTCGCGCAGCTCCCGCAGAGTGATTTCGTGAATCGCGATGCCGGGATGCGGCCCGGTGCAGATTTCCGGATTCATGTGCGGATCGTGCGAAACCACCAGGACGTTGTCCTTGGTCACCGCCACGTCCATCTCCAGGAAATCGACGCCCACGTCGATGGCGTAGTTGAAGGCTGGAATGGTGTTCTCCGGCCGCATGGCGCGCGCCCCGCGGTGGCCGTGGACCAGAATGCGCGGAGCCGCGCTCAGCATCTGCAAACCGGCGGCAAGCAGCAGGCAGGTCCCAAGATGTTTGCGCATATGGACGAGCCTATCAGACGATTCCTTCTCCGGAATGAGGATCGTGTGAATAGTCTTCGGCAACGGGTTCTTCCTGAATCGGGGCGATCTCTTCCACAACGGGAGGGGCTTCCGAAACCTCTGCCAGAGCCTCTGCCTGAACAGGCGCTTCCACTTCAGCCGCCGACAACGGCTCTTCGCACTCACAACAATCGCTGCAGCGCTTACATCGATCGCAGCGGTGATTTCGACAGGCATCCTTCGTGCAATATGCGCAGATCTCCGAGGACGGCTCGCCACAGATGCTGCACGTGAAAACTGCCGCTCCCGCCGTCATTTTTTCACCGGCTTCCGTTCCTGCGGCGCGGGCGGATGGAGCAACGTCTCCCGGCAGCGCTGCGCTTCGTGATCGACCACTTTAAACTCCTGCTCTTTCTGCTCCGCCAAGTCTTGAATGTACTGGCGAAGCCTGTCCCGATTCACGCTGTTCTCGCCCATCACGGCTTGCACCAAATCCGCCAGCGCCGGATTTTGATACTTGCGAATGCCCTCAATCACGGAGCCGAACGTGGATTCCATCGCCAGCATACGAAAGTAGGTATCCAGAGCCAATGTCAGGCGGTCGGGCTGCCTGGCCAGAGCTTCGCTGGACGACAGTAAATACCTGAGTTCCGCCTGGCCTGTTTTCCATTGCAGGGCGTAGGCCTCGGGCGCGCCGTTGGCCACCCAGGTTTCAGGCTTGATGCGCTCGATGATCGGCTTCAAATGCTGAGTTTGAAGATCCAGGCTTTCGAGTAGCTTGCGAACATCCCATTCTGACGAGACTCCTGCTCCGCGCGGCGGCGCAGGTTGCGCCAGCGCGAGACCGGAAGTGAACAAAATACCCGCCAGGAGAGTGAACTTCATGGATTGACGTTCCTATTGGCTAGTGTGCCACAAAGCTGCGGCTGCGTACGGAATCGCGACGGTTGGCAAGAGGCTTCCTCCCCTGGCGACCTTGTCCGCTGACAAGCTGAGGCTTTACGAGTGCCCCTTGCCTGGCAAGAGGCGTCCTCTCCTGGCGACCTGGTCCGCTGACAAGCTGAGGCTTTACGAGTGCGCCTCGCATGGCAAGCCCTTCACATACCAACCGGAGGCAGAATATCGGGGAAGCGCTCGAAATTCATCTCCATTCCCTTAAACGGGGATTCGGCAAACAATTCGACTAGGTTCTTTTCGGTTTTTGCTGTCCAACTGCCTGAACACCCTCTACGATGATCTCGTCAACAGAACGGAAGTGGCCGCTTTGCATTTCCTTCTTCACCAGTTTTTCGGTCTCCGGTTTGATGCGAATGATCCTGGCAAACTACATGATCTCACGGGATCGGAGGGGCCGAGTGGCCAGTTTGTTCAGGAACTGTCCGGAATCGAACAGTACCTCCTGGCGAAGTGTTCTCCTTTCAGTAAATGACCCAGGGACCCCGAGTTGCAAGCATAATTAGCTTATGATCAACCCGCTCGAAGATCTTCGTTATTCACTTCGCGGCCTCGGCAGAAGTCCGATGTTTACTATCGTGGCTTTGTTATCGCTGGCGCTGGGGATCGGCGCCAATACGGCGGTGTTCAGTTTGATGGACCAGGTGCTGTTGCGATCGCTGCCGGTCAAGCATCCGGGGGAACTCGTGGTGTTCAAAGCTCCCGGACCGCGGCGTGGAAGAGTCGACACCAGTTACGACGACAAACTCACGTTCTCCTATCCTATGTATCGCGATTTCCGGGATCGCAATCCGGTATTCAGCGGCGTACTGGCCAGATTTCCGATCAGCTTCAGCATGAGCCGGCACGATTCAACGGAGCGCATTCACGGCGATCTGGTTTCTGGGAATTATTTCGAGGTGCTCGGGCTGAACGCGGCCATCGGGCGTACGCTCACGCAGCAGGATGACCAGACCCCCGGCGCGCATCCGGTGGTGGTGTTGAGTTACGGATTCTGGAAACGCCGATTCGGCGCGGACCCTGGCGTCTTAAATCAAAGCATCACGCTGAACGCGCATCCCATGACCATCGTGGGAGTGGCGCCAGCAGGCTTCAAGAGCGTCGGTATTGGAGAGGCCGCCGACGTTTTCGTTCCCATGATGATGCGGGCCCAGATGTCGCCGGGAAGCAACGATCTCGACAATAGGCGTTCGATGTGGCTGAACATCGTAGCCCGTTTGAAGCCAGGGATCTCACGCGAGCAGGGCGAGGCCGCCATGAACACATTCTGGAAGCCGATTCTCGAGACGGAAGTCAAGGAGATGCCCAACGCTTCACAAACCCTGCGCGGCAACTTTCTAAAACGTCATCTCTCGCTGCTGCCTGGGCGCAAGGGTGTTTCGGCGCCGCAGGACGAGCTGAGCAGCGCGATGGCGGTTCTGATGGCAATGGTGGGAGTGCTGTTGCTCATCGCTTGCGCGAACGTCGCGAATCTTCTGATTGCGCGGGCCACCGCCCGGCAGCGTGAAATCGGGATACGGCTGGCAATGGGCGCAAGCCGTGCCCGGCTGGTGCGGCAGTTGCTGATGGAGAGCCTGCTGCTGGCCCTGGGCGGAGGTCTTCTGGGACTCCTAGCGGCCGATTGGACAGGCGACGCTCTGCTGCGGTTCCTTCCAACCGATCCATCCATGGAAGGCTTATCCAGCCATCCCGATTCGCGTGTGTTTTTGTTCGCGCTCGCGCTTTCGATCGTTACGGGAATTATTTTCGGTATCGTACCAGCCTTGCAGGGCACCCGTAACGAATTGGCGGCCACGCTGAAGGACCAGGCCGCCGGAGTCTTGGGCGGCTTCGGGAATCTGCGTCTTCGAAAGGGCCTGGTGGTAACGCAAGTGGCGCTCTCATTGACGCTTCTGATTGGCGCGGGATTGTTCACCAGAAGCCTGTACAACGTGAAGAATATCAATTCCGGCTTCCGCACGGATCATCTCATCTCGTTTGCGGTGCAACCTGGTTTGAACGGCTATAGTCCGCAGCGCATCCGGACGCTTACCGAGCAATTGCAGGAAAATATTTCGCGTCTGCCGGGTGTCCGCGCCGTAGCTGTGTCGCAGCTTGCGGTGTTGTCCGGAGACAACGCCATCACGACCATCACTGTGCCGGGCTATCACGCCAAAGAAGACGAGGATATGGGCGTTTGGACGAATTCCGTGAGTCCCGGCTATTTCGCGACGATGGGCATTCCGCTCCTAGCCGGCCGCGATTTCACAAAGGCCGATGGCGACGGTGCGCCCAAGGTTGTCGTCATCAATGAGACCATGGCGAAATATTTCTTCGGGAACGAGAGCCCACTCGGGCGCCGTATCCAGCGAGGCTCGGATGGTCCGATGGAAATCATCGGCGTGGTGCGCAACGGAAAGACGTCCGATCTTCGAGAAAAGGATAATCGCTTTTACTATGCGCCCGCCGCTCAAACCACAATGGGCAGCATGACGTTCTATGCACGCACGGCGCAGGACCCCGCATCCATTACACCAATGCTGCGTGGCGCAGTCCGGAGCGAGGATCCGAACCTGCCGGTGTTCAACGTCAAGACCGTCGAAAAGCAGATCGACGAAACGATTTTCATGGACCGTCTGGTAGCGGTGCTTTCGGCGACGTTCGGCATGTTGGCGACTCTGCTGGCGGCGGTTGGATTGTACGGCGTCATGGCCTACATGGTGGTGAGAAGGACCCGCGAAATCGGGATCAGAATGGCTTTAGGCGCGGATCGAAGAAAGGTCCTGCGGCTGGTGATGAAGGAAGCGATCCTGTTGGCCGGCGTGGGAATCGCTATCGCCGTCGTGGTTTCTCTGGCGACAGGGCGGCTGATTCAATCTCAACTTTTGGGCGTGAGCGGAAGAGACCCATTGGTAATCGCATCCGCGACTGGGGTGCTGGCGCTGGTCGCATTGTTTGCCGGCTTTCTGCCGGCGATGCGCGCCACGCGGGTGGATCCGTTGCAGGCGCTCCGTTACGAATAACGATGTGGCGTACATGTGCGTGCCGCGTCGAGACTCTCTCGACGCCCGCACTTGACCCGGGATATTCAAGAGCTCGGCCCGGCGACAGACTGCCTGGAAGGTGCTCGTCACAGATAACGTTTGTGGTCCCGGGGACACAGGCGGCAAGCGTCGATGCGGAGTCATCTGGATTTAGCGCGAGGGCAGGAAAAGTGCAATCTGGCTGGAAGGACGTCGAGAAGGCAACAGTCGATCCCTGCGGGAACGTGTCAAGACATTGGTGCTCTCTGGCCGTCGAAGAGCATGGCTCCGGTTTTCATCCGATCCCTGGCATTGGTTGGCGGTTCACTGCCCTGTTCGGCGTTGGAAAGTCTTCTCTTTACGAATCGGAACCGGGCCGAGTCCACAATTCATGAAGTCTGGAGATAGTTATGAGCAAGAAGAAGCCGGCAGGCAAACAGAAGAAGTCTGCTCCAGCGACAGTGGACTGGAAGGCACTGGAGATTTGTGCACCCAGACGCCGCAGGCATTGAGTGGGTGGTAGCGGGCATTGGCTGGCTGTGGCCCGGAGCGCGATGATAATCCGGTGCGATGCTTCGGTTGTATTACCGCCGATCTACACGACATGGCGCGTTGGCTGCTGGAGAAGGAAGTGCGCAGCGTGGACAGGCTATCGACCGGGGTGTTCTGGATGCCGGTTTTGGAGGTAATCGAACCGATTACTTTTCGAAGGCTTCTCGAAAGATCTTCCGGAATGCGATTGCGTCCGCATCCAGAGCGAAGTCGACGTTTGCGCGTCCCGGCGTCTGAACCGTTCGGCCGTCCTCCGGTGGATCCTGGCGAACGTCAATGTGCATCCGGCTCGGCTTCACGACCCCAGGATGAAGCAGCGTGACCGCCGCCAGCGGGTCCCACGCGTAGAAGTAGCCATCCTCGATGAACTTCCGGTCCGTCTCCAGGACCTGGGCCACGAACTTCGCCAGCGGCAACTTCGCCGCGGATTGAAATTCACGGAGGAACGCCGTGTCGATGGGAACCTTGTTGGTTGCATCCAGGGGAATCAGACGTATCGGAATGCCGGAGCGAAAGACGATGCGGGCGGCCAGCGGGTCGACAAAAATATTCCATTCGGCGGTCCTGTTGTTCGTTTTGAAAACGCCGCCGTCGGCGAGATTGCCGGGGACCCGGACGGCGCCGCCCATGATTACCAGTTCCCGGATGGTTCCGGCTATGGAGGGATCGCGCTGCAGCGCCTCGGCGAGATTCGTCAGCGGACCGAGAGCGAGAATGCGCACTGGATGGGAACGATCTTTCAATCGTTGCAGGAAATATTCAGCGGCGGGTTTCGGCTCCGGCTGCCGCGCTGCTACAGGCAGTGTAACGCCCTGGAGTTCGTCCGAAGTCTTACGCCACTGAGCCGGAAATTCAGCATGGCCGCGCAACGGAGTGCTCCGTCCAGTGAATACCGGGATATTTTTGCGCCCGCTGAGCTCTAGCAAGCGGACGAGATTGTGCGCGCCGGCATCGACATGCGCCAATCCATTGGCAATCGTGATAGCTTCGATGTGGACGGTGGGATGGGCGAGGAGAAACGCGATCGCCATTAAGTCGTCCGAACCGGCGTCGGTATCGATGATGACGGAGTTGATCTGGGCGGCCAATGCAGTGGCGAGAAAAGCGAGGATCAGTGTGCGTTTGGCCATTCGGGAAAACTAGAATAACACTTTGTACCCTGATCACCCCTTCTGTGATTCCAAAGGGCTATTCTAGGTTAAAAATAAATGAAGAATGGGGGGTACCGATAGACCTGAAATAGTATACAATGACAAGGATACGAATACTGAAAGGAGGCCAAAAATGCGACACATTGTCAGAACCACTGTTTTGTGCTGTTGCTTAGCGATAACTACCGTGAGCCTAAGCGCTGAGGGACCGCCACCGGACCTTCCGCCACCGTCCAGCCCGATTGTTCAAGTCATGCAGATACTGTAAAGTGTAATACATTGAGGTGCCCGGGAAAACTTTGTAAACTCATTGTGTGAATACAGAGGCGATAAAAACCTGGGAGCATTTCTTGTGGGCGATCACGCCCATCGCGCAAGTTGCCGTGGTGGCGTCTATTGTCCTCCGGGGAATCTTCCGTGAGTTTAAAGTTTTCGCCATTTACCTGATTGCGGATATACTTCTTACGGGGATCTGGTGGTGGCTCGGACGTTCACCAGGCTCCCCGGCCTATCGAGAGGTTTGGGTTTCGACCCAACCTCTCCTCCTTGCTTTTCAAATCCTGGTTGTCCTGGACTTTTATCGTCTCTTGTATCGCGCTTACCCCGGAATTCATGCTTTCGCCCGCGTACTCATTATAGCCGCCATCGGAGTGGCTCTGGTTGTGACATTCGGGACCGTGCAATTGGATGTTCACCGGATAATATGGCGAGTACCGGATGTCCAACGATTGTTTGTGGTGAAGAGAGTGGTGTCCTCGCTTCTCGGCGTACTGATGTTTACAACCATGGCATTCTTTCCCAGGGCGCCGTCGGCCAGAAATCTAGTCCTGCACGGCTGGCTGCTTGCGTTGCTCTTCATCGCGGCGGCCGGTGGATTTTTTGGAATAAACTTTGGGCTCACAACGCAACGGATGGGAGCTCTATTCATGACGATTCAATTTTGCTGTTTCGTGATCTGGGCCGCTGCATTGCGCGCTCCATATGCGAAAGCAACGCCGTCGGCGGAAGCCATAGAACGAACAGATCGCTGGAACAAAGACTTGATGCTGTTCGCCAAGTGGCTAGTGCGGGATAAGCCTAAGTCTTAACGCCCCGGCTCGAGGATCGAATAGATTCTAAGCGCGGATCGGAATCACTTCGGCTGGTGGAAAGAGGCGGCGCAGATTCCTACAGGCATCGCTCGCCAACCATGCAGCTCCGGGAAACGATACCGCGTGTAACCAAAGCGCCATGTGTAGCCGGACGATAACCAGGCGCACGGTCCATGCTTGCCGGAATACATCGCCATAGTTATTCCACGACTCCGCTCGATCCATATGATCCAATCGGCGTTCTTGATGCAATCGGGCTTGCGCCGCCAGATGCTTCAAGAGTTGCGCATATTTCTGGCGTTGGATCACGCGCAGCTTTCTGGCGGTCTCGCGCTCCCCCCAAGCGCATAGCTCCCGCACATAAACGTCGTTGAGCAGAAGTTTGAGTGGCGCGTAGCGCACC